>JBBSUF010000028.1:0-19977 GCA_038235185.1 Lysobacterales bacterium
GCGCTTCCTGCAACTGTGCGCGCTGGACAACATGATCGTGTGCGCGCCGACGACGCCCGCGCAGGACTACCACATGATCCGCCGGCAAATGCGCATGGCCACGCGCAAGCCGCTGGTGGTGATGACGCCCAAGTCGTTGCTGCGACACAAGCTCGCGGTCTCCACGCTGGACGAACTGGCGGGTGGCGGATTCCAGGCGCTGATCGGTGACACCACGGCGACTGCGAAGAAGGTGAAGCGCGTGGTGGTCTGCGCCGGCAAGGTGTACTACGACCTGCTGGAGGAAGCACGCAAGCGCGGCACGACCGACGTCGCGCTGGTGCGCGTCGAACAGCTGTATCCATTCCCGCGCGACGAACTCGCCGGCGAGCTCAAGCGCCTCGCGAGCGCAGCCGAAATCGTGTGGTGCCAGGAAGAGCCGCAGAACCAGGGCGCGTGGTACCAGATCCACCATCACCTGCGCGCTTGCCTGCAGCCTCGCCAGGCGCTGCACTATGCCGGCCGCGCCCGCTCGCCGTCGCCGGCGACGGGGCATTTCGCCGAGCATGTCGCCGAGCAGGCGCAGCTCGTCGCCGATGCGCTGGTCAACCCGCTCCATGGCGACGTTGCCGTCGAATGACCCGCCTGACTGCCATCCAGACCCTGCCCTGCAACGACGCCACATCCATCCTCGGGACGCCCGCCAATGGCCATTGAAGTAAAAGTACCGGTGCTGCCGGAATCCGTCTCCGACGCCACCATCGCCAACTGGAACAAGAAGGCCGGCGACGCGGTCGCGCGCGACGAGAACCTGGTCGATCTGGAAACCGACAAGGTCGTGCTGGAGGTACCCTCGCCCGTCGACGGCATCCTGAAGGAAATCCGCTTCGAGACCGGTGCCACCGTCACCAGCCAGCAGGTGCTCGCGATCATCGAGGAGGGCGCCGCCGCCGCGAAGCCGGCCGCCAAGCCAGCAGAACCGGCGAAAGCCGCCGCGCCCGCTGCCGCCAAAGCCGCGGCGTCGCAACCAGCGGCCGCCGTGCCCAGGGCGGATAGCACGACCGACCTGCCGCCGGGCGCGCGCTTCACCGCGCAGAAGGATGGCATCGATGCCAGCCAGGTCCCTGGTACGGGCCGCAAGGGCGCCGTGACCAAGGAAGACATTGTCAATTTCGCCGCGGGCAAGGCCGGCGGCGTGGGTGGCGGTGCACGACCCGAGGAACGCGTGCCGATGACGCGCATGCGCGCGCGGATCGCCGAACGTTTGATGCAGTCGAAGAATTCGATCGCGATGCTGACTTCGTTCAACGAAGTCAACCTCGGCAAGGTCATGGCGATGCGCAAGGACCTCGGCGAGCAGTTCGAGAAAGCCAACGGCATCAAGCTGGGTTTCATGAGCTTCTTCGCCAAGGCCGCGGCGAATGCGCTGCAGAAGTATCCCGTGGTCAATGCCTCGGTCGACGGCAATGACGTGATCTACCACGGGTATGCCGACATCTCGATCGCGGTGTCGACCGATCGCGGCCTGGTGACCCCGGTGCTGCGCAATGCGGAACGCATGGGGTTCGCCGAAATCGAACAGGCGATCGCCGGTTACGCGAAGGCGGCGCGCGAGGGCGGATTGAAGCTGGAAGACCTGCAGGGCGGCACGTTCACCATTACCAACGGCGGCACGTTCGGCTCGCTGATGTCCACGCCGATCGTCAACCCGCCGCAATCGGCGATCCTGGGCATGCACACCATCAAGGAGCGCGCGGTCGTGGAGAACGGCCAGGTTGTCGCCGCACCGATGATGTACATCGCGCTGAGCTACGACCATCGCATCGTCGACGGCAAGGACGCAGTGCTGTTCCTGGTCGAAATCAAGAACCAGCTGGAAAATCCCCACCGGATGCTGCTGGGGATGTAAGCAATGAATTCCCTCCCCTGCTTGCGGGGGAGGGCTCGGGAACGGGTACGGCTTTTGAGATCAGAAGCGCCGCCCATCCCAACCTTCCCCCGCAAGCGGTGGAAGGCGCCAAAAACAAGCGAGTACAAGCATGACCGAGCAACAGAATTTCGACGTCGTGGTGATCGGGGCTGGGCCTGGCGGTTACGTGGCCGCGATCCGCGCCGCGCAGCTTGGGTTGAAGACTGCCTGCGTCGACGCCGCACTGGGCAAGGATGGCAAGCCCGCCCTGGGTGGTACCTGCCTGCGCGTGGGTTGCATCCCGTCCAAGGCCCTGCTCGACAGCTCGCGGCAGTTCCACAACCTCACGCACCTGTTCGCCGTGCACGGCATCACCGCCGACAACCCGAAGATGGACGTCGGGACAATGATCGGCCGCAAGGATGCGATCGTGAAACAGTTCACAGGTGGGATCGCGATGCTGTTCAAGAACAGCAAGGTCGCTCCCGTCTACGGCTTTGCCACGCTGCATCCGGGCAACATCGTCAAGGTGAAGCAACATGACGGCAGCGAAATCGCGTTGAAGGCGACCAACGTGATCCTCGCCCCGGGATCGGACTCGATCGAACTTCCGTTTGCGAAGTTCGGCCAGGACATCGTCGACAACGTCGGCGCGCTCGACTTCGACGCGGTGCCCAAGCGCCTTGGCGTGATCGGTGCCGGTGTGATTGGGCTGGAGCTCGGCAGCGTGTGGAAGCGCTTGGGCAGTGATGTCGTCATCCTCGAAGCGATGCCTGACTTCCTTCCCGCAGCCGATGCCGACATCGCAAAGGCCGCCGCGAAGGAGTTCAAGAAACAGGGCCTCGACATCCGCCTTGGCGCAAAGGTCAGCAAGTCCGAGTCGAAGAAGGATGGCGTGCATGTCACCTATGCCGGCGCCGATGGCAAACAAGACACGCTGGTGTTCGACAAGCTGCTGGTGTCGGTCGGCCGTCGTGCCGCGACCAAGGGCCTGCTCGCCGACGGCACCGGTGTCAGCCTCGACCCGCGCGGCATGATCGAGGTTGACGCGCACAACCACACCGGCGTCGACGGGGTGTGGGCGATCGGGGACTGCGTGCGCGGCCCGATGCTGGCGCACAAGGCATCGGAGGAAGGTATCGCGGTCGCCGAACTCATCGGCGGCATGCCTGGCCACGTCAACCTCGACACCGTGCCGTGGGTGATCTACACCGAGCCGGAAATCGCCTGGGTCGGCAAGACCGAGAAGCAGTGCAAGGACGAAGGCATCCCGTACAAGACCGGCAGCTTTCCGTTCGCGGCCGTCGGGCGCGCAGTGGCGATGGCCGAACCTGCGGGCCTGGTCAAGATCATCGCGCACGCGGAGACCGATCGCATCCTTGGCATGCACCTGTGTGGCGTGAACGTCTCCGAACTCGTACACGAAGGCGTCATCGCCATGGAGTTCAACGGCGCTGCCGATGATCTTGCGCGCATCTGCTTCGCGCACCCGACGTTGTCCGAAGCCGTGCATGAAGCGGCGATGGCCGTCGACAAGCGCGCGATCCACAAAGCCAACTGACCATCCTCGCCTTGCGGACCGGGATGCGATGAGCGAGCCGAATCCGATTCGCAACGTTTCCGATACCGCGCTATGGGTTGCGGTCTATCGGGCGATGGAAACCGAGCGCAGCGATGCGCTTTTTAACGATCCCCATGCGCGCCGGCTTGCCGGCGAACGTGGCCAGGCAATCGTCGACGCGATGCCTCGTGGCAAGTCAATGAGCTGGCCCATGGTCGTGCGTACCGTGGTCATGGACGAGATCGTCATGCGCTGCGTGCAGCAAGGAGCACGCACGGTACTCAATCTAGCTGCTGGACTCGATGCCCGCCCCTATCGCCTGGCGCTCCCATCATCGCTGCGCTGGCTGCATGTCGACCTGCCGGAAATGGTGAATTACTTTCGTGAACGCATGGCGGGCGAAACACCGCGATGCGAACTGGAATTCATCCCCGCTGACTTGCGTAAGGCCGATGCGCGACGTGCGGTATTCGCGGAAGCAGCCTCGCACGGCCCAGCCCTGGTCATCACCGAAGGCCTGCTGGTCTATCTGGAAAGCGATGAGGTGACGGCGCTGGCGCGTGACCTGCATGACATCGCGCACGCCCGTTGGTGGCTGACGGATCTTGCCTCACCGATGCTGCTGAAAATGCTTGCACGCAGCTGGCAGCCAAAGCTCGATGAAGGCCATGCGCCGTTCCGTTTCGCGCCGGCCGAAGGTACCGCATTCTTTGCACCCTTGGGGTGGCGGGAATCCGAATTCCGTTCGTCCTGGGATGAATCGTTGCGTCTCAATCGCACCATGCCCGGTGCAGGGCTTTGGACGTTGCTGTCGAAACTGCAGTCGCAGCAGAAACGCGAAGCTGGCCGTCGCATGTCTGGCATCGTGCTGATGGAAGCGACCTGACACCGATGAAGTCGATCTGCGTCTACTGCGGCTCCAGTGCCGGTAACAAGCCGGTCTATGCCGAACGCGCAGCTACCTTGGGAAGGCGTCTCGCCCTTGAAGGGCTGACGCTCGTTTATGGCGGCGGCAATGTTGGCCTGATGGGCGTGCTGGCCGACGCCGCGCTCACTGCAAACGGCGAAGTCATTGGCGTGATTCCACACCAGTTGGTTGGATGGGAAGTCGCGCATCCAGGGCTGGGGCGACTGGAAGTCGTCGACACCATGCACGAACGCAAGGCCCGCATGTTTGATCTCAGCGATGGTTTCATCGCATTGCCGGGCGGATTCGGCACGCTGGATGAAATGTTCGAGATGCTGACTTGGCGGCAGCTCGGGCTTGGTGACAAGCCCTGCGCATTCCTCGACGTCGACGGCTATTACGAACCGCTGATTGCGATGATGGATCGGATGGTCGCAGAAGGCTTCCTGCGCGCCGAACATCGACGCGATCTCTGGCATGGAGAGGACATGGACGTGCTTATGGACTGGATGCGTGCGCGCGGCCCGGGGCAGCGAGGCGTCGCGCGCAAACACCTGCCCTGATTTGCGCTAGTGTTGTTCGTAACATCCGGTTTTCACCGCATGCACGGCGGGCTTTGAGTGAGCGCGAGCATATGACACCAGGCAATTTCCCCGCCTTTCGCATCCACAACGATGCCATGGGCTATCGCAGTGGTACCGAACAGATTTCGCTAGCCGACTTGTCGCCGGGCGAAATTGTCATCAAGTCAGCGTATTCCTCGGTCAACTACAAGGATGCCCTTGCCGCTACCGGTCAAGGCAAGATCCTGCGCAGTTTCCCGCTGGTTGGCGGTATTGATGTCGCCGGCAACGTCGTCGCATCGCTTGATCGCAAGTTCAAGGAAGGCGACGCCGTGCTCGTCACCGGATGCGGGCTGTCGGAAACACGCGACGGCGGGTATTCGCAATACGCGCGGCTTGAATCGCAATGGGCGATTCCCCTGCCTGGCGGGTTGAACCTGCGCGAAAGCATGATCCTCGGGACCGCCGGATTCACCGCAGCGCTGGCGCTGTACCGGATGCTGGAAAACAGGCAAGCGCCTGCGCTTGGGCCACTCTGCGTGACAGGGGCGACCGGTGGAGTCGGCTCGCTGGCGGTCGATATTTTCAGCCGCGCCGGTTTCGAGGTGCATGCGGTCAGTGGCAAGCTCGTCCAGGCCGATTACCTGCGGTCGATCGGGGCCAGCAAGGTGCTCGGTCGTGATGTCCTTGAAACCATCCGACCCATGGAAACCGCGCGCTTCGGCGGCGGCCTGGACAATGTGGGAGGCACGATGCTCGCGAGCCTGCTGGCCCAGACCCGTCCCTACGGCAATGTTGCAAGCGCCGGGCTAGCCGGCTCATCAGCACTCCCGTCGACCGTCATGCCATTCATCATTCGGGGCGTTTCCCTGCTCGGCATCGCCTCGGCCGGCACTGCGCGGGACATTCGTCAAGCGGTCTGGCAACACCTGGGGAGTGATTGGAAGCCCTTGCACCTCGATCGTATCTGCACACGCGAGGTGACATTGGAGGAATTACCGGGCGTTTTCGCCACGATGCTGGGCGGTGGCTCCCTTGGAAGGACATTGGTACGGCTCTAGGCTGTAGCGCGGGTTTGCGGCAACGCTTGCGCCAGCTACAATCATTTCGATCACCGGGGAATATCCATGGCGCGCATCCTGATTGTCGACGATTCTCCTTCCCAGTTGATGGGAATCCGGCGCATTGTCGAGAAACTCGGACACGAGGCCTTTACGGCCGAAGACGGCGCCGAAGGGGTTGTCGTGGCCAAGCGCGAATTGCCCGACCTGATCCTGATGGACGTGGTGATGCCAAACCTCAATGGCTTCCAGGCCACGCGCGCCATCACACGCGAGCCCACGACCAAGCACATCCCGATCATCCTGGTGACCACCAAGGACCAGGACACCGACCGCGTCTGGGGTATGCGCCAAGGGGCGAAGGCTTATCTGACGAAGCCTTTCAGCGAGGAAGAACTGTCCGCGATGATTGTCAGCAGCATTGGTGGCGCTGCGATCTAACTGAATCCGGCGGGCTTGCGCCCGCCTTGCCGCCGTAGCGGCTTACTCCCTTCGCCAGTCATCTCCAAAGCTGTCCCTGAGGGTGCGATACGCCTCGCGCTCTGCATCCGAATGCGCGCGTGGTGCCAGCACTTCCAGCTCGACGATCTGATCGCCTGCAGGCGTCGAGCCTGACCCCGGCAACCCGCGGCCACGCAGGCGCAATTTCCGCCCGGCCTCGGAGTCGGCAGGGATCCGGAGATCCACCGCCCCACCCAACGTCGGGACGCTCACGGTGGCACCCAACGCGGCTTCCCATGGCGCGACGGCGAGGACATGGATGATGTTGCGTCCGTCGACTTCGAATCGCGGATGCGCGGCGTACTCCACTTCAAGCAGCAGATCGCCATGCGCGCCCTGGTTGCCCAGGCGGATCAACTGCCCTGGCTTGATGCCCTTGGGAATGCGCACATCCAGCGTCTTGCCATTGACGCCGATTCGCACACTGTTGCCTTCGTAGATGGCTTCCAGCGGTACCGCGAGTTTGGCGCGCGTGTCACCACGGGGTTGCGGCCGCCTGCCGCCCGGGTGCTGACCATGCGCTTGTTCGGCACGTCGCCGACCGAACATCTCTTCGAAAAAATCGCTGAAGCCACCACCGGCACCGCCACCTGCGAAGATTTCGTCAACGTCGAATCCTTCCGCACCGCCTTGTCCAAAGCCGCCTGGCGGTGGCTGCACTTCATCGCCCGGCCGGTAGCCGCGCGTGCGCAATTGATCGTACGCAGCGCGCTTCTGCGGGTCGCGCAGGGCTTCGTAGGCTTCGTTGACGGCCTTGAATTTCTCCTCGGCGCCAGTTTCCTTGCTGACATCAGGATGGAATTTGCGCGCGAGCCTGCGATAGGCGGTCTTGATCTCCGCTTCGCCTGCACTTGGTTCCACGCCGAGCGTGTCGTAGTAATCCTTGAATTGCATGTTCAATCCATCACATTGCGCCATCGCGCGGGAGCCAGCATGGCTGTCAGAGGCGAGCCAGCCTGCGACGAATCGCAGGATGGAAGATTAACGCAGGTCGGATGCAGACCCCTTCATTGCCTCCTTTAGGTGTGCGCTGCGGTGCTGCGCCCACGTTGGAATTCCCAGCGTCTACGTGCCTTCACCACGGTGCGAATACACTGCGTTCAACCAGATCGGAGTGTCCCGCATGACCATCCAGACCGGCGACCGCCTGCCGCAAGCACAACTGCAACGAATCGGCCAAGGCGTTGAAACCGTCGATACCGCCAACTTGTTCAATGGCAAGCATGTCGTGCTGTTCGCGGTCCCTGGTGCCTTCACGCCGACGTGCTCGGAAAAACACCTTCCGGGGTTCATCGAGCACTTCGAGGCATTCCGCAACAAGGGCATCGACGTCGCCTGCATGTCCGTCAACGATCCCTTCGTGATGCAGGCTTGGGGACAAAGCCAGCACGTGCCTGAGGGACTGATGATGCTGGCGGACGGTAATGGCGAGTTCACCCGTGCGCTCGGACTGGAAATGGACGCCAGCGCGTATGGCATGGGCAGTCGCTCCAAACGCTTTGCCATCTATGCCGAAGACGGTGTCGCCCGGCAGGTACTTGTCGAGGCGCCGGGGGAGTTCCGCGTGTCTTCGGCCGAACACGTCCTGTCGCTGCTTCCCTGAGCGCATTCACAACCTCAACTGGAATATATCAATGAGCAAGGCTGAAAAGAAAGGCAAACACGGACATAGTTCCGCGACTAAAATCCCAAGTCATCCAACTGTCTTGCCAGGGCACGCTGGCGGGGAATCTGCACCCAAGGGTGCGGTACCTAAAGGCACGCAGCCAGCAGATAAGGGCCAGAAGGTTCAGCAGCAGCACATCGATGGCATGACCGATGTACAGACGTTGCGCGAACGCGCCCGCAAGAGCATCGAGGATGGTGCGATCACGGACAGCTACAGCGCCGACCGCAAACAGGTCATCAAGCTTCTCAATGAAGCGCTGGCGACCGAATGGGTCTGCGTGTTGCGCTATTACCGACATTACTTCATGGCCTCAGGAATGCTGGCCGACTCGGTGAAGGCCGAATTCCTTGAGCATGCGCAACAGGAAATGGCGCACGCCAACAAGATCGCCGAGCGCATCGTGCAACTCGGTGGAGAGCCTGACCTCAATCCCGATACATTGACCGCCCGCTCCCATGCCGAATACAAGCCCGGCCAGGACCTGCGCGACATGGTCAAGGAAAACCTGATTGCCGAACGTATCGCGATCGACAGCTACCGCGAAATGATCAACTACATCGGTGACAAGGACACGACCACCAAGCGGATCCTTGAGTTCGTGCTGTCGCAGGAAGAAGAACATGCCGACGACATGGCCGACCTGCTGGATGGCTGGGTCGGGAAGTAACTCTTACATCTGTGGAAACGACAACGGGCGACCATGGTCGCCCGCTTTTCTTTGGGGATGAAGCAATGACTATTCCGGCGGCGTCTCGATGATTGCTTGAATCAGCCCGTCCCGAATCTCACCGTCGGAAATTGATTCGGTCGCCTCGGCATCGAGGTCCAGTGAAGCATCCACCCGTTCCACCGCCTGAAGCGATTCGTCGCTGGCCAGCCGCATCAATGTCACTCCCTGCGTGTTGCGGCTGACTTGGGAAATTTCCGAGGCGCGCGTGCGCACCAGCGTGCCGCCATCGGAGATCAGCAACACTTCGTGGTGGTCGCTCAGCTGGATCGCACCGACCAGCTTGCCATTGCGATCAGTAGTCTTCAGTGCAATCACGCCCTGCGTGCCACGCCCCTTGCGCGGATATTCAGCCACAGGCGTGCGCTTGCCGAAACCTCGCTCGCTTGCGGTGAGGATGTCCCCATCGCCTTCGATCACGATCAGGCTACGGACTTCCTCGCCCTCGGCCAGGCGAATGCCACGCACACCCATGGTGTTGCGACCCGTGGTGCGGATTGCGTCTTCCGCAAAACGGACGCCTTTGCCGTTGCTGGCGAACAGCATCACGTCACGCTCGCCATTGGTCAGCGCCACGCCGATCAGTGCATCGCCCTCGTCAAGGTTGATCGCGATCTTGCCGCGCGCCAGGCGATAGGAGAATTCCGTCAGCGCCGTCTTCTTGACCGTGCCCGCGCGGGTCGCGAACAACACGTTGCGGTCGTCATAGTCACGCACCGGCAGCACGGCCTGCACCCGTTCGCCCGGCTCTAGCGGAATCCAGTTGATGATCGGACGCCCGCGTGCCGTCGGGCCGGCATCCGGCAATTGATACACCGGCAACCAGAACACGCGCCCGGCGCTGGTGAACGTCAACAGCGTGTCATGAGTGTTGACCAGCCACAGCTGATCGATGAAATCCTCGTCCTTGGTCGCCGCCGCGTTGCGGCCCTTGCCCCCGCGCTTCTGGGCGCGGTAGCTGCTGGCCGGCTGGCGCTTGGCGTACCCCGAATGCGATAGCGTCACCACGACGTCTTCCGGCGCGATCAGGTCAAGGATGTCGAGATCCTCTTCGCTGGCGCGGATTTCGCTTCGGCGTTCATCGCCGAATTCCTCCTTGAGGTTGCGAAGCTCGGTGCGGATGACGTCGAGCAGCACATCGGGATGCTCAAGAATGCGGATGAGTCCGGCAATCGTTTCGAGCAATAGTTTGTACTCGTCAGTCAGTTTTTCCTGCTCAAGGCCCGTGAGGCGATGCAGGCGCATCTCGAGGATCTGCTGGGCCTGGATCTCCGTCAGCTGGTACCGGCCGCCCACCAGGCCCACGCCGGCAGGCATGTCTTCTGGCTGCGATGCCTCGGCGCCGGCGGCGGCCAACAGCGCGCCGACGAGTCCGGCTTCCCATGTGCGCGCCAGCATCTTCTCGCGCGCCTCGTTCGGATTCGCGGACGTCTTGATCAGTTCGATCATCTCGTCGATGTTGGCCAAAGCAACCGTCAGGCCCTCGAGGATGTGGGCCCGCGCACGCGCCTTGCGCAATTCAAAGATCGTGCGGCGAGTGACGACTTCACGGCGATGGCGGACGAACGCCTGCAGCATCTGTTTGAGGTTGAGCAGTTGTGGGCGGCCATCAACCAACGCGACCATGTTGATGCCGAACACCGACTCCATCTGCGTCTGCGAGTAGAGGTTGTTGAGCACCACGTCGGCAGAATCGCCGCGCTTGATCTCGATGTAGATGCGCATGCCGTCCTTGTCGGACTCGTCGCGCAACTCGCTGATGCCTTCGAGCTTTTTTTCCTTCACCAGCTCGGCGATCTTCTCGATCAGCCGCGCCTTGTTGACCTGGTACGGTATTTCAGTGACCGCGATCGCCTCGCGTCCGTTGTCGGCGACTTCGATCTCGGCGCGCGCGCGCATGCGAACGCGGCCGCGCCCGCCGCGATAGGCGGCGTGGATGCCTGACGTACCGTTGATGATGCCCGCAGTCGGGAAATCCGGTCCGGGAATGTGCTCCATCAGGCCCTCGACTTCGATTTGCGGGTCGTCGATGAGCGCGATGGTCGCGTCGATCACCTCGGACAGGTTATGTGGCGGGATGTTCGTCGCCATGCCAACCGCGATGCCGGCCGATCCGTTCACCAGAAGGTTGGGGAATCGCGCCGGCATCACCGTCGGCTCCTGTTCCTTCTCGTCGTAATTGGGCTGGAAGTTGACGGTGTCCTTGTCGATGTCCGCCATCAGCTCATGGGTGAGCCGCGACATGCGCGCCTCTGTGTAACGCATGGCCGCCGCGGAGTCGCCATCGACCGAGCCGAAGTTGCCCTGCCCGTCCACCAGCAGGTAGCGCAGCGAGAACGGCTGCGCCATTCGCACCAGCGTGTCGTACACCGACTGGTCGCCATGGGGATGGTATTTGCCGATCACGTCGCCGACGATGCGCGCGGACTTGTAGTACGGCTTGTTGCTGTGCGCGCCGAGCTCATGCATCGCGAACAGCACGCGGCGATGCACCGGCTTGAGGCCATCGCGGACATCCGGAAGTGCACGGCCAACAATCACGCTCATCGCGTAAGCGAGGTAACTGCGGCGCATCTCGTCTTCGAGATTGACGGGGATGATTTCTCGGGCGAGTTCAGCCATTGGGCTTCCGTTGATGGGCAATTGCGGCACCCGTTGACGGCCTGCGGATCAGGCTCCGCAAAGCACCAACAGGTAGGGAAACAGGAGGGATTTTCAACGCGTGAATTGTAACACGGAATCGCACCGTTACCGCTGATGATTCTCGCGTAAAAACAAGCACTTGCGGCTCATTTCGGTGTGCATTTGAGATGCAGCTGGTCAGCTGCCGAAAGCGGCCCGCATCGAGGTGGAATCCGGGTGCCGGATGACGCCTCTCTCAGTCACGATGGCGTCGATGAGTTGATGCGGCGTCACATCGAATACCGGGTTCCACGCACGCACGCCTTCGGCCACTATTCGTGTGCCACCAACAGCGTGCAATTCGGACGCATCGCGCTGTTCGATGTCGATCAGGTCGCCGCTTGCGGTCGCCATGTCCACCGTCGAGTACGGCGCCACCACCATGAACTTGACGCCATGATGCCGCGCTGCAATCGCGAGCTGGTAGGTCCCGATCTTGTTGGCGACGTCCCCGTTGGCGCAGATGCGGTCGGCGCCAACAATGACCCACTGCACCTTGCCGGTTTTCATCAGGTGCGAGGCCGCCGAATCCGCGATCAACGTCGCGTCGATCCCGTCCTGTTGCAATTCCCAGACAGTCAGGCGTGCGCCTTGCAGCCATGGTCGTGTTTCACCGGCAAAGACACCATCAATGCGGCCCTGCGCCACACCGGCTCGAATGACACCCAACGCGGTGCCGAATCCCGCCGTCGCCAGCGAGCCGGTATTGCAATGCGTCAATACGCCACTTCCTGGCTCGATCAGCGATGCACCCAGCACGCCCATGCGCCGGTTGGCGGCGAGATCCTCGCTGTCGATGTCACGCGCCTCGTTTTCCAGCATCTGTCGCCAGTCGCCATCGGCATGCGCGAGCGCGCTTCGCATGCGCGCCAATGCCCAAGCGAGATTGACGGCAGTAGGACGAGCCGCGTTGAGGCGCTGCAATGCAGGCTCGATCCTGGCGGCCGCATCGCCGAGGGCGTCTGGGCCAACCTCGGCGGCATCGACGGCGTTGGCAGCCAGCACGACGCCCCAAGCAGCGGCAATCCCGATCGCCGGCGCACCGCGCACCGCCAATACGTGGATTGCCGAAGCGACTTCGTCGCTGGTCGCGCACGTCAGGTATTCGGTCACGAACGGCAACTTGCGCTGGTCGAGGACTTCCAGTGTTTTGCCCGTCCAGCGCAATGGCCGGATGCGATCGTAGCGGGCGTAGTCGAAATCGTCAGTCATCGTCCAAGTTTACAAGGGTGGCAGGAGCGCCCGCGTGTCAGGCACGGTCGAACGGAAACGCCAGCACGTCGGAAATCCGATCCGTGCCCAGCATCGCCATCAGTAGGCGATCGACGCCCAGTGCAACGCCCGCGCACGCAGGCAGGCCAGTATCCAGCGCCTGCAGTAATCGCTCATCCAACGGTGGCACGACTGCCCCCCGGCTGCGACGGACCGACAGGTCATTCTGGAAACGCAATCGCTGTTCGTCCGCGTCGGTGAGTTCGTGATACCCATTGGCAAGTTCCAGCGGCCCCAGATACAACTCAAAGCGTTCGGCCAGCGGCGGATCACCTGGGCGGACCCGCGCCAGTGCCGCCTGCGTGACCGGATAGTCATACACCGCCAGCATGACGTCGTGGTCGAATCCCGGTTGCAACCGATGCGTGAGCAGCAGGTCGAGCCAGTCGTCGCGCTCGAGTCCATCGGCGTTGATACGCACGTCGCCAAGCGCATTCTGCAACTGCGTGATGCTGGCAGTGCAGGGGTCAACGTCAAGGCGCTGCCGATAGAGCTCACGCCACGCAATGCGTTGCAGCGCGGCATTACGGTCGACCAGCGCCAGCGCGCACGCCACGACCGCAGCGGTTTCGTCGATCAGCCGGTGATGATCCCAGCCGTTGCGATACCACTCCAGCATGGTGAATTCCGGATTGTGGCGACCACCCACTTCGCCATCGCGAAACACGCGACCAAGCTCGTAGCAATCACCTATTCCCGCGGACAAAAGGCGCTTGAGCGCGAATTCTGGCGACGTCCGCAACCACCGCGTGGGCGGTGCGCCGTCGGTACGGCCGGAAAACTCAAGCCGGAACGATGCAATGTTGGGGTCGGTGTTGCCAGCAACCGACAGCACTGGCGTTTCGACTTCCAGCACATCGCGCTGCGCGAAGAAGCCGCGAATGGCGGCATTGAGTGTTGCGCGCAGTCGCAGCACATCATGCGTCGCTGTCGGCTCCCATTGGCTCAAGGGGATGCATCTCCCAATGGCACGGCTTGCGCCAGGAACGCCAGCAACGCCGCCTCGTCCCAGATTTCAACGCCAAGTTCCTGCGCCTTTGCAAGTTTGCTGCCCGCCGCTGCACCCGCGACGACGAAGCTGGTCTTCCTCGAAACACTACCGGAGACCTTCGCGCCAAGTGCTTCGAGTTTGACGCCCGCCTCATCCCGCGACATCGATTCCAGCCCACCAGTGAGCACCACGCTCTTGCCTGCAAGCGGCCCGTCGCTCGCACGTTGTGGCACGCCTTCCTTCCAATGCACCCCTGCCTCACGCAAGGCAGCGATGGCCTCGCGGTTATGTGGCTCGGCGAAGAAATGCGCGATATGCGCCGCCATGATCGGCCCAAGGTCCGGCACCGCGACAAGCGCGGCTTCGTCCGCGACCATGATGGGATCCAGCGCACCAAAGTGGCGTGCAAGCGTCTTGGCCGTGCTTTCGCCGACGTCGCGGATGCCCAGCGCGAACAACAAGCGCTCCAGCGTGGTGTTTCGGCTTGCGTCGATGGCCGCCACCAGGTTCTCGGCCCAGCGTGTTGCGATCTTGCCGGCCTTTACGGTCTGCGGGATCGTTCCTGCGAGTTCATCAGCGCGGCGTTTCATCTCGATGAAATCGTCGAGCGTCAGGCGATACAGGTCAGCGACGCCATGCACGTAGCCAAATTCGACAAGCGCATCGATGAAGCGCTCACCCAGGCCTTCGATATCCATGGCTCGGCGAGAGCTGAAATGGAACAGCGCCTGCTTGCGTTGCGCAGGACACACCAGCCCGCCAGTGCAACGCGCGACGACTTCGCCTTCCTCGCGCTCGACGGCCGAGCCGCAATCAGGACATATCGTGGGCAATCGATATGGCGCATGCAGCGGCTTGCCGTGCTTGTCGTGCGGTCGCAGATCGTCGATGACACGGACGACTTCAGGAATCACGTCGCCCGCTCGACGCACGATGATGCTGTCGCCGACGCGAACGTCCAGGCGCGCCACCTGGTCGGCATTGTGCAGGGTGGCGCGGCTGACCACGACGCCACCGACCTGCACTGGCACCATCCGAACCCACGGAGTTACCGCACCTGTCCGCCCGACGTTGACCTCGATCGATTCAACCGTCGTCATTTCCTCCTGCGCCGGATATTTGTGCGCCAACGCCCAGCGCGGTGCACGCGAGACGAATCCCATCGCACGTTGCTGGTCGTAGCGGTCGAGTTTGTAGACAACCCCATCGATGTCGTAGGGCAGACCATCCCGGCACTCGCCGATACGTGCGTAATACGAGAGCAGGCCCTCGGCGCCGCGTGCGATGTCGACCTCGGGGCTGACCGGGAAGCCAAGCGTGCGTAGCCACGACAGCGTCGACGAATGCGTGGGCGGCAACGCGCAGCCGTCCACATCGCCCAATGCGTACGCGTAGAACGCCAGCGGCCGTCGCGCCGTCAGGCGCGGGTCGAGCTGGCGCAGTGAGCCCGCCGCGCCATTGCGCGGATTGGCCAGTGTTTTTTTACCATGTTCGCGTGCCCATGCGTTGTAGCGCTCGAACCCGGCCTTCGGCATGTAAACCTCTCCGCGCACCTCGAGTACCGCCGGAGCATTGCCGTGAAGGGTCAGCGGAATCGTGCGTACCGTCCGCAGGTTGGCGGTGACATCCTCTCCGGTCGCACCATCACCGCGTGTCGCGCCACGCACGAACTGCCCAGCTTCATAGCGCAGGCTGATCGCCAGCCCGTCGAGTTTTGGTTCAACGGAAAAAACGAGGTCTGTGTCGCCGGTTTCCCTTTCGATGCGCGTCACGAGATCGTGTACCTCAGCATCGCTGAATGCGTTGCCTAGCGACAGCATCGGCAGCTTGTGCTCGACTTGGGTGAATTTTCCCGATGGCGCGCTGCCCACGCGGGCCGTGGGGGAATTGATGTCGCGCAGTGCCGGATGCTCGGCTTCCAGCGCTTCCAGTTGGCGCAGCAGCCGGTCGTATTCGACGTCCGGAAGATCGGGATCGTCGAGCACGTGATAACGATGATTGGCATCGTCGATGCGTCGACGAAGCTCGACGATGCGGGCGGCGATGGACGCTTTGCTCATGTTCGGATTCTACCGGGAGCCAGGCGCGTGGGCGGCATTGAAGCGGCTATCAGCGTTCCTGATCCGTCGGACGCATCAGGATCTCGTTGATGTTGACATGGGCCGGCCGACTGACGCAGAACACGATCGCATCGGCGACATCCCCAGGCTGCAGCTGCCGCATGTTGTCGGCCCAGGCATTCAGGCTGTCCTTGGTCGCGGCGTGGCCAATGTGATCGCGCAGCTCAGTCTGTACGACCCCGGGTTCGATCACGCTGACGCGGATGTTGTCGGCGCAGACCTCGCGCCTCAGTGCTTCGGAAAACGCAACGACCCCGAATTTCGTCGCCGAGTATCCCGCCGCCATGGGATTGGCGATGCGCCCGGCGGTCGAAGAGATATTGACGATGTGGCCGTCGTGACGCGCCTTCATCCCCGCCAGCGCAGCCTGCGTGGACGCGATCAGGCTCAGGACATTGAGTTCGAGCATGCGCCGCCAGCGGCCGAGGTCGGCATCGGCGACTGGTTCCAGGTACATGACGCCGGCGTTGTTCACCAGGATGTCGAGCTTGCCGAATTGTGTTTCCGTCTTCGCAACGATTTCTTGCGCAACATGCTCATCGAGCAGGTCGGCTTCCAGCACCAGTGGTTCGGCCCCGAGCGGCTTGAGCTTTGCCGCCAGCGTGTCCAGCCGGTCGCGCCTGCGTGCGGCAATGGCAACACGTGCGCCGGCTTGCGCAAGCGCGATTGCAGTAGCCTCGCCAATGCCCGAAGAGGCGCCGGTGACCAGCGCCACGCGGCCTTCAAGAGATTTCATTATCGCTTCACCCGTCGCTGATACGAGGCGCAATTGGACACCTACCAGCGCGGACTGCGCGTGATGGGCGCCACCTCATGCTGGCGATCATAGGCGCGCAGTTCGTCGCGCAGGTGCGCGATGCGCTGGCGGCCGAGCGCATTACGCGATTCATCCAGCACCACGCCGTCAAGCAGTTCGGCCATGCGCTGCGCAGTGGGCAACATGGTTTCCCACGCATCAAGCGCCGGGACGGGCGCTGGCAGCGTCAGGAAAAAAGCAACCGCCGGCGTTTCCAGCGACTGGATCGTCGCCATGTCGAAACTGCCCGGTTTCATGATGTTGGCAACGCTGAACACCGGGCCGCGTTCCGGATGGCCTTCGACCAGCCGGTGGAAAACATTCATGTGTCCGTAGACCATTCCGGTCTTTTCCGCCGCGACGATGATGTCCGGCCCGCGCAGTTTTTCGCCGGCCCGCGCAGCGATGTACAGCGTCACGATCTTCTCGAAATCCTCGCTGGTGCGCCGACCCACGTCGCTGGCCGGGATGCCCGCGTCGAGCAGGTCGATTTCCGCCTGCACGCTGTCATCGCTGCCGTGGACCTGATCCGATGCCAGCATGTTTTCGATCTGCGCACCAAGGGTGGGCTCGACCCGTGCGCCATCACCGCGACCGCCATCGACCCGCCTGCCCTGCCCGGGTTTGCGCGGGCGGCCAAAGGCGTAGATCGCCACGATCAGCACCAGTCCGGCAATCAGGATTCCGGTTCGTAACAACCACACATCCGTCATCGCGCTTTCTCCTCTCAGGCAGCGCCGGCAAGGCGTGCGGCTTCAGCCAGGTCCACCGACACCAGCCGGCTGACACCGGGCTCGCGCATGGTAACGCCACTCAACTGTTGCGCGGCTTCCATCGTGGCCTTGTTATGGGTCACGAACAGGAACTGTACGTGTTCGCTCATTTCCGTGACGACAGCAGTGAAGCGCCCAACATTGGATTCGTCCAGCGGTGCGTCCACTTCGTCGAGCAGGCAGAACGGCGCGGGATTGAGCTGGAAGATCGCGAACACCAGCGCCACTGCAGTCATCGCCTTTTCGCCGCCGGACAACAACGAAATATTCGACACCCGCTTCCCGGGCGGCCGCGCCATGATCGTGACGCCGGTGTCGAGCAGGTCATCCCCGGTCAATTCAAGATACGCGTGCCCACCGCCGAACAGTCGTGGATACAAGGCCTGCACGCCGGCGTTGACACGGTCGAAGGTGTCCTTGAAGCGGCCGCGCGTCTCACGATCGATCTTGCGGATCGCATCTTCCAACGTGTCTAGCGCCGTGGTGAGGTCGGCATCCTGCGCGTCCAGATATTCCTTGCGCTGTGCTGCCTCGGCATGCTCGGCTATGGCGGCCAGGTTGACCGGTTCCAGCCGGCGCAGTTTTCCATCCAGGTCGTTGACGATCTTTTCCCAGGCGGACACCTCGTCATCGGCTGCCAGCGTGGCGATGACGTCGTCAAGCACAAAGCCTGCATCCACCACCGCGGCAGACAACTGTTCGGCCTTGAGCACCAGCGCCTGCTGGTCGAGTTTGCGCTGCGAAATCATCTCGCGCTGCGCCAACGATTGTTCCTCACGCTGATGCCGGGTTTGTTCGTGGCCTAGCAATTCGTTGTCGATGCCTTCCAGCGCGGCGCGGGCATTGGCCAGCGCTTTTTCGGTACGCACCCGTTCTTCCAATGCAAGCTGGCGCTGGTTTTCCAGCAATTTCACCGGCGCATCGCCATCGGACAGCTGCGACGCAAGCTCGTCCACGCGGATCGTGAATTGACCACGCTGGCCGACCATGCGATCCAGCGATTGCGCCAGTGCAATCATCTGGGCCCGCTGCGCCTCCAGCGTCAATGCCAGTGAATGCGCGGCATCGCGCGACTCCCTGGCCGCACCACGCACGGCATCACGCCTGTCACCCAGCGTTCGGCGCTCATCGTCAAGCGTGTGGCGCGCGGTCTCCAGCCCCGCCATGATGCCGACGGCACGTTCGAGATTCGCGCGGGCTTCGCGTGCCTGCTCACGACTAGCCTCCAACGTGGCGACCAGCTGCGCAACCTCGGAATCGATGCGTTCGATGCGGTTTCGCGCGGACTCCAGGCGACCCTGTTGGCTCTGCAGTTGTCCGGCAAGTTCCGACACGCTGCGATGGCCGTGATACGACGCACGCTGCGCATCTTCGCGTTGCTGTTCGGCAACAAGCAGATGGTCGCGCAAACGCGTCAAAGACTCATTGAGCGTGTGTTCGCGCTGCTGCAACTGATCGATCTCCCCGCGCAGCAACTGGATTTCACGAGCACGCAGCAGGGCGCCCTGCTTGGCTGCACCTGAGCGCAGCACGCGGACCCAACCCGCGCCAAGCCGTTCGCCCTGGCGGGTGATGACGGATTCGTCACCCTGTAATCGCGATAGCAGCGCGCGCGCATCAGCCAGGGTTTCTGCAGCGTGCAGCCGGGACAGGATGCGACGGATCGCCGCTGGACCCTGCACTTTCGCCGCCAGTGACGTCGGTGCGTACTCGGGGGCGTCATGCTCCGGCGACACCAGTGTGAGCCGCCCTTCGCCCAGGTCGCCAAGCGCTTCCACCAGCGCTTCGGGCGATTCAACCAGCACGCCTTCGATCAGTTGCCCCAGCGCGCTCTCTACAGCGTTTTCCCAACCCGGCTCGACAACGAGGGTTTCGCCGACGCGTGCAGCCGAATCCAGTCCGTGTGCCTGCAGCCATGCCGTCGCCGCGCCCTGCTCTTGTCCAAGCGCGGCATGTTGCAGCGCTTCCAGCGAAGACAACCGGCCTCGACTAGCCTGGGCCTGCTTGCGCACGTCGGCCAGATCGGTCTGCGCGCTGCGTTGCTGCTCGTCGTCTAGTTGACCAAAAAACTTCTTTTACCTGTCATTGGGGGTGGGTCAACGCGGAGCAGTAGAGCTTAGCGTAGTAGGGAGCAGAGTGCAGAGCAGCAATGCCCGAACGAACGCGTAGGAAATCTAGGCGAGAGCCGCGCAGAGAGAGTAGTCGTCACTCTAGAGGGGACAGCAGCACTCGGTCGGAAGAGAAAACTATCCCAGGCAGTTATATCACGATCCTGCAGCCTACAGTCAAGCCAGCAGATCTCCTAGGCACAGTTCTGAAGGGATTCAAGCCCACGTTTACGTACGGCACGATTTTCATCGGCTTTGCTGTCGACAGGTGAGGGCAAGCACACAGGTCGCTTGCAAAACCCGATTGACCTGCCCTGCTACAATGCAGCGCTACCGGAAGCGTCGCTAGCGCTGTCAA
>JBBSUF010000029.1:0-19925 GCA_038235185.1 Lysobacterales bacterium
CCCTGATCCGCATCGGCGCCACCGGCCAGGCGTCGATCGACGCGGTCGCAGGACCCGTGGGTGAAGCGTTGATCATGACCGCGATCGGTCTGTTCACCGCGATCCCGGCAGTGCTGGGGTACAACTTCTTCGTGCGCCTGAACCGGGTCACCTACAACAAGTTCGACACCTTCGCGCATGACCTGCACGACTTCTTCGCCACCGGCGCCCGTGTCGGCGAGATCCCGGTCAAGTAAGCACGTAGACCGGGTGGGCATTTGGCCCGTCCGGTTTAGTAAGCAACGCGTCGCGTGTCTTTCGATAGCATCACGGAGTCGGCCCAATGGCCTTCAGTAACGGCAATCAAACCGGCGCACCGATGTCGGAAATCAACGTCACCCCACTCGTGGACGTGATGCTGGTGCTGCTGATCATCTTCATGATCACGGCACCCTTGATGACCCACAAGATCCACGTCGAATTGCCCAAGGCCAACCTGGATCACCGTCCCGACAAGGTGCCGCCAGCACCGCCGGTCACGGTCACGGTCAAGGAGAACGGCTCGCTGTACTGGAATGACGCCGCGGCAACCCGTGATGAGCTGGAAAGCTTCCTGGCGGTCGAGGCGCAGAAGACCCCGCAACCGGCGGTCAACGTGCGCGGTGACAGCACGACCAAGTATCGGATCGTCAGCGACGTGGTCAACATGGCCCAGCGAGAAGGCATCGCCAAGGTCGGCTTTGTCGCCACCAAAGAACGGCAGTAACGAGGACCGACGATGGCTTTCAGTTCCAATTCCGCGGCCGGCGCACCGATGGCCGACATCAACGTCACGCCACTGGTCGACGTGATGCTGGTGCTGCTGATCATCTTCATGGTGACCGCGCCCATCCTGTCGTATCCAATCGACATCGACCTGCCGCAGCAAACCACCACGCCGCCGCCGGATACGCATCCACCGGATCCGGTCAAGTTGCGCATCGATGCATCCGGGCAGGTGTTCTGGAATAACAGCCCGACGCCTGTGTCAGCGCTGCGCAACCTGATGGAAAGCGAAGTCGAGCGCGATCCCAACAACCAGCCAACGCTGGAAATCGATACCAATGACGAGGCCGACTACGGCATCCTCGCCAAGGTGCTGGCGACCGCTCGCAACGCCAACATGCAGAAGATCGGCTTCGTCAAGAAAGGCTGATTACAGTCGTCTTGCGACTTGATGCAGACGCCGCCTCCGGGCGGCGTTTTATCTTGTGCCCCGCTCCATCAAGTCGCTCTATATGCGCGGCGATCTTCAGCGTGCGGCTTCGAGAATCCTCACATACGCGCGCACCGTGGCGTCCAGGCCGGCGTACAAGGCTTCGTCGATCAATGCATGGCCGATCGAGACTTCCTGCACGCGCGGAACCGCGTCGAGGAATGCGCCGAGATTGGACTGGCTCAGGTCGTGTCCGGCATTGACGTCCAATCCTGCCGATTGCGCCTTCTGGACACTGTCCACGCACGCCTTCAGGGCCTGGCTGGCATCGCCTGCCGCAAATGCTTCTGCATACGGCCCCGTGTACAGCTCGACACGATCCGCGCCAACCGTGGCTGCCTGTATCACTTGCGGATCGCCACCATCCACGAACAAGCTGACCCGGCATCCCAATGCCTTGAGCGCGACGACGCACGGACGCAGCCGTTCGCCATCACGGGCGAAATCGAAGCCGTGATCGGACGTGAGTTGCGCATCACTGTCGGGCACCAGCGTGGCCTGCGCAGGTAGCACCTGCGCGCACAAAGCATGGAAGCCCGGATACCCCGCGCGCGGCGGCGCGAAAGGATTGCCTTCGAGATTGAACTCGACGCCGTACTCGCGGCAAAGTTGCGCGAGTGCCAACACATCGTCATGCCGGATGTGGCGAGCGTCCGGACGCGGATGCACGGTGATGCCATGCGCTCCGGCGTCCAGGCACACGCGTGCCGCATGCACGATGTCGGGGGCGTTGCCACCGCGCGAATTGCGCAGTACCGCGATCTTGTTGACGTTGACGCTGAGGACGGTCATCGCTGCCGTCGTGCCCAATCAGGCGGACGGTGGTTCGGAAGGCGTGGCCGCCGCGCGGCGTGCTTCGGCCTGTTCGCGCAGTCTCCGCAACTCCAGCGGATCGATCATCGAGCTGTCGTCGCGACTGCGGCTGCCGACCCGCTGCGCCAGAAAGCCCAGTGCACACGCCAGCAACAAACCCAGCGCAGCCAGCAGGCACAGCACGGCCAGCGCCACCGAAGTCGTCTTGAAAGCGACCGCGAACGCGGCGATCGCCAGCAGCAGGAATACCCAGGACATCGTGGACCTCCATCCAGCGCCATGCGCCGTCGTGAAGCGTGCAGTCTAAAGGACTGGCTTGCCATCCCGGCGAAAGCCCGGATCAGGATTTGTAGCTGAGGCCACAGTCAGAGCAGCGGGGACATCAACCTGGCCAATGCTTCCGGCAGGCGTACCGTCCACAGGCCACTGGGACGACGCTCGCGCACGCGCGGGGCGCTGGCGAACTCTCCTTCGATCAGGCGATGCAGGTCCGCGGCGATGGTGGTGTCGCGGAACAACACGGACACTTCGAAATTGAGGCGGAAACTGCGCGCGTCGAAGTTGGCGCTACCGATGATCACTACATCGTCGTCGGCCAGAAGCGCCTTCGTGTGCAACATGCGCGGGCCGTACTCGTAAACCTTGACGCCCGCCGCCATCAGGTCATCGAAGTACGAGCGCGCTGCCAAGGTCACCAGGCGGCTGTCGCTGATGCGCGGCACAATCAGGCGAACGTCCAGGCCACCAAGCGCGGCGGATGTCAGTGCCATCATGGCCGCCGAGCCCGGTACGAAATACGGCGTCACCAGCCACACGCGTTGGCGTGCCGCGTGGATGGCACCGACATGCAGGCGGTGGATCGCTTCCCACGGCGAATCCGGGCCTGACGTCAGCACCTGCGCCTGCATCGGTCCGGCGTGTGCGGGCGGCATGGCCTTGGCGACCGAGGAAATGAAGTCGCGGGTGCCGGTCGCATACGCCCAGTCCTCGACGAAGACCAGTTGCAGCGAGCGCACCGCGTCGCCTTCCAGGCGCACATGCAGGTCGCGATAGGCGTCGCTGCGCACACGTTCGTTTTCCTCGTCGGTGATGTTGATTCCGCCGGTGAATCCAATGCGACCGTCGATCACCACGATCTTGCGATGCAAGCGCAGGTTGAGCCACGGGCGTTTCCAGATGCGGCCGAAACGCATCGGGTGGAACCAGGCGAGTTCACCACCGGCATCAAGGAGGGGTGTAAAAAACCGGCGCGGGCACTTCGCCGAACCGACCGCGTCCAGCAACAGGCGCACCGCGACTCCGGCGCGTGCCCGCTCAACCAGCGCGTCGCGCAACGCCGCGCCGGTGACGTCAGCAGCATAGATGTAGTACTCAAGATGGATATGGTGTTGCGCTTGGCGCACGTCTGCCAGCAGGGCGTCGTACGTGGCGGCGCCGTCGACCAGTAACCGCGCGGCGATGGCCGTGGTTTCCGGCAAACCGGTAGTCGCGTGTGCAAGTTTGCCCAGCTCGATGGCCTCGGCGTTGGCGATGACGCCGTCCGCCTCTGGCAGACCCACCCTGGTGCGCGCGCGTCGTATCCGCTGCCGCTTGATCCGCTGCGGACCGAAGACGAAGTAAACAACGAAGCCCACATAGGGCAATGCAGCCAGCCCGAGCACCCAGCCCAGCGTGGCCGCCGGTGCGCGTTTCTGTAACACGATCCACCCACCCATGCCGAGCAGATAGGCGATCCATCCCAGCGTCAGGTACGCACCAAGGTGATGAACCTGCTGCAGTTCCCGCCAGTGGTCGTGCAGCGCATCGAACATCGGATTTCAGTCATTGGTCGCGGACGTTGCGACGCGTGCAGCGTAGGCTGTCGGGGTGGACGATGCACGCCAAAAAGAACGCGACGATGCCCGTAGGGCGCGGGCGCCGATCAAGGGGCGTGGCGCGGCATCCCATGTCAGCGGCCGCTTCGAGAAGAGGATCGTGCACGGCGAGGACGACGGCTGGGGTTCGGTCTACGCCAATGCGCGCGATGACAGCGCGGACACCCTGCCAGCGCACCCCGGGACGCAGGTCACGCAGGAACGCGCGCGCTCGGTCATCAGCCGCAACGATTCACCTGATGTCGGATTCAGCCAGTCGGTCAATCCGTATCGCGGATGCGAGCACGGCTGCGCGTACTGCTTCGCACGCCCGTCGCACGCCTACCTGGACCTGTCGCCGGGCCTGGATTTCGAAACGAAGTTGTACGCCAAGACCAATGCCGCCGAGCGCCTGCGCCATGAACTGGCCAAACTAGGGTACGTGCCCTCGGCGATTGCGCTGGGGATCAACACCGACGCCTACCAGCCAATCGAGCGTCGCTATGAGGTCACCCGCTCACTGCTGGAAGTCTTCGCCGAATGCAAACACCCGGTGAGCCTGATCACCAAGAGCGGCTTGATCACTCGCGACCTGGATCTGCTCGCGACCATGGCACGCGAGCATCTGGTAACGGTGTACTTCTCCATCACCACGTTGGACAACAAACTCGCTTCCAAGATGGAACCGCGCGCCACCGCACCGCACGGTAAGTTGCGCGCGATGCGTGCACTCAGCGATGCCGGAGTTCCAGTCGGGGTGATGGTGGCGCCGGTGGTGCCGATGATCACCGACAATGAAATGGAACACATCCTGCAAGCCGCCCATGAGCACGGCGCGCGCGCCGCCAGTTACGTGCTGCTGCGCCTGCCGCACGAGTTGAAACAGGTGTGGCGCGAATGGCTGCAACTGCACTATCCCGACCGCGCCGCGCACGTGATGAGCCTGATCCAGCAGATGCGTGGCGGCAAGGATTACGACAGCGCATTCGGCAAGCGCATGCGTGGGGAAGGACCGTTCGCACAATTGATCGGGCAGCGGTTCGCGAAGGCGCATGCGCGGTCTGGGTACGGACGCTTGCCGGCGCTGGATTGTTCGAAGTTTGCCGCGCCGAGGACACCATCACCCCAGGGTAATTTGTTTTGATGGCCTGACACAGGGCCGCGACGCCACGCTCACGCAAACAAATCGCGCCAACCATTGTGTCCGATCTGGCGCAATGATTCGGCATTGCGCTCGATGATCGCTTCAGGCTCCGGGAAGGCCTCCACCGCCCGCGACACGCTGTCTTCGCGCAACAGGTGCAGGGTCGGGTACGGCGCACGGTTACTGAAATTTTCGATGTCGTTCGGCGCGCTGCCGGCGAACTGGTAATCGGGATGGAAACTTGCCACCTGCAACACGCCGTCCAGCTGCAGGGTATCGACCAGGCCGTCGGCCAGTTCCAGGAAATCGTTGTAATCCAGGAAGTCAGTTAGTACGCCGGGATGCACCAGCAGGGTGGTGTCGACCTGCGCGACTGGCGTGTCGCGCAGCAGCAGCATTTCCTCGCCCAGTTGCGCGAGCAGCGCTTCGGGGGTGCTGGCATCGCTGAGCACGAATCGCACCTGGTGTTTCGCAACCACCGCCTTGGCGAACGGACACAGGTTGAGGCCGATCACCGCGCGCTCCAGCCAGCAGCGCGTGGCCGCCAGTGGATCGACGACATCGTCAGTCACGAAAGTTGTCGAACTGCAGTGGCCGTTCGAATTCGCCCGCGCGCAATGTCGCCATCGCCGCCTGCAGGTCGTCGCGCTTCTTGCCATTGATGCGCAGCTTGTCGCCATTGATCTGCGTATCGACCTTGAGCTTGGCGTCCTTCAGCGCGGTCTGGATCTTCTTCGCCAGTTCGCGCTCGATGCCCTGCTGCACCGACACCGTCTGGCGTGCGCCGGCGAGGTTGGTGTCGATGTCGCCGAACTTCAGGCAGCGCGCATCGATCTTGCGCGCCACCAAACGCGCCCGCAGGATGTCGGTCATCTGCTGCAACTGGAATTCACTCGGCGCGGCCATGGCGATGGCGCCGTCGTCCAGCTCGAAGCTCGCCTCCACGCCCTTGAAGTCGAATCGCGTGGACAACTCGCGATTGGCCTGGTCCACCGCATTGGTGAGCTCGTGGGTGTCGACTTCGGAGATGACATCGAAAGAAGGCATGGTGGTTGCACGACGTGACGGGACGGCAGGGTAACGCAGCGCCGTGGCGCGCGTCATGCAGGGCTGCATGGCCATTCGCCCGGCACATACGCCATCCTGTACGGATGGACTCCAGTGCTCCCCCTGAGACGCCTCGCTGGCGTGCGATCGTGCTGATGCTGATTGCCGTCGGCACGTTTTCGCTGATGGATGCCGGGTTGAAGCAGCTGTCGATGCAGTACCCGCCCTTCCAGGTCGCGGCATTGCGTGGTGCATCGTCGCTGCCACTGGTGCTGGCCTGGGCCTTGGCGACGACCGGCGTGAAGCCACTGCTACGCGTGCGCTGGCCGTTGCACCTGCTGCGCGGCGTGATGGGGATCACCATGATGGCGAGCTTCGTGTACGCGCTGCGCACGCTTCCGTTGGCAACGGCGTACTCGATTTTCTTCGTGGCGCCGCTGTTGATCACCGCGTTATCAGTGCCGTTTTTGGGTGAGCATGTCGGCCCGCGACGCTGGGGTGCGATCGTGGTCGGCCTGCTGGGCGTGCTCGTGCTGTTGCGGCCTACGGGTGCCGGCATGTTGAGCGTGTCGGCATTGGCGGTGCTGCTGGCGGCATTGATGTACGCGATCAGCGCCATCACCGTGCGCTTGATCGCGCGCACCGACAGCACGCAGGCGATGATGGTCTGGATCATGGCGATGATGGCGGTGGGTGCCGGCCTGCTGGCGTGGCCGCAGTGGGTGCCGATCCGCAGCGAACACATCGGCCTGATCTGCGGCGTTGGCGTTGCCGGCGCGCTGGGCCAGTACGCCATCACTGAAGCCTTCCGCCTGGGCGAAGCCTCGTTGATCGCGCCGCTGGAATACACCGCATTGCTGTGGGGCGTGATCCTGGATGCCACGTTGTGGGGCGTGTTGCCCGATGCGATCACCTGGCTGGGTGCCGCGATCATCGTCGCCAGCGGCTTGTACCTATTGCGGCGCGAACGCGCGCTCGGAAAGACGGACAGCGACATCGACGTCGTGCATCCGTGAGATCGGCGGATGGATGGTTGTCGATGTCCGGAGGGCCCATCGTCTTGCGTTGTCACTAGCGACCCTCCCACGGAAATTGCTCATGCAACGCAACCATCACCTCATCCGCGTCATCACCCTGGCAACGGCGCTCGCCTCCGTGCTGGCCTACGCTGGCCATGCACCCTCACGCAGGGCTTCAAGTGAGCGCCTGTCGGCCGACATGCCGCAGACCGCGACACAACGCATGCTCGCGCCGAGCACGCACAATCGCAGCGCTTCGATGCTGTCACCTGCACAGGCGCGATCAGCCGCAGTGACCGACGCCGATGTCGGCGACAGCGATTCATTCGGGCGCAACGTGGTGTGGTTGGGTGTCACGAGTGCCTTCATCAACCTGGACCCTGGTTGTCCGTTGCCAGGCAGTGGCCCGGACGACCTGTGCCAGACGCTGGCGCCCGCGCCGGCAATCACCAGTTTCAATTACCCCGATGCCGCGCGCATCCAGCTGCCCGCCAAGGCCACGCACTCGCTGCTGTGCTACTGGTTCTCGCCAGTGCTCAATGTCTTCTGGCACAACCCGACGGCATCGCCCGTGATCGGACGGCTGCGGTATAACCCGACGCTTACGCTGGAAAATCCAGTCCTCGACGATCCGGGATTAATCGACCCCACGACGGGTGCGCCGTTCGCCGGCAAGTTGCTGACGTCCATGACGTCGTCCGAACGCTTCGAAACACCGCTCGCTCCGGGCGTGCAGTTCTCCGAGCGCACGCGCGATTCGGCAGTCTGCATGGCGGGCTTGATCAGCCGCCGGGCGCTGGTCGACACCTACGGACTCACCGATGCACAGGCCACCCAGTTCTTCAAGAAGCCGACCATGGTGCGGCTCAACGTGTCGGGTAGCACGCAATTCATCGACAGTGCGAACCTGATCTTCGGCCTACGCATCGTTGGCGACTGAAACCCATCCCATTGCGCGATGTCATTGCATGCAATGGCATCGCGCGGCTTACTGCGATGCATATCGCCGCTGGCACACATCGCAGAAAAATGCCCGTCGTTGCGCGCGGCCGAGGTGTTTGCGGTAGGTCAATCGATTGCCGTCGCGCGGACAGGTGGTTTTCGTGTGCACCTGGTAGTGCTGGCGCAACACGTAGGCTTGTTTCCACGCAAGGAAGTGGAAGCTGTACTCGCGCGCCTGCTTGATCAGTTCGGTCAGCTTGCGCGGTGGCAACGCGCCGATCGTGCTTTTCGGGTGCACGCGGATGCGGAACAGGACTTCGTTCTTGATGATGTTGCCAACACCGGCAAAGATATCCTGGTCCAGCAACGCATCCGCCACCAGCATCTGCGGATGGGCCTTGAGCTTGCGCCGCGCCTGCTTCGGATCCCAGGCATCGGCCATGACATCGCCGCTCCAGTCATAAGCGTCATCCAACCCACCTTCGATGTAATTCAGCGAGCAGGCATAAAAATTGAACTCGCCGTTGTCGAACACCAGTCGCATGCGCGGTGGCGTGAGGGTTCCGTCCTTGCCGATCTTGTCTTCGTCGATGCGATAACTGCCGAACAGCAGGAAGTGCACTCGCATCGCGAAGCCATCAAACGCGATCAGGAAATGCTTGCCCCAGCTGGACAGCGCGAGCACGCGCTGTCCGTCCATGCGATCCAGATCCTGCTTGCTGTTGCCTGATACCGCGCGCACCGTATGGCCGGCGAACTTCGCGGCGGCGTGCTTGAGGATGACGATCGACGGACCTTCGGGCATCGGCGCACGCTAACGGCCGCTGCGCGCAGGCATCGTGAATGCGCCTAGACACTCGCTAAACACGACGCGTCGCATCATGCGTTATCAAGCACGCAGGATTCCCATGCTCCCCAGCGCCGACATCCAGTGTCCCTATTGCGGCGAGACGATCCAGGTGCTGCTCGACGATGACAGCGCAGGACACTCCTACATCGAAGATTGCCAGGTGTGTTGCCGTCCGATCACGATGACCGTGAGTGTGGATGACGAAGGCGAATTGCAGGTCCGGACGCGTGCTGAAAACGAAGCGTGATCGAATCCTGGACGGAAGTTTGTATGTGACTCGGCCTACGTATCAGTCGATCACGATGAATGCCGGGTTTATGACACAGACGATGGATGGGCAAGGCACGCCTGATTAAAAATGGGTTCATCCATCCCGTCGCATGGTGTGGCTGTCCGCGACCGCCGCGTTAACGGAGACGACCATCATGCAATCTGCTACTCGCTTATTGGGTTCACGGACCCGCTGGGTCGCTCCCACTGCCTTGGCAATCGCGCTTGGGTTTGGTGCGATGACACCCGCCCCCGCCCATGCCCAGGATGCGCTGACGCGCGTGCTGGTGGATGTGGCCGATGTCGTCTTCAACAACGGCGCTCCCTATTACCGCTATGGCGACTATGGACCGGCTAACCGGTTGGTGGTGGCACGAGATTCCTATGGGCGTCCGGTGTACTACCGGCAGGTACGCGACAACCGCTACCCATATCAGCAACATAGTGCCTACGACGGCTACGGCCGCCCGGTCCATGACGGTTATGGGCGTCGGGATGTTGATTTCCGCGACTACGGCCGTAGCCCGCCATACGGCAATGCCTATGGCTACTATCGCCATCATGGCGACACCCGCTGCGATAGGGATGGCGACCGTTGCTGGAACACAGGGCGTGGCCGCCATGGCGATGACGAGGATCGCGACTATCGGGACAACCGTGGCCGGGATGAGGGCGACGACGATTAAGTCGTGACGGAGTTCTGAGAGACGCAATCAACAACGGCGCCGTGGGGCGCCGTTGTTATTTCGGAACCGCAGCTTGGATCACGTTTTTACTCACCGGCGGAATGATCCTGATTGACGACAGGCGGGACATGGATGCTTTTCTGGATGTCGGTCTGCAGTCGCTGGTTGACCCAGGCCAATGCCCCGGCATAGAGCGCAAGCACGGTGACGATCGCGACCAGAATCACCAGCCAGCGTCGGCGAGGTGCCGGCTTGGGAGTGCCATTGCAGTCTTCAATTCCAGTTTGCATCGCACCCACCATCACGTCTCCCCATTCATGACCGGACCACGGCGTCACGACATGATCAACGTAGCAACATGATTGTCGCGGCCATGTGCAGGTGGCATGGGCTGGGTCACAATCGGTGACATGCACCCACGCCTGGTATCGATTCGGCTTGCGCAAGCATGCCTCTGCCTCATCCTGGCCGCCTGTGGAGCAAGTCAGTCCCCCGCAGTGGATGCGCAATTTTCGAAGGATGCTGATCTCCAGTGGCGTGGGCTGCTGGGTTGCGCAGACTGCGACGGCATCCAGACCCAGCTGTCGCTTCACCGCGGCGCCAGTGGGCACGAGTTCCATCTGACCGAGATCTACCTTGCCCACGACCAGGGTGCGCGGTTCGATGACCATGGACACTGGCAGCGCCAAGCCGATCTGCTCCGGCTCCAGGGCGCCAGTGGCAGCCTCAGGGTCTATGCGGTGCTGCCCGATGGACGGTTGCAGCCGCGCGATGGCCATGGGGCGACGCTGTCCGCGAACACCGAGGAGACCCTCGAGCTGGTAAGGCCCTCCGACGATCCGTGATGCCGGTCAGCCACCATGCAGCGCACAAGCCGTTATCCTGTCGCGTTTCCTCTCGCCGGTCCTGCCGCCATGCTGTTCCAACACGTCGCCATCGCCGGTCTCGCCCATGTGGACGCCCCTCGGCGGCTGGGATCGGATGAAATCAATGCGCGCCTGAAGCCCACGCTCGAGCGCCTGGGCATCACCACCGACGTCCTGCGTGATGTCGCCGGCATCCATGCGCGGCACCTGTGGGATGGCGACATGCAGGCGTCGTCGGCCGCCACGCTGGCGGGTGTCAAGGCATTGGCGGACGCAGGGATCGATCCCGACAAGGTCGGCCTGCTGATCAGCACGTCGGTCAGCCGCGACTTCCTCGAGCCTTCGACCGCATCGATCGTCAGCGGCAACCTTGGCCTGGGCGAGCTGTGCCAGAACTTCGACGTCGCCAACGCCTGCCTGGCCTTCCTCAACGGCATGGACATCGCCAGCCGCATGATCGAGCGCGGCGAGATCGACTACGCGCTGGTGGTCGATGGTGAGACCGCGGACCTCGCGTATGAAAAGACACTCGAGCGCATGGACCGCATCGACATCACCGAGGAAGAGTTCCGCAACGAGATGGCGACACTCACGCTCGGCTCCGGCGCCGCGGCGATGGTACTGGCCCGCGCCGAACTCGCCCCGGGCGCACCGCGCTACCGCGGCGGCGTCACCCGTGCGGCGACGCAGTGGAATGCACTGTGCCGCGGCAACCTCGATCGCATGGTCACCGACACCCGCATGCTGCTGATCGAAGGCATGAAGCTGGCGCAGAAAACCTTCATCGCCGCCAAGGTCGCGCTGGGCTGGGTGGTGGAAGAACTCGACGAGTTCGTCATCCACCAGGTCAGCCAAGTGCACACGCAAGCCTTCATCCAGGCCTTCGGCATCGATCCGAAGAAGGTGCTGACCATCTTCGGGGAGTACGGCAACATCGGCCCGGCGTCCGTGCCGATCGTGCTGAGCAAGCTGCGCGAGATGGGGCGGCTGAAGAAGGGCGATCGCGTCGCCCTGCTCGGGATTGGTTCGGGCCTCAACTGCTCAATGGCGGAAGTCGTCTGGTAAGCGGCGCTGGGCCCATGCCGGGCACGAACGCATTTCCCGACTACCCCTTCACTCCGCATCGCTGCGAAGTGCGGCCGGGGATCGAGCTGTCGTATCTCGACGAAGGCCCCGGGCCTGATCTAAGCCGCGATGCCGAAGTCCTTGTCATGCTGCATGGCAATCCGTCGTGGAGTTTCTACTGGCGACACCTGGTCGCAGGCCTGTCGGACCGCTATCGCTGCATCGTGCCCGACCACGTCGGGATGGGGCTGTCCGACAAGCCCGATGACAGCGCCTACCGCTACACGCTGCAATCGCGGGTCGATGACCTGGCGACGCTGCTCGACACCCTGGGCATCAGCGGCCCGGTCACGCTGGTCGTGCACGACTGGGGCGGCATGATCGGCATTGGCTGGGCGCTGTCGCACATGGCGCAGGTCAAACGACTGGTGATCCTCAACACCGCCGCGTTTCCGTTGCCTGCCGCCAAACGCATGCCATGGCAGCTGTCGCTGGGCCGCGATTCGCGCGTGGGTGGTTTCCTGATCCGCAGATTCAACCTGTTCGCGCGTGGTGCGGCGTGGCTGGGCACTGAACGACGCTTGCCCAAGGCGGTACGCGGCGCTTACATCGCGCCTTACGCGGGCTGGCGCAATGCGATCAGCACGCTACGTTTCATGCAGGACATTCCTCTGTGCGAAGGCGATCCGGCGTGGTCGCTGGTGTGCGAAGCCGGGCGGCGCCTGCACGAGTTCGCCGACCGGCCGGTGTTCATCGGCTGGGGCCTGCGCGATTTCGTGTTCGACCGCTATTGCTTGGCGGAATTCAGACAACCATTGCCCCGCGCGGAAGTGCATGCCTTCGAGGATGCCGGGCATTACGTGCTTGAAGACAAATACGAAACGCTGGTGCCAGCCATCCGGGCATTCCTCGACGCCAATCCCCGGTAAGAGCGGCTTCAGCCGCAACCGATCTGCACACGGCCATGTCGCGGCTCAAGCCGCTCCTACAATGTCGCCATGAGTGAATCGCCCAACATCGCCGCCTCCCTGCCACGCCTGGCGCGCGAGCGGCCCGACCAGGTCGCGATGCGCTGCCCCGGTCGGCGCGGTCGCTACGACATCGCGCTGACGTACGCGCAACTGGACACACGCAGCGACGCGATCGCAGCGGGCCTGGCATTGCATGACGTGACCCGAGGCAGCCGCACCGTGGTGATGGTGCGTCCGACCCCCGAGTTCTTCCTGGTGATGTTCGCGTTGTTCAAGCTCGGCGCCGTGCCGGTGCTGGTGGATCCGGGCATCGACAAGCGCGCGTTGAAACACTGCCTGGACGAAGCGCAACCGCACGCGTTCATCGGTATCCCGCTTGCGCACGCGGCACGCCTGGCACTGGGGTGGGCGAAGTCGGCGCGAGTGCACATCACCACCGCCTCGCGTCCGTGGCTGGCCGATGTCACGCTGGCGCAGATCGAACGCGATGGATACAACGCGACCGCGCAACTCGTGGCGACCCATGCCGATGACGTGGCTGCGATCCTGTTCACCAGCGGATCGACCGGCGTACCGAAAGGCGTCGTCTACCGGCACCGGCATTTCGTGGCGCAGGTGGCGATGTTGCGCGATGCCTTCGGCATCACCGCTGGTGGCGTCGACCTGCCGACGTTTCCACCGTTCGCGTTGTTCGATCCGGCACTGGGACTCACCTCGATCATTCCGGACATGGATCCAACACGCCCCGCGTCTGCCGATCCGCGCAGGCTGCTGCGCGCCATCGAACGCTTCGGCGTCGACCAGTTGTTCGGCTCACCTGCATTGATGGCGGTATTGGCAAGCCACGGTGCCAGCATGCCGACCATCCAGCGCGTGATGTGCGCCGGTGCCCCGGTCCCTGCGGACGTCGTCGCCACGATGCGTACGCTGTTGCCGGAGGGCGCGCAATTCTGGACGCCCTACGGCGCCACCGAGTGCCTGCCGGTGGCGGCGATCGAAGGCCGCGACCTGCAGGCCACGCGCGAGCGGACCGAACAAGGCGGCGGCACCTGCGTCGGGCGGCCGGTCATGCCAAACGTGGTGCGCATCATCGGCATCGATGATCGTGCGATCGACCGCTGGGACGACGGCTTGCTGGTACGCGCCGGGCAGGTCGGCGAAATCACCGTGGCCGGCCCTTCGACCACTGACAGCTATTTCAATCGGCCGGCAGCGACGGCGCTTGCGAAGATATCCGAACAGCCGGGCGATGCAGATGCGCGCATCGTGCATCGCATGGGTGACCTGGGATATTTCGATCCCGAAGGCCGGCTCTGGTTCTGCGGCCGCAAGTCGCAGCGGGTCGTCGTCGACGGCGACGTCACCATGTGCACCGAACAGGTCGAACCGATTTTCAACATGCACCCCGACGTGCAGCGCACGGCGCTGGTCGGGATCGGTGCAGCGGGCACACAAATCCCGGTCCTGTGTGTCGAGCTGCGCAAAGGCGTCGCCCGCGACGAGGAACCCCGAATCGTGACGGAGTTGCGGCACCTGGGCGAAGGCTTCGTGCATACCGCAAGGATCGACGCATTCCTGTTCCATCCACGCTTCCCGGTCGACATCCGCCATAACGCCAAGATCGGGCGCGAAGCGCTGGCGGCGTGGGCGACGCGGCGCCTGCCTGTTTCACATACTTCGCAAGCTTCGCAAGCAAAGAATAAAACTGGGAAGCACGAGGCTTGAAGATTCTTGTCACCGGCGGTGGCGGATTCCTCGGGCAGGCGTTGTGCCGCGGCCTGGTCGATCGTGGACACGACGTGCGCAGCTTCAGCCGGAGTCGGCACGCGGCGCTGGATGCACTGCACGTCGAGCAACGCCAGGGAGACCTCTGCGATGGCGATGCGGTGGTCGATGCCGCACGCGGCTGCGAGGCGATCTTCCACAACGCGGCGAAAGCCGGTGCGTGGGGTAGTCATGACAGCTACCACCGCGCCAATGTCATCGGCACCGACAACGTCATCGTCGCCTGCCGCACACACGCGATTGGCAGCCTGGTGTACACATCCTCGCCGAGCGTCACCCATCGCGCCACGCAGCCGGTGGCTGGCGGCACTGCGGACAACGTCCCTTATGGCACGCACTTCAAGGCAGCGTATGCGGCAACCAAAGCCATCGCCGAGCAGGCGGTGCTTGCCGCCAACGACACAACCCTTGCGACGATTGCGTTGCGCCCGCGCCTGATCTGGGGGCCTGGCGACCAGCAACTGCTGCCACGCCTGGTCGAACGTGCCCGCGCCGGACGGTTGCGCTTGATTGGCAACGGCGACAACCTCATCGACACGACCTACATCGACAACGCCGCGCAGGCGCATTTCGATGCATTCGAGCATCTCGCTTCAGGTGCGGCGTGCGCGGGCCGCGCTTATTTCATCAGCAATGGCGAGCCCAAACCCGCACGCGAGATCATCAATGCGTTGTTGCATGCGGCTGGCGCGCCAGCGGTGACGAAGACGCTGCCGTTCGGTTCCGCGTACGCCATTGGCGCGGTGTGCGAAGCCGCATGGACACTGTTGCCGCTTCCGGGCGAACCACCGTTGACGCGCTTCCTTGCCGAGCAACTGGCGACGACGCATTGGTATGACATGGGACCAGCGACTAACGACTTGGGCTATGTACCGAAAGTGACAATTGCCGAAGGCTTGCAGCGGCTCGCAAGCTCGTACACAGCCGCCCGTTAGAATGCCGGGATGACTTCACCATTCGACTGGAAACCCGTTGCCGGGCGCGCGCTCCAAGCGGCGCTCAACCGCGCACTGGCGCTGGATCCCGACACCCGCGACAGCCTGCGCGCACTGGATGGCCAGCGTGTTGCCTTGCAGGTCGAGAGTCCGCCACTGGCCTTGCAGGTTCGCGTGGATGGCGAGCGGTTGCTTGTGGAGCCGGTCGACGCCAGCAGCGAACCCGACCTCAGTGTGCGCAGCACCCTGGGCGCATTGATCGCACAGTTGCCGATGTTCCACCGCGACGACGCGCCGCCGGTCGGCCGCCTGCGCGTCTCGGGTGACGCCGAACTCGCCCGCAGGTTGCAACGCCTGGCCGAACGCTTCGATCCGGACTGGCAGCAGCCATTCGCCGCCGTGTTCGGTGATGTGATGGGCGTGCAGATCGCCAATGCCGTTGCCGGCGCGTTGAAGCAGGCACAGGTGCTGTCGCGCAATTTTGTCGAAAGCGCGAGCGAATATGTCACCGAAGAATCACGTGATGTGGTGGGTCGCGATGAGTTGAACGCGTTCCACGATGACGTCGATGCACTGCGCGATGATGTCGCGCGGATGGCAGCGCGCGTCGCGCGGTTGCGGACAGGAGCAGCACGATGAAATCCGGCCTGCGTGCCTGGCGCATCGGCCGGGTGCTGGTGCGCTATCGCCTGGATGACCTGCTCGAACAGACTGCTCTGGATCGCTGGTTGCGGCTGATGCGCCCGTTCGTGCCACGCGCTTCGCCCGATATCGCCGCGTTGCCGCGCGGCGCGCGATTGCGGTTGGCGCTGCAGGAGCTGGGGCCGATCTTCGTGAAGTTCGGACAGATCCTCTCCACGCGTCGTGACCTGGTGCCGGTGGACGTCGCCGAAGAGCTGACGTTGCTGCAGGATCGTGTCGCGCCGTTCGACGGCGACACCGCGCGCGTGCTGGTCGAGCAGGCGCTGGGCCTGCGAATCGGCGACGCCTTTGCAACGTTCGACACCACGCCACTGGCGTCGGCGTCGATCGCGCAGGTGCATGCGGCGACATTGCATGCGAGCACGTCGCCTGGAAGCAGCGACGCCGCACCACGCGAGGTGGTGGTCAAGGTGCTGCGCCCGGGCATCAAGCGCCAGATCGCCGCGGATGTCGCGCTGTTGAAAACCATCGCGGCGCTGGTGGATCGCACGCATCCGGCGGCTGACAAGATCCGTCCGCGCGAAATCGTGACTGAGATCGAATCCACGCTCGCCGCCGAACTCGACCTGCAACGCGAGGGCGCGAATGCCAGCGTGTTGCGCCGCTTCTGGTTGGATTCGCCAGACCTGTACGTGCCGGAGGTGGTCTGGAGCCACACCGCCGAACGCGTGCTGACGCTGGAGCGCGTGTATGGCATTCCGTCGGACGACATCGCCGCGCTGGATGCCGCCGGCATCGACCGCAAGGTGCTCGCCGCCAAGGGCGTGCGCGTGTTCTACACGCAGGTGTTCCGCGACAACTTCTTCCACGCCGATGCGCACGCCGGCAACATCTGGGTCGACATCGATCCGCTGCGAAAATCCAATCCGCGTTTCATCGCGCTGGACTTCGGCATCATGGGACAGCTGTCCAGCGAGGATCAGTACTACCTCGCCGAGAACTTCATGGCGATCTTCAATCGCGACTACCGGCGCATCGCCGAGCTGCACGTGCAGGCCGGCTGGATGCCGTCGCACATCCGCATCGATGAGCTCGAGGCCGCCGCGCGCTCGGTGTGCGAGCCGTACTTCACCCGGCCGGTGTCGGAAATCTCGCTGGCCGAAGTGTTGCTGAAACTCTTCCGTACCGCGCAGCGTTATGAACTGACGATCCAGCCGCAGCTGATCCTGCTGCAGAAAACCCTGCTCAACATCGAAGGCGTCGGGCGACAACTCGATCCGCAGATCGACATCTGGGCGGTCGCGCGGCCGGTGCTGGAGCGCATCCTGATGGAGCGCTACAGCCCGCAACGGTTGTTCAGCGAATTCCGCAAGCGCCTGCCGGAAATGATCACGCAGGCACCCGATATGCCACGGTTGCTGCATGCCTGGCTCACGCAGCAGGTTGAAGGCAAGCAACAGCTGCACATGCATTCGCGACAGCTTGACGATATCGCCGATGCCACGCGACTGCTGCAGCGTCGGACGGTCGGCGCGATCCTCGGCACCGGATTGTTGATCGTGGCGGCGGTGTTGTACGCATTGCATGCAGGAGGCCCGCTGGTTGGCGGGATTCCCGCCGCCACCTGGATTGCCGGACTCGGCGGAGTGTGGGCGCTGCTCGCCGCGTGGCCGCGCCGCGACACCATGCGACTTTGATGCACGACGCGCCGACGCGCGCTGCGGAGATCCATACGCAGGCGGTTCCGCAAAACCTGCCGGTCATCCACTGCGACGACTGGCTGGCCATCGTCAACAAGCCCGCCGGATTGATGGTGCACGACAGTGCCTTGGCGCGCGGGGAAACCGAGTTCGCGGCCGACCGGTTGCGTGCACAATTCGGGAGGCCGATCTTCCTCGTGCATCGGCTTGATCGCGCCACCAGTGGCTGCCTGCTGCTGGCGTTCGATCGCAAGACGGCGTCGCAACTCGGCAAACAGTTGATGGCGCATGACGCCGACAGGCCGACGTTCGAGAAGCAATATCTCGCGATATGTCGTGGCTGGCCGGACGAACACTTCGTCGTCGATCACCCGCTCGACGGCGGCCCCGGGAAGCCGCAGAAAAAGACTGCGATCACCCACTTCACCCGGCTGGCAACGGCTGAACTGCCGTGGCCGTCGGCGGGCTTTGCGACGTCGCGTTACGCGGTGCTCGATGCCCGTCCGCAGACCGGGCGCTTCCGGCAGATCCGTCGTCATCTCAAGCACGCATTCCATCACCTGGTCGGCGACAGCAGCCATGGCGACGGCCGCCACAACCGCGCGTTCCGGATGATCGGCCTGCACCGCATGCTGCTGCACGCGCAGCGCCTGGCGTTCGTGCATCCGGTCAGCGGCGAGCGGCTCAGCGTCGTCGCGTCGGTGGACGATGAGTTCGCGAAAGCACTCACGTTGTTCGACATTACGTAGGGCGGGCCCAGGCCCGCCGTCGGACCTCTTCGGTGCCGCACGGCGGGCTTGAACCCGGCCTACTACAATCCGCGCATGCTGCAGATCGCCGACCACGTCGCCATTCCCGACGACGAACTCATCGAACGCTTCGTGCGCGCGACCGGGCCGGGCGGGCAGAACGTCAACAAGGTATCGACGGCAGTCGAACTGCGCTTCGACATCGCGCGTTCGCCATCGCTGCCCGAACCTGTGCGCGAGCGGTTGCTGGCCAAGCGCGACCGGCGGTTGACGACCGATGGCGTGTTCGTCGTCAGCGCGCAGCGTTTCCGCACACAAGACCGCAACCGCGACGATGCCCGCGCGCGACTGGCGACGTTCATTCGCTCAGGCTTGCACGCACCAACGCCACGGATCGCGACCCGGCCTACCCGCGGCTCCAAGGAGCGCCGGCTGGAAGCCAAGCGCGGACGCAGTACGATCAAGCAGGGGCGCACGCAGCGCGAGTGGGATTGACGGGCAGATGCTCGATCCGGACATCATCGAAGCCAGGGACACCGACGCCACGGGCGAGCGCGTGCTGCAGCTCCCACCCAACGCGCCACGCGTGCGCGACAACCGCTATGCGCGCTGGTTCGGGCGCACCCTGTTGCGGTTTGGTGGATGGCGCATGGTAGGTGCATTCCCGGACCTCCCCAAGCTGGTGCTGATCGGCGCGCCGCACTCTTCCAACTGGGACGGCGTCTGGGGATTTGCCGCAAAACTTGCCCTGGGCCTGGATCTGCGGGTGCTGGGCAAACGCGAACTGTTCTGGTGGCCGCTGGGCGCGCTGTTGCGGCGGCTGGGCGTGATTGCCATTGATCGTAACGCCGCGCACGGGATGGTCGACCAGGTTGTCCAGCGCATCCGCGGCACCGACCGTGTCTGGTTTGGCCTTGCCCCGGAAGGCACCCGCACCCCTGGGGTTCGCTGGAAAACCGGCTTCTGGAAGATCGCCAAGGCAGCCGACGTGCCCGTGCTCCCGGCCTATTTCCATTATCCCGACAAGACCCTTGGCATCGGCCCGCCGTTCACGCTGACCGATGACATGGCCGCGGACATCGCCCGCATCCGTGCCTGGTACCGGCCGTGGCAAGGGCGCCACCACGGCGTTTCTTGAACAGGCACCCTATTTCACGGCGGGCACGCCAGCTGCATGCTTAAACTGGGGACTGGTTCACGCTTTCACTTGGAAGTGGGGCCAGTTTTGCAAGGGGGAACGTCATGCATGTCCTGATTACTGGCGGTGCGGGCTTCATCGGCTCGCATCTGGTGGACCTTCACCTGGCGTGTGGCGACCAGGTCCACGTCGTCGACGACCTGTCCACGGGCGTGC
>JBBSUF010000030.1:0-19775 GCA_038235185.1 Lysobacterales bacterium
CCGCCGGACAAGGCCACAAGCTTGGCGTCGGCGATGGTCGACTGGCGCGACGCCGATTCGCTGACGCAGCCGCAGGGCGGCGCCGAAGACCCCGAATATGCTTCAGCCGGCCTGCCTTACGGCGCCAAGGATGCGCCCTTCGAAACCGTGGCTGAAGTCGAGCAGGTGCTTGGCATGACGCCCGCGATTTATGCGCAGGTCGCGCCGTATCTGACCGTATTCACCGGCCGTGGCACCCCGGACACATTGTCCGCTGCCGGCCCGGTGCTGACGGCGATGGGACTCGATGGACCGGCGCTGGTGAGGGCGCGCGAAACCCGAATTTCCGATCCCAATGGAGCGCCCGGTGCAGGCGGACTCCCGGGCGGCAACGGCGGCACGTATAGTATCCAGAGCGTGGCCCACCTGCGGGAAGGCCGCACCGCGGGCATCACGGGCGTCGTCCGCACTGGCGGCAATGGCGCGCCGGGCTCGGCCTACACGGCGCTGGACTGGCAAGAAGGGACAACAGCGCGATGATTCTGCGCGACAGCCTCGGCTCGTACGGGGCGAAAATCGGGTTGGGCGCAGATGGCCTTTTCGCATGGTGGCGGGCGGCGTTGGCCGACTGGCTGCCGGTGCGCTGGCAGGCGCTGTTCGGCTGGGCGCGTGATCGCCTGCTGCTGATCGGCGATGGCGACAACGTGCAGTTGCGCCTGGATCGCGCCGGCGACATCCTCGACCTGGGCGCCTTGCCACTGCCCGAATCCTCGGACGCCACCGACCCACTGGCCACGGTGTTGGGCCAGCAGGTCGTCGACTTGCCGCGATGGCTTGTCCTGCCCGCCAACACTGGCCTGCGCCGGCGCATGCTGCTGCCGGCTGCTGCCGTGGAACGCATGCATGACGTGTTGCGTTTCGAGATCGAGCGGCAGACGCCCTTCGAGCCCGGCAACGTGGTGTTCGACGCGCTGCTGCTCGGGCGGCGTGCCGACGGACAAGCCGACATCGAGCTGATCGTGGTGCCCAAAGCCAGCTTCGATCTCGCACTGGCCGCGCTTGGACCGCTCGCCGCCAGCTTGGCCGGCGTTGATATCGCCGATGCGCAAGGACGGCCCAGTGGCGTCAATCTGCTACCCGTTGCCGGTCGCGTCCGCATTGCCGATCCCTGGCGCGCCTGGAACTGGGCGTTGGTGGCCATCACCCTGCTCGCGCTGGCCGGCGGACTGTGGCAATGGCTGGACAACCGTCGTGCTGCCGCGGACCTGCTGGAAAAACAGGTCGCCAGCCGTAGCGCGTCCGCGCGCCGGGTGAACCAGCAGCGCCAGCAACTGGTCGACGCGGTCCAGGGCGCAGCGTTCCTCGATCGCGCCCGCAATGGACGCCCGACCATGATCGAGGTCATGGACGAACTCAGTCGGCGCCTGCCCGATGACACCTATCTGGAAAAAGTCGCGATCGAGAACGATCAGCTGCTGTTGATCGGCCTGAGCACCCAAGCATCGGCACTGGTGCCGCGCCTGGAAGGCTCCACCCTATGGACGTCGCCCGCCCTGACCGGCGCATTGCAACCCGACCCGCGCACGCACCGCGATCGCTTCACGCTGACGGCAGACCTGGCGATCAAGCCCGGCGCCGGCAAGGAGGTGGGCAATGGCCAGCATCGTCCTTGATCGCAAACGCCAGCAGCGCGACCGCTGGCTGGCCCTCGGCCTGCTGCTTCTGGCCTTGCTGATGGGCTACCTGGTGCTGTTGCACACCTGGTGGACGGCGCCGATGCTCGACGCGCAGGACCGCATCCAGACCCTGCAGCAGCGCGAACTGCGCCAGCGCATGCAACTACGCCAAGGTCCGGAAATCGCCCGCCGCCTGCAGGAAGTCCAGGCGGCCCTGGCGCACCGTCCGGGGTTCCTTGCCGAAAGCACGAGCGAGCTGGCCACTGCGAGCCTGGTGCAGCGGCTGGAGTCGGTCGTCGAGCAGGCCAGTCCCGGAAACCGCAGCTGCGCGATCACCAACCGTTCGCCGCTGGGCGACGACAACGCCACCAAGCAGCGCTTCCGCAAGGTCACGGTGCAGGTGCGTTTGCGTTGCGGCACCCCGGAACTGTCGGCTGTGTTGTACGCGCTGGAAGCTGGCACGCCGAGGTTGTTCGTCGACAACCTCAATGTGCTCGCGCAACGCTATTTCTTTGCACCTGGACAGGGGGGGGCGCAAGCCGGTGGGCTGGACGTGAGTTTTGATCTGTACGGCTACCTGCGCCCGCTGCCGATGGCTGCGACGACCTCGACGCGAACCGCGGGGACGAGCGATGCGCGTTGAAGGCGTCGCGCCACGCACCTGGCTGCTGGCGACGGTTGCCGGCTGGTCTCTGGTGCTGTGGGTCTTGAGCCTGCTGGGCCTGGGTGAGTACGTGCAGCTGCTGCCGGATGACCCCTCGCTTGCCGCACACCTGCCGCAACTGGCCGCCGCCTCGCCCGAGCGCCTTGGCCCGCTCTCGCAATACGCCGAAACCAGCGCTCGGCCATTGTTTTCCGAAGACCGACGCCCGCAGCCATTCTTCATCGCGCCCGAAGGCGATGACAATGCGCCGCCTGCATTCGACTTCATCCTCACCAGCGTCCTGCTGACGCCGACGTTGAAAATGGCGATCGTGCAGCCGTCCGCGGGTGGCGAATCGACGCGCATCAAGCTTGGGGATGCCGCGGCTGCCCAGCCGACCTGGCGATTGACCGCGCTGAACCCGCGTAGTGCAATTTTTGACGGCCCCGACGGTCAGAAGACACTGGACTTGCGCGTTTACGACGGAACAGGAGGCGAAACCCCTACCGCCGACCAAGCGACGAGCCAGGCGGGGATCAATCCGGCGGCCATGAATCCGGCCGGCAAACCCGCCATGCACTCGGCCATTTCCCCCGCCATTCCCAATGAACAACCTGCGCCGTCCGCACCTTCGCCCGAATCAATCCCCACACCGGATGCCCAGGTCGACAGCATCCGCAAGCGCATCGAAGAACGTCGCGCCCAGCTGCGCCAGGACGCCAACACCCCGCCGCCTGCTCCCGCAGTCAAGAACCCCTAGCAAGAAACACATTAGAGTCCCGCAAATGAAAGTCCTTGAAATGCGCGCCCGATCCCTGCTCCGCGGCCTGCTCGTCGGCCTCTTCATCGCCGCGCTCGCCGCCTGCGAAACCATGCCGCCGCCCAGCATCCAGCGCACCGGCAATCTGTCGCACGCCGCACAAGCCGGTACGTCGAGTGCTGGTACCAATGGCGATGCGCGGACGCCGGGCGTGGTCACCACGATCAATGGTGTGCGCACGCAACCGCTGCCGGTCGATTCCGATGCCAGCCCGCAAGCCATCATCCATCGCGGCACCGGGCAGGTGATCAACCGCAGCGCCGCCGCCGCGCCGCCGCCCAACATCGGTGGCACCACGGGCGTGGCGACGTTCAATTTCGAAGGCGAATCGTTGCAGGCGGTGGTCAAGGCGATCCTGGGCGACATGCTCGGCCAGAACTACGTCATCGCACCGGGCGTGCAGGGCACGGTCACGCTGGCTACGCCCAAGCCAGTCAGCCCGGCCGCGGCGTTGTCGCTGCTGGAAATGGTGCTGGGCTGGAACAACGCGCGCATGATCTACAGCGACGGGCGCTACAACATCATGCCTGCAGACCAGGCGCTGGCCGGAACCGTCGCCCCGCGCACCGGCAGCGCGGAAAGCGCTCGCGGTTTCGAAGTCCGCGCGGTGCCGTTGCGTTACATCTCCGCCACCGAGATGGAGAAGATCCTCAAGCCCTACGCACGTCCCAACGCGATCGTCAGCGTCGACAACGGACGCAACCTGATCACGCTGGGCGGTACCCGCGACGAGCTCGAGAACTACCTGCGCACGGTGCAGATCTTCGACGTCGACTGGATGTCAAGCATGTCGGTCGGTGTGTTCCCGTTGCAGTCGGGCAAGGCGACCAAGGTCGTCGCGGATCTCGAAAAAGTTTTCGGCGAGCAGAGCAAATCGCCCGTCGCAGGCATGTTCCGCTTCCTGCCGCTGGAAGAGGCCAACGCGGTGATGGTCATCACCTCGCAGCCAAAGTATCTCGACGACATCCAGCAATGGCTGGAGCGCATCGATACCGCCGGCCAGGGCGTGCAGCTGTTCTCCTATGAGCTGAAATACATCAAGGCCAAGGACCTGGCCGACCGCCTGGCCGAAGCCTTCGGAGGTGGCAGCAGCAGGGGCGGCGGTGGCGACAGCGGCAGTGGCGCGCCGTCTTTGATGCCCGGCAGCAACCCGACCGAGATCAAGGATGGCGGCGTGGACAATTCCAGCGGTGTCAGTTCCGCCGGCATTGGAGGCGGAGTCGGCGGGGGCGACAGCGGTGGTGGCGACAGTGGCGGTGGGTTGGGTGGCGGTTCGTTGTCGCTGAATTCCAAAGGCCAGGGCAACGGCGCCGTCACGCTGGAAGTCGGTGGCGAGAAAGTCGGCGTTTCAGCGGTCGATGAAACCAACACCTTGCTGGTGCGCACCACCGGGCAGGCATGGCGTTCGATCAAGGAAGTGATCGAGCGCATCGACGTCATGCCGTTGCAGGTGCATATCGAGGCACAGGTGGCGGAAGTCACGCTCGGCGGACAATTGCAGTACGGCGTCAACTGGTTTTTTGACAATGCAGTGACCAACCCGACGAACCTTCCTGGCAGCTTGGGAGGGGCAGGCCTTCCTTCCGTCGCCCGCAGGAGCCTGGGCAGCCTGGCCGGAAGCATCACGCCGAACGGCTTGGGATGGACATTTCTTGGGCACAGCGCTGCAGCAGTGATCAGCGCACTGGATCAAATCACCGACGTGCGACTGCTGCAGACACCGTCGGTCGTCGTGCGCAATAACGCCGAAGCGACATTCAATGTCGGCAGCCGCATTCCGATCGCATCGGTTAGCTTCAATCCTGGAACTGGCGGAACCCAACCCGGCACGCCGTCGACGTTCAGCCAGGTCCAGTATCTGGATGTCGGCACCATCCTCAAGGTGCGGCCGCGCGTGACCAAGGATGGCATGGTGTTCCTCGACATCGTGCAGGAAGTGAGCTCTCCAGGCAGCGCCACCAACATCAATGGAAACATCACGATCAATACGCGTCGCCTGAAAACCGAAGCCGCCATCCAGAGTGGCGAAACGGTGATGCTGGCCGGTTTGATCTCCGATGGCGTCACGCATAGCGCATCGGGTGTCCCCGGGCTCAGTCGGATTCCTGTCATTGGAAGCCTGTTCGGAACCCAAGGATCAAAAACGGATCGCAGTGAAGTCATCGTCCTGCTGACGCCGACGATCATCCACAACCCGCAGGAAGCGCGCGATCTCACCGACGAATACGGCCGTCGCTTCCGCGCACTGGAGCCACTCAACACGCCCTCAAAGCGCAGGTGACCGCAGACGGCGCAGCGTCGACATTGCCGGTAGTGTTGCTGCCGGTCGGCGTCGATGACGATGCGCTTGACGCCTGCCTCGCGGCGCTGGATGCCTGCACGCCGCCCGGCAGTCGGGTGTGGCTCGCCGATGACGCCCAAGCCGGACCGCGCGGTGTCGCCATCATTGAACGCTGGCTGCAAGCGACGCCATTGGCCGCCGATTACAGTCGTCGACGGCGCAGCATTGGCGAGGTCGCGCATCTGGATCAACTGCTTGCTGCCTGCGGAGGATCCGACGTCGTGGTGCTCGCCTGCGACGCAATCCCGACACCGGGCTGGTTGCAGCAACTGGCATCCTGCCTGTCGCGTGATGCTGCCATCGCCACCGCGACACCTTGGTGCAATGCCGGCGAAACCGCCGCCTGGCCGCGATGTGGCGAAATTTCCGCAATCCCCGAGGATCCCGATCGGCTCGCGCAGAGTTGCGCCGCGATGCCGGCGCAGTCTCCGGAACTTCCTGCTGCCGTGACCCACGCCGTGGCATTGCGTGGCAGTGCGCGGCAACGTGTCGGCGGGCTCGACGCCGCCAGCTACGGCTCGTGGTACGCCGCCTTGATTGATTTGTCCCTGCGGATGTCGGCGCATGGCTGGCGGAATGTGCTGTGCGATACCGCTTTCGTCGGCCGTCGAAACGAGGGCCGGCACGCCGACAGCGACCTCGATGCACTCGCCGCGCGTTGGCCCGGGTGGCACGCCAGACTGGCGCAGTTCCTGATGCAGGACCCACTGCATGCCACGCGTGCGCAACTCACGCAGCTCTACGGCAACACCGCACCCGCCACACCGCAACGCGAATTGTTTGCATGAGGCTGACACGCAGGAGGTTGGAGGCATGAGTGCCGTCCCTGTCCCCGACATTGGCGTCGTCGTGGTCACCCACCGCAGCGCGGAGACGATTGACGATTGTCTGTCGCGGCTTCGCGTGGCCAACGGCGTCGTCGCAATCCGCGTCGTCGACAACGCATCTGATGACGGCACCTTGGCAGTCGTGCAACGCCACGCCGCGGGCGATACTCGGGTGCGATTCGTCGCCAATCCCAACAATCCCGGTTTTGCGGTGGCCTGCAACCAGGGCGCAACGGCACTGCTCGATTCAGGACATCCCATCACGTGGTTCGCCTTCGTAAACCCAGATTGCCTCGTCGAAGCCGATTCTCTGGCGCAACTGCGCGCCCACGCGCGTCAACTCGACGGCAACGCATTGGTCGGTGCCGACCTGGTCGGGGAGGATGGCGTGCGCGACCCGGCAGCGCGCCGGCGTGACCCGGACTTCAGTGCGATGTTGCGTTCGCCAGCCACGGCGAACCTTGCCGTGCCAGTGGATATCAATCGCTCGCTGCAACAAGTCGATGCGGTGTCCGGTGCGCTGATGCTGTTGCCGCGCGTCCTGTTCGAGCGCGTTGGCGGGTTCGATATCGCGTATCGATTGCACGCCGAGGACATCGACCTGTGCCGACGCGTGCGTGATGCCGGCGCCATCGTCGCGGTCGCCAACGATGTGCGCGTGGTGCATGTGCGCGGCGTCTCGTCCCGATCGCGCCCGGTGTTCGTCGAATGGCACAAGCATCGTGGGTTGTGGCGCTGGTTCGTCAAATTCGAGGCGCCGCATCGCAGCGCATCAGTGCGCGCGGCGGTATTCGCGATGATCTGGGGGCGGTTTCCATTTGCGGCGCTGCGGGCATTGGCCCGGCGCTAGCTACTTTTCGTAGGAGCGGCATTAGCCGCGACCCCTTGATCTTCGCGAAGAGGTAGCGGCTAAAGCTCCTGCACATCGCGGTCAGCGGTGACGATTGATCTCGTCACGCAACGTCTTGGTGGCACTCCCAGCAGCTTCAGCGAAATCATCGCCGTTCGAGGCATAGAGGATTGCTCGCGAAGAACTGACGATCAAGCCGGTGCCGTTGATGGTCTTGCCATTGCGGACGACCGCCTTGACATCGCCTCCCTGCGCACCAACGCCGGGGATCAGCAGCGGCATGTCGCCGACGATGGCGCGCACTTCACTCAATTCTTCCGGGAAGGTGGCGCCAACGACCAGCAGGCAGTTGCCATGCGCATTCCATCTTTCCGTGATGGTCCTGGCGACTTGTTGATACAGCGGCTTGCCTTGAACATCAAGCTCCTGGAAGTCGCGCGCGCCGGGATTCGACGTGTGGCAGAGGAACACGCAGCCGCGGTCGGCGTGATCGAGAAATGGTTGTGCCGCGTCGATGCCCTGGTACGGATTCAAGGTCACCGCGTCCGCACCGTAGCGGTCGAACACCTCGATCGCATATTGCTGCGCCGTGTTGCCAAGGTCGCCACGCTTGGCGTCCAGGATGACAGGTACTCCGGGATGCGCGTTATGGATATGCGCGATCAGCCGTTCCAGCGCACCCTCCGCGCGACGCGCGGCGAAGTAGGCGATCTGCGGCTTGAAGCAGCTCGTGTATTCGGCCGTGGCGTCGGCGATGTCGCGGCAGAAGTTGAAGATCGCGTCCGGGTCATTGACGAAGCGCGCCGGGAATTTGTTCGGCTCCGGGTCAAGTCCGACGCAGACCAGGGAGTCGGCCTGATTCCAGCGTGCGTTCAGTGCCTGTATGAAACCCATCGCGTTCCTCCACCTATTCCGCTGTCGTAGGAAGGGCGTAAGCCCTGACCCCTGAGGTTTCGGTCGCGGCTCCCAAGAAGATCTGCGCCACTGCAAAACCCTGGATCATTTCAACGCCTTGAACCGCAACCGATGCGGTTGTGCGCCTTCCTCACCGAGGCGACGCTTCTTGTCTTCCTCGTATTCACGGTAATTACCTTGGAAGAACTCCACGTGCGAATCGCCTTCGAACGACAGGATGTGCGTCGCGATGCGGTCCAGGAACCAGCGGTCATGCGAGATCACGAACACGTTGCCGGGGAATTCAAGGATCGCATCCTCCAGCGCACGCAGCGTCTCGATGTCGAGGTCGTTCGAAGGCTCATCGAGCAGAAGCACGTTGCCACCCTGCAGCAATGTCTTGGCTAGGTGCAGGCGACCGCGTTCGCCGCCCGACAGCGTGCCGACCAGCTTCTGCTGGTCCTGGCCCTTGAAGTTGAAGCGACCGATATAGGCGCGCGACTGGATCTCCACACCGTTGATGTTGAGGATGTCGGCGCCCCCGGAGACTTCCTGGAAGACGTTGTGGTTGCCTTCGAGTTTTTCGCGACTCTGGTCGACGTAGGCCAGCTTCACCGTCGGCCCCATCACGATCGTGCCCTTGTCGGGTTTTTCCAGCCCGGTGATCATCTTGAACAGCGTCGACTTGCCGGCGCCGTTCGGGCCGATGATGCCGACGATCGCGCCCGACGGCACGATCAGGCTGAGGTCGTCGATCAGCAGGCGGTCGCCGAAGCTCTTCGACACGCCCTTGAACTCGACGACGGATTGACCGAGGCGTTCGCCGGGCGGAATGAAGATTTCATTGGTCTCGTTGCGCTTCTGGTAGTCGACCGCCTGCAGCTCTTCGATCCGCGCCAGTCGCGCCTTGCCCTTGCTGCGCCCGCCCCTGGCATTGCTGCGCGCCCATTCGAGCTCGCGCTGGATCGCCTTCTGGCGCGCTTTTTCGCCCGACTCTTCCTGCTTCAGGCGCGTATCTTTCTGCGTGAGCCAATCGGTGTAATTGCCCTTCCACGGGATGCCCTTGCCGCGATCCAGTTCCAGGATCCATTCGGCGGCGTTGTCGAGGAAGTAGCGATCATGCGTGACCGCCACCACGGTGCCGGTGTAGCGCGCAAGGAACTGCTCCAGCCATTCGACCGACTCGGCATCCAGGTGGTTGGTCGGCTCGTCGAGCAGCAGCATGTCCGGTTTCTGCAGCAGCAGCTGGCACAGCGCGACGCGGCGTTTCTCTCCTCCCGACAGTTTGCCGATGATGGCTTCCCACGGCGGCAGGCGCAGCGCGTCGGCGGCGACTTCCAGCTGGTGTTCAAGCGTGTGTGCATCGCCGCTGGCGAGGATCGCTTCGAGGCGCTGCTGCTTGGCCGCGAGCTTGTCGAAGTCCGCGCCTTCCTCGGCGTAGGCTTCGTAGACCTTGTCCAGCTCGGCCTGTGCACTGAGCACTTCGCCGACGCCGACTTCCACTGCCTCGCGCACGGTTTGCGCTGGATCCAGCTGCGGTTCCTGCGGCAGGTAGCCGACCTTGATGCCGGGGGCCGCGCGCGCCTCGCCGTTGAAGTCGGCATCCACGCCCGCCATGATCCGCAGCACCGTCGATTTGCCGGACCCGTTGATCCCGAGCAGGCCGATCTTGGCGCCTGGATAGAACGACAGCGAGATGTCCTTGATGATCTGGCGCTTCGGCGGCACGGTCTTGCTGACGCCGTTCATGGTGTAGATGTATTGCATGGAGGCTCCGGGCAGACGACTTCGACCCGCGCATGGCAGGACGGTGGATATCGGGATGGCGCAATTATAGCGGTAGGGCGGGCACGGGCCCGCCGTCCCGACTTCACAACTGATCGGTTCCAAGGGCGCCATCGACACGCGTGGAGTGTCGATCATGTGCAGTTGCGTCGGCCGAAGGCGGGCCGGGGCCCGCCCTACGCTAAACTTTGCGTCTTCCTGAAACGCCGCCGGAGTGCCTGATGTTCCCTCGTGACGCCCGCATCGAAGGCTACGACCCCGTCCTCGCCAAGGCCATCGCCGACGAGCGCCAGCGCCAGGAAGACCACGTCGAACTCATCGCCAGCGAAAACTACGCCAGTCCGCGGGTGATGGAAGCGCAGGGCAGCGTGCTGACCAACAAGTACGCCGAGGGCTACCCGGGCAAGCGGTATTACGGCGGCTGCGAGTACGTCGACATCGCCGAGCAGCTGGCGATCGACCGCTGCAAGGAACTGTTTGGTGCGGATTATGCCAACGTGCAGCCTCATTCCGGATCGCAGGCCAACCAGGCGGTGTATCTGGCACTGCTGCAGCCGGGCGATACCATCCTCGGCATGTCGCTGGCGCATGGCGGCCATCTCACCCACGGGGCAAAGGTCAATATCAGCGGCAAGCTTTTCCACGCCGTGCAGTACGGCGTGGATGCCACCGGCATGATCGATTACGACGAAATGCAGCGGCTGGCAACCGAGCACAGGCCGAAGATGCTGATCGGCGGCTTCAGCGCCTATTCGCAAGTGGTCGACTGGGCGCGCATGCGCCAGATCGCCGATTCGGTCGGCGCGATCTTCTTCGTCGACATGGCGCACGTCGCCGGCCTTGTTGCCGCCGGCGTCTATCCGAATCCATTGCCGCACGCACACGTCGTGACGTCGACCACGCACAAGACCCTGCGCGGACCACGCGGCGGCATCATCCTTGCGCAGAATGCTTCGGATGAGCTCGTCAAGAAACTGCAATCGATCGTGTTCCCCGGCATCCAGGGCGGCCCGCTGATGCACGTGATCGCGGCCAAGGCGGTGGCGTTCAAGGAAGCGCTGGAGCCGTCGTTCAAGGATTACCAGCAGCAGGTTGTCAAGAACGCACAGGCGATGGCGAATGCGATTACTGCGCGTGGTTACAAGATCGTGTCAGGCGGTACTCAGAATCATTTGATGCTGGTCGACATGATCGACAAAGGCATTACCGGCAAGGATGCGGAGGCCGCATTGGGTCGCGCCCACATCACGGTCAACAAGAACGCAGTGCCGAACGATCCGCAAAAACCCTTCGTGACTTCAGGCTTGCGCCTGGGCACGCCGGCGATCACGACGCGAGGCTACAAGGAAGCCGACTGTGTTGCGTTGGCGAACTGGATCTGCGACGTGCTCGATGCTCCGACCGATGAGAACGTCATCGCAGGCGTACGCGACAACGTAACCAAGCAGTGCAAGCAGTTTCCGGTCTATGGGTAAGTTCGTAGCGCGGCTTTCAACCCGCCACGTTCCAATCGCGGAGGCGACGGCGGGTTAAATCCCGCCCGACACATGCATTGTCCCTTCTGCCAGCACGTCGACACCCGCGTGATCGACTCGCGCGTGTCCGATGACGGCGTGACCATCCGGCGCCGGCGGGAATGCGAGGCGTGCGGTGAGCGATTTTCGACACTAGAAACCATCGAGTTGAAACTGCCGGTGATCATCAAGGGAGATGGCCGGCGCGAACAGTTCGATGCGCGCAAGCTGCGGGTCAGCTTTGATCGTGCCTTGCAGAAGCGGCCCGTGGCCGAGGAGCAGATCGAAGCGGCGGTGCGTGCGGTCGTGCATCAACTGCGGATGACCACCGAACGCGAGATCGCATCGCGTCGCGTGGGTGAATTCGTGATGTCCGAACTACGCACGCTCGATCATGTCGGCTACGTGCGCTTTGCCTCGGTGTACCGATCATTCGAAGACGTGGCGGACTTCCGCGAGGAGATCGATCGCCTCGAACGCGAGACGCCGGGCGAAGGCCAGTTGCCATTACTCGGTGGCGCCGTGGTGCCCATCGACAAGAAGAAGCGATGACATGACGATCGCTGCTTCGACAAAAGGATTCACTGCGACCGACCACGCGATGATGGCGCGTGCCTTGCGCTTGGCCGAGCGTGGCGCGTTCACCACCAAGCCCAATCCCATGGTCGGCTGCGTGCTGGCCAAGGGCGATGAGGTCGTCGGCGAAGGCTGGCACCAGCGTGCCGGCGGTGCGCATGCCGAAGTGCTGGCTTTGCAGGCCGCAGGCGACAACGCGCGTGGCGCGACCGCATACGTCACCTTGGAACCGTGTTCGCATGTTGGCCGGACCGCGCCGTGCGCCGATGCATTGGTCGCTGCAGGCATCGTTCGGGTGGTGGGCGCGATGCGTGATCCAAATCCGCTGGTCGATGGCGGCGGCTTCGAGCGTTTGCGCGCAGCGGGCGTCGTCGTTGATGTCGGCTTGATGGAAACGCTGGCACGCCAACTCAACCATGGGTTCCTGTCCCGGATCGAACGTGGCCGTCCGTGGGTACGGATCAAGCTTGCGATCAGCATCGACGGCCGCAGTGCGCTGGCCTCGGGCGAATCCAAATGGATCAGCGGCGATGCCGCACGGCGGGATGTGCAGCGCTGGCGTGCTCGCAGTGGGGCGATCCTCACTGGCGCCGGCACCGTGCTCATGGACGACCCGTTGTTGACGGTGCGCCTGGATGACAACACGCCGGGGCACGAACGCGAATTCGTCCCACCGTTGCGCGTGATCCTCGATCCCGGCTTGGCCACGATTGCACGCGGACGTATCCGCGAAGGCGATGCACCAACCCTGTATGTGCATGCGGCCGATGCGCGCATGCCGCGCGGCATCGACGCTCAGCATGCACCTGTACCGGTCCACGCAGGCTTGTTCGATCTTCACGCCGTACTTGCGTTGTTGGCGGAGCGCCAGATCAACGAGGTGCAGATCGAGGCCGGTGCGACGTTGGCAGGTGCGTTTCTCGCGGCAGGGCTTGTCGACGAATTGCTGCTGTATGTCGCACCGATCATCCTGGGCGAGCGCGCACGCCCGATGTTCGATGGCTTGCCGATCGATACGATGTCCGAACGCCTGAGCATGCGTATCGTCGAAACCCGGCGCATTGGCCAGGATGTGCGTTTATTGCTCAGGCCGCGCCACGAAGAATCCTCGCCTCCGATGCCAGGCGCAGAGCCGCCGCGGTTGGATACTGACGCACCATGATGGAAACGTTACCAGCGCCATTTGCCGATCCGGCAAGGACGCGATCCATGCGCTGGCTGCTGTTCCTGCGCGCCCGATGCAAGGCCGCCTGATGTTCACCGGATTGATCGAAGCTGTCGGGCGCCTTGCCGCACGCGAGATGAGTGGTGGCGATGCGCGACTGACATTCGACGTCGGAGTGCTCGGCTTTGACGACGTGCAACTAGGCGAAAGCGTCGCGGTCAATGGCGTGTGCCTGACGGTGGTGGCTTTCGACGAACACAGCTTTCAGGCCGACCTCTCCAACGAAACCCTGGCGTTGACGACACTCGGTGGCTTGCCGGTGGGTGCGTCGCTCAACCTGGAACGCGCGATGCGCGCCAACGACCGTCTCGGCGGGCACATGGTCAGCGGTCACGTCGATGGCATTGGCCGCGTCTTGCAGGTCGTGCCAGATGCGCGCGCGCAACGCTGGACATTCGCCGCACCCGATGCGCTGTTGCGCTACATCGCGCAAAAAGGGTCGATCTGCGTGGATGGCGTCAGCCTCACGGTCAATGCCGTCGACGCGGCGCAGTTTGAAGTCGCACTGGTGCCGCACACCATAATGCATACCGCATTTGCACACACTGCGGTCGGCGATGCAGTGAACCTGGAAGTTGACCTGGTCGCACGCTATGTCGAGCGGCTGCTGACCACACGAGACAACGCATGAGCTTCGCATCCATCCCCGAACTCCTCGAAGAACTGCGCGCTGGCCGCATGGTCGTCATCGTTGACGACGAGGACCGCGAGAACGAAGGCGACCTGATCATGGCGGCCGAACTGGTGCGCCCGCAGGACATCAACTTCATGGTCACCCACGCCCGCGGCTTGGTGTGCCTGTCGCTGCTGCGCGAGCGCTGCCGGCAACTCGGCCTGCCGCCGATGGTGCGCGACAACACCTCGTCGCACGGCACCAACTTCACGGTGTCGATCGAGGCTGCTGAGGGAGTCACGACCGGCATTTCTGCATACGATCGCGCGCATACGATCCGCACGGCGGTGCGGCCTGACGCCAGCGCGCGCGACCTGTCGCAACCGGGCCATATCTTTCCGCTGCAGGCGCAAGCCGGCGGAGTGCTCAATCGCGCCGGGCACACGGAAGCTGCGAGTGATCTTGCAATGCTGGCCGGCCTGGAACCCGCGGGCGTGTTGGTGGAGATCCTCAATCCGGATGGGTCGATGGCACGTCGCCCGGAACTGGAATCCTTCGCGCGCGAACATGGTTTGAAGATCGGTTCCATCGAAGACCTGATCCGCCATCGCCTGGCCACTGAGCACACCATCGAGCGCGTGGATGCGCGCGTGATCGACACCGAGCACGGCCCATTCCACCTGCATACCTATCGAGACCTGCTAAGCCATGCGCTGCATTTTGCGCTGTTGCGGGGCGATGCGGATGCGACGGTGCCGACCTTGGTGCGTGTCCACATGCAGAATCCGCTGTCCGACGCGTTGCATTGGCGGCGCGCCGATTTCGGCCCGGCCGTCAGCGACGTGCTGGCGGCGATCGCGCGCGAGGATCGCGGCGCATTGGTGCTCCTGGGCGAGGGACAGTCTGCCGACATGCTGCTGGCACGCATTCGCGAGCAGCCGGAAACACCGAAAGGCGGCGGGCTGGTCGAGTGGCGTCGCAATGGCGCCGGCGCGCAGATCCTGGCCGACCTGGGCCTGGGCAAGCTGCGCGTGCTGGGAATGCCGCGTCGACAGGTGGGTCTTGCCGGATACGGACTGGAAGTTGTCGAGCATGTTGAGCTGCCGCTAGGACACTGACGGCCGGCCAGTTGCGCCGACAGACGCTAGACTGTCGCTCCTTTCCCGTTGACCTGCCCATGCCGCACTACGAAGGCGACCTGCGTGCCACCACTGGTGTCCGCTTCGCAATCCTCGCCAGTCGCTGGAACCCGCGCATTACCGATGCGCTGGTGGCCGGCGCGCGCAAGGCGTTTGCGGACAATGGCGTGGCCGAAGGCGTGGTTGACGTGATCCGCGTGCCGGGGGCGTGGGAGCTGCCAATGGCGGCAGCGCGCATCGCCGCGGCTGGGACGCACGCGGCCATCGTCGCGCTGGGCTGCGTCGTACGCGGGGATACGCGCCATTACGAGCACATCGCCGACGGATGTTCCGATGGCCTGATGCGCGTGTCGCTGGAGCATGGCATCCCGGTCTGCAACGGCGTGCTTGCGGTCGAGGCCCACGAGGACGCGCTCAAGCGCGCCGGCGGCAGCCACGGCAACAAGGGCGAGGAAGCCGCGCTGGTCGCGATCGAGATGGCGCAATTGCTGGAGCAGTTGCCATGAAGCATCACCCACGCAAGGATGGGATCGATCCGGTCCAGCGCTCGCGTGCACGCCGTCGCGCGCTTCAGGCCGTGTATGCATGGCAGATGTCCGGCGGCGATGCCAATGGCGTGATCGCACAATTCGCGCACGAGCAGGCACACGAAGTCGCTGATCTTGAATACTTCGACGACCTCGTCCGTGGCGTCATCCGCCATGTGCGCGAACTGGATGCGGCGCTTGCCGGATTTATCGATCGCACTGTCGAGGAAGTCGACCAGATCGAGCGCGCCTCGCTACGGATCGCGGCCTATGAATTGCTGCATCGCCACGACGTTCCGTATCGCGTGGTGATCAACGAAGCGATCGACAGCACCAAGCGTTTTGGGTCCGAACATGGCCACACTTACGTCAATGGCGTGCTCGATCACGCCGCCGCGGAATGGCGGGCAGTGGAAGTCGGCGCCGCACGTCAAAGGTGAGCGGTGAATTCGACCTGATCGCGCGCATCAAGGCACGCGCCGCGCTTGCGAATGGTTCACGCGACGATGTCGTGCTGGGCATCGGCGATGATGCCGCGTTGCTGCGCCCACACGTGGGCCAGCTGCTGGTTATCGCGACCGACACACTGAATGATGGCGTGCATTTCCCTGCCGGGACCTTGCCGAATGACTTGGGCTGGAAATCACTCGCGGTCAACCTGTCCGACCTGGCGGCGATGGGCGCACGACCGGCGTGGTGCACGCTGTCGCTGTCGCTGCATGATGCCGACGCGCGTTGGCTCGATGCTTTCCTGGATGGTTTCTTCGAAATCGCGTCGCAACACAATGTTGCGCTGGTCGGTGGCGATACCACGCGCGGGCCACTGTCGATCTGCGTGACCGTGCATGGTTTCGTCGAGCCGGACAACGTGATGCGCCGAACCGGCGCGCGGGTCGGCGACGATATCTGGGTGACGGGAACGCTCGGCGATGCGGCCGCGGCGCTGGCGCAATGGCGATCGGGCAGTGCGGCGGAACCGGCGTTGCGAGCACGCATGGATCGTCCGACGCCTCGCATCCAGGCTGGTCGTGCGCTGGCGAACATCGCACACGCCTGCATCGATGTGTCCGATGGCTTGATGGCCGATCTCGGACACCTGTGCGCCACGAGCGAGGTTGGTGCCGAAATCCATCTCGATGCCTTGCCTGCATCGGCGACCTTGCGCGCGATGTTCACCGGGGAAACCCGCTGCGTGCTGCAAGCCACGGGCGGCGACGATTACGAGTTGTGTTTCACCACTGCATCAACAAGCCGCGCTGCGATTTCCGATATCGCCATCGCAACTGGAGTGGCGATGACACGCATCGGTCGCATCGTCGCAGGGCGTGAGGTGATCGCGCTGGATGCAACAGACCAAGCTTGGCAGCCGCCGCGTCGCGGTTTCGATCACTTCGGTCACTGACGCAAGCCATCACACGTCATCCGCACGAAAGGCATCCCGCAACCACTCCAGGTTCGGCGTGGCAGGATCACCATCGGCAATGACCACGTCGAAGCGGCATGGCGCATTGGCGAACTGGCGATGCAAGGCAAGAAACATCTGCGCGGCATGCACGAGTTTGCGACGCTTGCGGCGGTCGATGGAGACGGCGCCATCGCCGTACCCGGCGTGGCTGCGGTAGCGCACTTCGATGAATGCCAAAGTGTCGCCGTCGTGCATGACCAGGTCGAGTTCGCCGCCGCGAAAATTTGCATTGGCGGCGATCCTGCGCAAACCGGCCGCGAGCAGGTGGCGCAGTGCCGCGGCTTCGACCAGGGCCCCGCGTGCGCGGCGGTCCAGGTCGCCTGCCTCAAGGTACGTTATGGCGCGCTTCCGAATGGAACCACGCTGCCGCCACTGTAGGTCGACCACGCCGGCGTGCGCGCGACGTTGCCGAAGCCGTCCAGGCGCAGCGTGCCGGTCGCGCCTTGCACGTTGCCGTCGGCCTGTGTTGCCAGGCGTTCAAGATAAGCGGTCAACAACCACGCATCATGGCCGAACGCAAACAGCCGCGCCGCGCCACCACGTGCGCTGGGAAGCGTTTTTGCCGCGGCGTCGGGCGAAGGCAATCCGGGCACGTTGGTGACGTTCCACGCCTCGCTCGGGAAGGCGATGCCATCCAGCACGCGATTGGCCGCACCGTCATCGGCGGAGGCCAGTTGCGATGTGGAAACGCGCGGCTTGCCGGCAAGTCCGGCCGTCGCCAGTTGCGGCGCAAGCGCGCGTGCCTGGGCGGGCTTGAGCGCTAGGAACACGGCATCCACGCCGCTTGGTTTCTGCATCGCCGCCTGCAACGCCGCGCCCATGTCGCCAGGTTTCGCGGCAACGTTGACGATGGTCACGTCGCCGCCGCGCTGCTTCAGGTGGTCGGCAAACGCCGTCACCGCGCGGCCCAGGCTGTCGTCGCCAAGCACCAGGACATGCCGCGCATTTCGTGCCAGCAGGAATTCTGCGGCAGCGATGCCATCGTCCTCCGGAGCCAGCGAAAAGCTGGTGCTGCCGGCCGGCGGCGGGACATTGCCGCGATTGAGGGCAAGCACTGGGACGGTCAGCGATTCATGGAAGAGCGCGCTGACTTCGTCACGACCGAGCGGGCCCACGGCATAGTCGGCGCCTTCGCTCACCGCGCGTTTGTATGCCGCGATCGCGCCATCGGGCGTGCCGGCGGTGTCGTAGAAGATGATCTCCGGGCGACGCCGGCTCTCTCCGTAATAGCCCGCGAGCAGCCCGTCACGAACCGGCACGGCGGCCTTTGACAGCGCGCCCGATAGTGGAAGCAGGACGCCCAGCTTGACCGGCGGACGATAGCCGTCGCGGTCGGCGGGTGGCCGGTTGCCCGCAGCAAAATTCGCATCGCCGTGATCGAATGGACGCGGCAATGGCAAGCCGCGATTCAGCAGGGCATGGCCGGCAAAGTTGTACAGCGGGTCGCCTGCGGGCAACGCGGCGGCTTCGCGCGCCAGCGTGGGATTGTCCAAGCCTGCCAAAAGCTGGGCGATCCGGACGCGATTGTCCAGCTGCGACTGGCCGCTGAGCGTTTCGTCCTGGCGTGCGAGGTCGCCAGCTCGGGCGAACGTGGGGTTCATGACGGCCGCTACCGGTGTTGTCGCCACGCGCTGCACCTGGACCGTGCTGCAGCCTGCCGACAACATCGACGCCGCCAGTAATGCCATCCAGATCCAGTGCCGCTTTGGCTGCTTGCTGCTCAATCGTGTCTGCGTCATGTGCGTCGTGGCGTTCTGGAAGACCGGTTAGGATTCTACCTGCCCTCCCTGCGGAAGCACGATGTCCGTTCCCGGTACTTCCGCGGCATCCGCCGGTACGCTCTTCGTCGTGGCGACGCCGATCGGCAATCTCGGTGATCTTTCGCCACGGGCGTTGGATATCCTCAAGACGGTCAGTGCGATCTGTGCCGAAGACACCCGGCACACGCGCCAGCTGCTGGCCCATTACGCCGTGGAGCGGCCGCTGGTGGCCCTGCATGAACATAACGAGGACCTGCTTGCCGAGCGCCTGGTGGCGCGCCTGCTGGCGGGTGAGTCGCTGGCGCTGGTGTCCGATGCCGGCACCCCGCTGGTGAGCGATCCCGGCTACCGGCTGGTGCGTGCCGCGCGCGACGCGGGCATCCAGGCCAGCCCATTGCCCGGGCCCTGCGCCTTCATCGCTGCGCTCAGCGTCGCCGGCTTGCCCAGTGACAGGTTCGTCTACGAAGGCTTCCTGCCCGCAAAAGCCGGCGCACGTCGCGAACGCCTGCAGCACCTGTCCAGTGAGCCGCGCACGCTGGCCTTTTACGAATCCGCGCACCGGATCGAGGACGCGCTGGCGGACATGTCCATTGCGTTCGGCGCTGGACGCCGTGCGGTGGTCGCGCGCGAAATGACCAAGCTGTTCGAGACGGTGCTGGACGGATCGATCGACGAGCTCCGCGCGCGCATCGCCGCTGATCCCAACCAGCGGCGCGGGGAGTTCGTGGTGCTGGTGCAGGGCGCCGACGAAGCCATCGATTCGAAGATCGCCGAGGGCCGTCGCATCTATGCAGCCCTCGGCAAGCACCTTCCGCCCTCGACTGCGGCCAAGGTGGCGGCCGAACTCAGCGGCGCGCCGCGCAAGGCCCTGTATGGGGGCGAGCCCGCAGGCTGAGGACCCACGGTTGCTGGTCGTGAAGCAGAAAAGTGGCGGAGCCGGCCGATAAGCCGGGTTCTGTCGTGGACAGTCATTCCTCTAGGCGCATCGTCGCCGATACGCTCAAGCAGCCTACCCGGACCCGACGCGGGCCACGTCATGAGGTCCCTATTTGGCCTTGCTCCCGGTGGGGTTTGCCGTGCCGGCCTGTTGCCAGGCTCGCGGTGCGCTCTTACCGCACCATTTCACCCTTGCCTGATCTCC
>JBBSUF010000031.1:0-19726 GCA_038235185.1 Lysobacterales bacterium
GGCCATGTTAGCGGCTGTTGGGCAAGCCTGGCGATCGCCCGATGTTTCGGCATCGGTGCTGAACATGACCCGTGCGTTGCATTGGCTTCTGGGCAAATCACCCAAGGCATGTGCGACGCCGGCCCGGCAACACTTGAACGAGACAAGCGCTCCCGCGGCCCGCCGTGGTGTCGAAGCGCTGGAACACTAGAAGCAGTACCGGCGCGCGCAGTTGGCAGATGCCACCTGTGGAAGGACTTGATCCCCGCGGCCGTATCGCTTGCGGTATCCAGAGGCGAACGCCCCGGCGTCGTCGCGTGCACTAGCGCGTGAGGACGCAACAATGAAACGCATGCTGATCAATGCGACGCAGGCAGAAGAACTGCGCGTCGCAACCGTGGACGGCCAGACGCTCTACGACATCGACATCGAGCAACCGTCGAAAGAACAGAAAAAGTCCAACATCTACAAAGGCCGGATCACCCGGCTTGAGCCTTCACTGGAAGCTGCTTTCGTCGAATACGGCGGAGAGCGCCACGGCTTCCTGCCGATGAAGGAAATTTCGCGCGACTATTTCCAGGCGGGCGTCGACCCCAACAAGGCGACCATCAGGGAACTCCTGCGCGAAGGCCAGGAAGTCGTCGTACAGATCGACAAGGACGAGCGCGGCACCAAGGGCGCGGCGCTGACCACCTACATTTCGCTGGCCGGCCGCTACATGGTGCTCATGCCCAATTCGCCGACCGCCGGTGGCGTCTCGCGCCGGATCGAAGGCGATGACCGCGCGGCGCTGAAGGAAGCGATGGATCGATTGGCGATCCCCGACGACATGGGCGTGATCATCCGCACCGCCGGCGTTGGTCGCGATGCCGAAGAGCTGCAGTGGGACCTCGACTACCTGCTGAGTGTGTGGAAGGCGATTGCCGATGCCGCGCTGACCAAGCCGGCGCCATTCCTGATCTACCAGGAATCGCGGTTGATCATCCGCGCCCTGCGCGACTACATGCGGCCCGACATCGGCGAAATCCTGGTCGACACGCCCGAGATGTACGAAGAAGCGCATGAGTTCGTGCAGCAGGTGATGCCGCACAACCTGCGCAAGCTCAAGCATTACACCGACGACACCCCGCTGTTCAACCGCTTCCAGATCGAATCGCAGATCGAGGGCGCCTACGAGCGCAACGTACGCTTGCCTTCCGGCGGCGCATTGGTGATCGACCAGACCGAAGCGCTCACCGCGATCGACGTCAACTCGGCGCGCGCCACCAAGGGCGGAGACATCGAGGAAACCGCGTTCAACACGAACCTGGAAGCCGCAGAGGAAGTCGCCCGGCAAATGCGTCTGCGCGATCTCGGCGGGCTGGTCGTGATCGACTTCATCGACATGTCTTCGAGCAAGCACCAGCGCGATGTCGAGAACAAGCTACAGAACGCATTGAAGTTCGATCGCGCACGCGTTCAGCTCGGTCGCATTTCCAAGTTCGGCCTGATGGAAATGTCGCGCCAGCGGCTGCGGGCATCGCTGGGCGAATCCAGCCAGCTGATCTGTCCGCGCTGCGAAGGACATGGCCGCATGCGCAGCATCGAGTCACTGTCGTTATCAATCCTGCGCGTGGCTGAAGAGCACGCAATGAAGGAAAACACCGGGCAGGTGCTGGTGCAGGTTCCGGTCGAGATCGCCAATTACCTGCTCAACGAGAAGCGCCGCGCATTGAGCGAGATCGAGCAGCGCCACGGCGCGCCGATCGTCATCGTTGCCGATAACCAGCTGGAGACGCCGCATTACGAAGTCACGCGCCTGCGTGAAAACGAGATGGGGGAGGAATCCACACGTCCGAGCTACCAGCGTGGCACGCCTCGCAAGCTGGCGACGATCGCACTGACCAAGGCCAACCTCAACGTCCCCACGATGCCGGCGGTCACCAACGTCAGGCCAGCGCAACCGGCACCGATCCGCGAGGCTCGCGATGACATCGCCATGCCCGAGCGTGTGCCCGAGTTTGCGTCTGTCACGGTAGCGCCGACACATTCGATCGGCATGGTCGATCGCATCCTGCGCTTTTTCCGTGGCACGCAACCTGCACCGATCGCAGCACCTGCGCCCGAACGTCCCAAGGACAACCGGGGCCGTGGCGAGCGCCCCGATCGCAACGGAAATGATCGCAACGGACAACGCCGTGATGGTCGCGGCAAGCCGATGCGTGATGGCCAGCGTCGCGACGAACAACGTCGTGATGAGCCGCGGGGCAATCGTGCACAGCCCGCATCCACCGCCAAGCTCCATGACAATAAATCCCAGGACAGCAAATCCCAGGACAGCAAGCCGCGTAATGACGCGGCGCCAAAGCAGCAGAAGCAGGCGCAACCAAAGCCAAACGCCAAGGCCCAGGAAGACCAGCGGCAGCCCGCCCAACCGCGCACGCCACGCCCCCCTCGCAACGAAGTGGCGGCGGCCGAAAGCCAAGTGGCGGCGGCTATCGTGGAGACAACAAAAACCACGAGTGCTGCCGTGGCTGCAGGACAGGACATCGCCCATGCCGGCGCGCAGGATGTCGACCAGCCCTTCGTGACTTCGATTACCGCGGCAGGCAGCGAGACCGACCCCGGGCAGGAGGCAGCCACGGACGGCAATAGCCGTCGTCGTCGTGGCCGTCGCGGTGGACGTCGTCGTCGTCGTGGCGGCGCCGAAGGCGCGAATGTCGAAGCAGGCGGCGAGCATGACGAGGTATCGGCTGGCGATTTCGTCGCAGCGCAGCGGTCACAGCCCGAGTTTGATTTCGATGATGACGAGCCAGCTGTTGTCAGTGCGCCTGTTGCCAACAATCCCCTTCCACGTGCGCCGGATAATGAAGACGTCGTGCACGCGACAGCTGGGTCGATTGCCAGTGCCGTCGAAGCCGATCATTCGGTGAACCCTGCACCAGCATCGGCGCCTGCAAGCATTCCTACCTTCGCACCTGCTCCCCAGGCGCCAGCAGCCATCGAAATGCCTCAGGTCACAGACACCGCTCCTGAACTACCGCAGCGTGACGATACGATGGAGTCAAGGATTGCAGCGTCGGAATCTGTCGACACAACGGTTGCCCTGGAGCCTGCCGTCTTCGCTGCAAACCCAGCCAGTCCAATCGGCGTGGCCGAAATCAGAGTCGGACAGAACCTCACCATGGCACCCGGGTTGTTCGATGGCGTAGCGGTCAATGTTTCGCAAGCAGAGCCGGCATCCGCCGCCGCTGATGCAATCGCCCAGCACGTCGACGAGCGCCTGACCGCCCAGGAAGAAAGCGAACCCAACGCCTGATCGCAGTGGCAACGATCGACTTCCGGACAGGCTGAAGCTGTCCGGAAGTGACTTGCGCCGATCGACTCGCGATGCCTACAACGCGTGCGCGGGATTGGCGATGCCGTATTGGCCCGCCAGTCGGGCCAATGCAATGCTGTCGTTGATCCTGAGCTTTTCGAACAAGCGTGTCTTATGTGTGTTGACGGTCTTGGCACTCAGGCTCAGTCGTCGCGCGATGTCTTCCTGTCGCAAGCCTTGTGTCAGCAACATGGCGACTTCAAGTTCGCGTGGCGACAGCGTGTCGAACGGTGATCCCTCACCATCAATGCCGTACAACGCCAGGTTCTGCGCGACGCTGTTGGCCAGGTAACGCTTGCCCCGTGCCACCTCGCGCACCGCACGCAACAATTCGCTGGCATCGCCACCCTTCCCGACGTACCCGGACGCCCCGATTTCCAGGAGACGCTTCGGCATCGGACCATCCTCCATCACCGAAACCACGATCACGCGTGTCCCATGATCACCCTTGAGAATGCGCTCGGTGAGCTCCAGCCCACTGACGCCTGGCAAGTGCAGGTCGCACAGCACGACATCGGGTTTTAGCTTGCGAATCTGGGGCAGTGCATCTTCCCCACACTCCGCCTCCCCGACAACCTCAATGTCGGTTTCCCCTGAGAGGATCATGCGCATCCCTGCACGCACCAATGCGTGGTCATCGACCACGTAAACGCGAATCGTCATCCTTGTCGCCTCTGTTCACCTATCCAGCCCGCAGCCTAGTCGCCCATCGCACGGCACACAAGCCAACAGGTGCAACTGGACGCCAGCCTCCTTAAACTAAGCCTCCTGCCCAAGCTGGACTGGAGCCTGCTTTTCGGCAACAGGGGGATGTCCAGCGGTTCAACCCAGCAGTCTTTTTATTCAATGCGGAAGCGTGGCCGAGCGGTTGAAGGCACCGGTCTTGAAAACCGGCAACGGGAAACCGTTCGTGGGTTCGAATCCCACCGCTTCCGCCACTTCGTTGGGATATGGCGCTCTCTGTAACGAGGCCTTGGTCTCGACGGCTAGCAGGACACAGATGCGATGGGTAGATTGCCCTTGCCTGGTCAACGCCCTGGCAGATCGTCGCGCTCAGGCATGGCCTTCCCACCATTGTCGAAACTTGCATCGTGCGCGGTGCGTTGTGTCTTGATCGGCGCTGTTTCCGGCATCATCAGGATGGCCGACAAACCCACCAGCACCCCCCCGACCATGTACCACGCCGGCGCGAGTGCATTGCCGCTGAGGCCGGTCAGCCAGTTCACCATGAACTGTGTGGAACCGCCGAAGATCGAAATGGCGAGCGCGTAAATCAACGACAGCGATCCTGCACGAACCCGATGCGGTAGTGACTCGGTGATCGTGACCAGCACGGTCGCACTCGAGAGCGTCGACGCCACCGCCAGCACTGCGGACGCCCCGTAAAGCGCAGCGCCTGTGCGCCACTGTGCGAGCAGCCAGAAGCACGGAAAGATCGCTACCAGCAGCACGATCCACGGCGCGATCATGACTGGCTTGCGGCCGTACCTGTCCGATAACCAGCCGCTGATCGGATCGCATACGACCCCGCACAGGCCAACGACTGCCGTCGCGCCCAATGCCAGCCTTGCTGGCATGCCCAGCGTGGAGCCCGCATACGTGGTCATGTAGTCGAGGATGTAATTGGTAGTGGTGGCCGCTGCCAGCATCGCCAGGCTCAGCGCAATAATTTGCCGATAACTGCGACTGTGAATCGGACTTTCCATGCGCGACGTCTTTAATCCGGTCTGTAGCGTCTCCCCCAGGTTACGGCGAAGGATCAGCCCGAATGGAACGATCATGCCGCCCAGCAGCAACGCCACCCGCCAACCCCACTGGTCCAGCGCGGCAGCATCCAGGACATTCGCCAGCCCGTAGCCGACCAGGCCTGCGACAAGGACCGCGGCATCAGCGCTCATGGATTGCAGCGAAATATACAAACCCCGTCGCAATGGTGGCGCTGCTTCCATCATGAAGGCGGTGCTGGGGCCGACCTCGCCTCCCAGCGCAAACCCCTGCAGTAGCCGAAACCCAACCACCAGCACCGGTGCGAGCACGCCAATCGACGCATACGAGGGGGTCAGGGGCAAGCCGATGGTGGCGATGCCGATCAACACGAACGACAGCAACATCGCCGGCTTGCGCCCGACGCGGTCGCCCATTCGTCCGATCACCAGCGCGCCCAGTGGTCGCGTCAGGAATCCAGCACCGAACGTGGCGAGCGATGCCAACAGGCTTGCGCCGTGCGTGTGCGATGGGAAAAAGCTGCGCCCAATCTGCGCGGCAAAAAATGCATAGGTGACGAAATCATAGAACTCCAGTGCGTTACCAACGCAGACGGCGACCACGTGTCGGGTCGGCGGCAAGGCCGGGCGCACCGGTGCGGATGCTGTGTTTGGAATCGTTTGACCGGCGATTGCCATGGTTGCCCCGATTCGAAGCCACGAACGGTCTTCATCCAGGCGTCGAATCGAGACGATGTCGACGCGCCACTCGCATCCCAAGCATTACTTTACCTTTAACGCCACGCAATGAAGCGACGCTCGCCGATGGACAGGCGTCCTGATCATGCGTGGAGGACGATGTGCCTGCGACTCATGCATCGACGACGAGGTGCCATGCGACAGATTGGTCAGCCCGGAACGGAACGATGGCTTCACGCCCAGATCCGATCTGCTTTGGAACCGTCCAGTCCCGGCGCTCCAGCACGAGCGTGTCGGTATTCCGGGGCAAACGATAGAAATCCGGCCCGTGGAAGCTGGAGAACGCTTCCAGCCCATCCAGCGCATCGGCTTGCTCGAACGCCTCGGCATACAGTTCAATCGCGGCGTGCGCGGTGTAAATCCCGGCACAGCCGCAGGCGGACTCCTTGGCGTGCTGCGGATGCGGCGCGCTGTCGGTGCCAAGGAAGAATTTCGGATTGCCACCAGTGGCTGCCGCAAGTAGCGCCTGGCGGTGGTGCTCCCGCTTGAGCACGGGCAGGCAGTAGAGGTGCGGGCGCAGGCCACCTGCGAACAAGGCGTTGCGATTGAGCAGTAGGTGATGCGCGGTGATCGTTGCCGCGACGTTGCCAGGCGCCTCCGTGACGAATTGCGCACCCGCTTGGGTGGTGATGTGTTCGAGCACCATGCGCAGGCCCGGGAAGTCCCGCACCAGCCAGGCGAGATGGCGATCGATGAACACGGCCTCGCGGTCGAAGACGTCGATCTGCGAATCGGTGACCTCGCCGTGCAGCAACAAGGGCACGCCATGCTTTTCCATCGCCGCGAGAACCGCGGTGATGCGCGTCAGATCGGTCACCCCGTTCTCGGAGTTCGTCGTCGCGCCCGCCGGGTAGTACTTGAGCGCATGCACGAACCCACTCGCCTTGGCCCGGGCAATCTCGGCAGGCAAGGTGACATCGGTGAGATAGAGCGTCATCAGCGGGTCGAAGAGCAATCCAGGAGGGATGGCGGCCAGGATCCGCTCGCGGTAAGAGCGGGCGTGCTCGACGGAGGTCACCGGCGGCTGCAAGTTGGGCATGACAATTGCGCGACCGAAGCGCCGAGCCGTGTCCGGCAGCACCGAAGCGAGTACCGCTCCATCACGCAAGTGCAGATGCCAGTCATCGGGACGGGTGATGACAAGTCGGCGAGTGGCGGGGTGCGGGGTACCTTTGGTCACGATTCGTTCCTGGCCATGCCAAGTGGTGGGATCAATGTGTTTGCGCCGTGCCCAAGCCTACCGCTCACTACATCCGCCCAGGCCGTGTATTCGCCGTGCAATCCTCGATCCCCGCATCACGACGCCAATGCATCATGGATCCTGCGCCAATCATCCCACGAAGAACTGCTGCGAGATGAAGTGGACGCACGTGCCACCCATCACCACGAACCGATCCGCGGATCGTACGGACCGAATGTCACGTCGATGGCGCCCGCCTGCTCGTCCCTGCACAGGACTTTGCTCCAGTGCCTGCCGCCATCGGAGGTGCGCAACACAGCCCGCTCGCTGCTGGACCCGAAGGTATGGCCGATCGCTGCCACGATCACCACGCAAATGCACTGTGGGCCGCGCCATGCAAACAAATGCGCAAACAGCAGGTTCGCTGGATGCACAGTGCGATGGACTTGTGGCATCGTGAAGATCACATGCTCTTGAATGCTGGAGTTGGAATGGGTTTTAGGAAAACGCGTGCGGGAGGTCGGAATGGATGCTGGCGCCGTCTGCTGCCGATGATCGCGACTGCAATGTTGCTGATGCCGGCTGCCGCTTTCGCTTCCGGCGACGTTCCAACCCTTGACCTGTCGGGTTCGCAACCGGAATTGCTGACACCAGACTTCTGGATTGCCCGCCTTCCTCATCCGCAACGCGTAACACTCAGCTCGCGTGCTGTCGTGGACAGGAATGCATCGCTGCTACGCCTTGATCCATCGATGCATGATCTGCGTGCGCTGCCTGACGTGCTTGATCGCCATCAGGTCGAGGCCTGGATGGCGATTTCAAAGCGACCAGACCGTACGCTGTTCGATGCTAACGACCGGATCGTCGACAGCGCCACGCTCGATGGCATTGTCGAAAACGCGGCGATCAACAGCATTCCAGCACGCCAGAAGGCTCGCTTCGGTCTCGTCGTGCAGCGGGCAGCGCTGCGCACCTTTCCGACCAACATGCGCGTGTTCAGCACGACCGACGATAACGACCTCGACCGGTTCCAGGAAAGTGCGTTATTCCCGGGTACGCCCGTGCTGATTGCCCACCGCAGCCGGGATGGGGGATGGCTGTTTGTCGTCAGCCTCGACTATGCAGCATGGATCGAGGCCAGCGCGATTGCAGAGGGGCCTCGCGATCAGGTCATGTCCTATGTCGATCAGCGCCAGGCCCGCCTCATCACGGGCGCCACGGTACGAACAACAACGACGCCGAACGCGCCTGCGTTGTCGGAACTGAAGCTCGATATGGGCGTGCGCCTGCCGTTGGCGTCATTGGTCGACGGCACTGTCGTCAATGGTCAACAATCCGGTGCGTCGTGGGCCGTGGAGTTTCCGACCAGGAACACCGACGGAGCGCTGGCACTGAAAACTGCGCTGATCCCGCGTAGTGCCGATACATCGTCAATCCCACTGCCACTCACCCGCGCCAACACGATTCGCCAGGCCTTCAAGTTCCTCGGTGAGCGCTACGGCTGGGGTGATGATTTCGAAACCCGTGATTGCAGCGGCTTTGTGTCCGCTGTCTTTGCCAGCATGGGCGTGATGCTTCCGCGCAACACCGGCGATCAGTCACGCAGTCCAGTGTTCAATCGTCTTCATCTTTCAGGTAGCGATTCCAAACATCGCCGCGCGGCGATCGCGTCCCTGCAGGCAGGCGACCTTGTGTACATGCCCGGTCACGTGATGCTGGTCATCGGCAGGTTTGGCGGGCAGCCGTATGTCATCCACGATATCCACGACGGCAAGACCCTGGTCGGCGGCAATTTACGGTCGTGGCATCTCAATGGCGTCGTGGTGACACCGTTGATACCACTCATGCTCGACTCCAGTCATCGCTTCGTGGATGTGATGACCGACATCGTTGATGTTCTGGACCCCCGAAAGGCAGTTATGCAATGAGAAATGCATCTTGGCTGCCATGGTCTGCGGGATTGGCTTCCCTGCTGTTGGCAGCATGCGCTCACATGCACCCTCCCGTTTTGCCTTGGGACTCCGCGCAGCAGATGGTGTTGGTCACCACTCCCGGGTGGAATGCAGATCATGGAGTCCTACGTCGTTTCCAGCGCAATGCCAGAGGGTGGGCACTGGTGGGTACGCCGCAACCCGTGATGATTGGCCGCTCTGGCTCGGCGTGGGGGCTGGGATTGAATCCCACGCAAACCGACGGTCCGATCAAGCGTGAAGGTGACGGGCGTAGCCCTGCCGGCGTCTTCGGCATTGGCGAGGCGTTCGGCTATGCGCCAGCGACAAACACGGCACTGCAGTACCAGGCCACGCAGGCTTCCGATTATTGCGTCGATGTCAGTGGTTCGCCGCTCTATAACCACATCGTCGACTCGCGCAACGTGGGTGAGGCCGCGGTGGCCGGCGCAACCGAGCCGATGCGACGCGACTTGCATGCCGATGGCGATCAGCGTTACCGCCTTGGCTTCGTCATTGAGCACAACACGCAGGGGCAGCCGATGGGCGGAAGTTGCATCTTCGCGCACTTGTGGAAGTCATCAGCGGATGCAACGACTGGGTGTACAGCGATGGATCCACGCACGATGGAAGCGGCGCTGGCCTGGTTGAATCCTGCAATGTCGCCCATTTTCGTGTTGTTGCCGAAGCAGGAATATCTACGCCTGCAAACCCACTGGCAATTGCCGGCTGATGCAGTGAATGACTGACCAGGGGCGTTAGGACGCGCTAAACCAGCCCGTGCCCTGCTTTCGATAAGAGGCTGTCTGCTGCATGACAAATTCGCTGGAATTTGGCTCCCAACTCCAGGTTTCAACATCAATTCGCGCATGCTCGGCGCGGATCACGTTGAAGGCGTTCGATTCGCCGCGGCCACGGGTGGAACTCGCCGTGCCGGCATGCACGATCAGCGCCGAATGCCCTGCAATGGCATATCGTTCAGTGGTATTGCCGATGTGGGATTGGTGCAAGTGCCCGGACAGGAACAAGTCAACCCCGCACTCGGCAAACGCGCGCATGGCGCTTGCGGAACGACCCACGATATCGGCCTCTTCTCCTTTTCCCGGCAAATCGAAAGGATGGTGCGTGACCACGATTCGCAGGATAGAGTCGGGAAGACCTGAGAAACGCTGCGCCACCAGCGATACTTGGCGCGCATTGATGCGGCCGCTCTTGAACGTCAGCGATCGCGCGGTGTTGATTCCGATGACAGCCATCTCGTCATCGCGATAAAACGGCGCAAGATCATGACTGATGTGCTGGCGGAAACGCTCCAATGGTGCGGCAAATCGGCGCAGGACATCGTAGAGCGGGACATCATGGTTTCCCGGCACCACGATCTGCGGTGTTGGCAACCGGTCAAGGAACGCGCGCGCCTCACGGAACTGCACGCTGCGCGCACGCTGGGTGAGATCACCTGAAACCGCCACTAAATCCGGACAAGCCGCCGCTACCGCATCCACGAGTGGGTCCAGCAGCGCAGCATCCACACGCCCAAAATGCAGATCGGATAAATGGACGATGGTGCGCATGATCAATCAACCTTTGTAACGACATCGCCTGCCCGTGGCGCCAATACGTGCAGTGCTCGCGGACGGATGCGATAGCAGATTGGCGACTGCATGTGCAGCACTTCACCATCGGTAGCCACTTCGATGTCGGCTTTTTGTGACTCAATGCGGAAGTCTGTCACTTGGAAGTCGTCGAAATCCCCGGCATGGGATCCCGCGCCCAATAGCGATCGGATACCCAGCCAGAATAGACCGAGCGCTTTTTTGGGATGCAGGATGTACAGCGACAGGATTCCGTCCTGCATGCTTTTGCGTTTGCCCATGCTGAAGCCTTCCACGACGTAGGCGTTGTTGCCGACGAAAATGAAGGGCGTGCGGTGATCGATCTGCTTTCCCTGGATACAGACAACTGCGTTGAAGCATGCCGGATCACGCAGGGCATGAAAGGTCGCCTTCACAAAGGCCGGCCACTTGCCGAGCCCGGAATATTTCTGCTGCTGTTCGCGTTCGGCGACGATGGTGGGATACAACCCGATGCTGGAATTATTGAGGAATAAGTGATTGTTGACCTCGCCCACATCAACCGTGATCCGATGGCCATCGGCAATGATCCTGACTGCATCTTCAAGCTCGAAAGGGATCTCCAGGTCGCGCGCAAAATGATTCAAGGTGCCGAGCGGAAGCACGCCGAGCGTGACATCGCCATCAAGCAGATGCGATGCCACCGCATTGATGGTGCCGTCGCCGCCACCGGCCACCACCAGCTGGGGGTGGTCGGACAGCACGTCCTGGACAGTCTGCGCGATGTCCTGCCCTGGCTCCATCATGATCACGCGCGCCCGAAGACCACGCTTGAGAAATGCAGCTTCGACGTCCGCGCTGCTGTTTGCTTCCCCGTCGGGGCCGGACTTTGCATTGACGATGACTGGAATTTCGACGGTCATGGGATTCTTAAGTTGAAATCAGGCCGGGCTCAGGGAGCCGTGGCGCGTTCGCGCGGTGTCCTTACTGCCTGTTTGCGTTCAGCGCAATCCTGGCAATCCAGCCGGGCGGCATCCAGCAGCGCAGGCATTTTCTCGACGAGGAAATCGATGAACACGCGTACTGCAGGCAACAATCCACGGCGCGATGCGAACACCGCATGGAAGATTCCCTGCGGCAGTCTCCATTGCGGCAAGACCACTTCGAGGGTGCCATCGCGCACCTGCTGCGCGCATAACGTTTCGGGCAGCAACGTAATGCCGACACCCTGCTCGGCAAGCGATCGCAGCATGGGGAAATCAAACCCCGACACGCGGGGTTTCAACTCGACGCGACGAATTTCTCCATCCGGGCCGTGGAGCTCCCAACGCTGGCGGACTTCGTCCTCGTTGATGCTGAGCGTGACGTGTTGCGCAAGTTCGTCCGGGTCCGTCGGTCGTCCCATGCCATTGAGATATCGCGGGCTGGCGACCAATAGCTCCTGCATCTGGCCGAAGCTGCGTATGATCAACCCGCCATCGTCATCGAGCTTGGAACGCACGCGCATGGCGACATCGAACCCTTCGTTGATCAGGTCGACCTTGCGGTTGCTCACGTGCAACTGCAGGCGAACTTGCGGATACCGCGCCAGGAACTCCGGCAGCAACATCGGCATCTGCTGCTGGGCCAACCCCACTGGAATACTCACGCGCACGACACCACGGGGCTCTGCTGTCAGGCGGTCAACGACTTCGCGTGCCGCCTGCGCTTCGGCCAGCATCGTCTGCGCGTGTCGATACACGCTGTTGCCGACATCGGTCACCGCGAATCGTCGCGTCGAACGCTGCAGCAGGCGCACACCCATATCGGTTTCAAGCTGGGTAATGCGGCGGCTCAGTCGTGATTTGGGAATCCCGAGCGCGCGCTCGGCTGCGGCGAACCCCCCGTGATCGACGACCATCGCAAAATAATAAAGATCGTTGAGGTCCTGCATGAATTCCTCGCGGCGCGCTATTGGATCTGCTCGAGCCCGCCCATGTAAGGGCGCAACACCATCGGGACCGTTATCGAGCCGTCGGCATTCTGGTTATTTTCCATGACCGCAATCAACGCGCGCCCGACGGCGACTCCCGAGCCATTCAATGTATGGACCAATTCGGGCTTGCCGATCGACGGGTTACGCCAGCGTGCCTGCATCCGCCGCGCCTGGAAATCCCCGCAGTTGGAGCAGGACGATATTTCGCGATAGCTGTCCTGCGAAGGCAGCCAGACTTCCAGATCGTAGGTCTTGTTGGCCGCAAAGCCCATGTCGCCCGTGCACAACAGCATGCGCCGATAGGGAAGCTCCAGTCGCTCGAGTACGACTTCGGCATTGCGCGTCAGTCGCTGGTGCTCGGCGCCACTTTCGTCAGGCCTGGCGATCGATACCAGCTCGACCTTTTCGAACTGATGCTGGCGGATCATGCCGCGGGTATCGCGACCATGGCTGCCAGCTTCGGCGCGGAAACACAGCGAGTGTGCTGCCATGCGCAGCGGCAGGCGCTGGTCATCAATGATTTCATCGCGAATGATATTCGTCAGCGGGACTTCGGAGGTTGGAATCAAATAGCGTTTGCTGGCCGAAGCACCCTCGCCCACTTCGGTGGAAAACAAATCCTCCTCGAACTTCGGTAGCTGACTGGTGCCACGCATCGACTCGGCATTGACCAGCAATGGCACGTTGGTTTCCAGGTAACCGTGCTCGTTGGTGTGCAGGTCGAGCATGAATTGCGCCAATGCGCGATGCAGCCGAGCCAGCTGGCCGCGTAACACCGTGAATCTTGCCCCTGATAATTTTGCCGCGGCGTCCCCATCCAGCCAGCCGTGGCGTGCACCGAGTTCGACATGGTCCTTGATCGCAAAATCGAACGTCCGTGGAATCCCCCAGCGATGTTGTTCGACATTGTCGGTTTCATCCTTCCCCAACGGCACCGAATCATCCGGAAGATTGGGAATGCCAAGCGCGATCATTTCGATCCGCGCACGCAGGACTTCCAGCTGCGTCTCGCTGGATTTGAGCTCCTCGCCAAATCCGGCGACTTCGGCCAATAACGCTGCCACATCCTCGCCTTTTGCCTTGGCCTGGCCAATTGCCTTGCTGCGAGTGTTGCGCAGGTTCTGCAACTCCTGCGTACGGACCTGCAGTTGCTTGCGTTGCGACTCCATGGCGTCCAGCGAATCCGGATCCAGCTCGAATCCACGGGTTTCACGCAGGCGCCTGGCCAGGTCGCCCGGCTTGGTTCGTAAAAGGATGGGATCGAGCATGGGGTTATCGGCGGCGGGTGAGACGGGGATTATCGCGTGTTTGGACTTGCAGATTGACGTCTCGCCACGCCATGCAAGAATGAGGTACTACTCGGAATACATCATGTCCAGCCCGCCCCCCATTCGACCAGAGACGCCCGCTGCAGCCGGAACGCCTGCGAACGGCGCAGCCACACGGTCTGCGATGGCTGGGCGCATGGCGTCGTGGCGACCTTCGCGCCAGATGCTGGTGTTTGCCGCATCGGCATTCGGAATCGGCTTGCTGCTGTTCGCGCTGTTGTGGTGGCGCGATCACGGCAATGACTTCTATCGCCCTGGTAGCGCATCCACCTCTCCCCCGGACCAGCAGCAATTCGACCCCTTGCCGGCACCTTTACCGGCTGACGCGGCCAGTGGCAATGCGAGCGGAATGGGCGAGCCGGATGAGACAACCGCAACACCAACACCTCCTGCCTTGCGTTCTCCACCTGCTCCGCCACCGCCGCCGTCACCGCCTCCGCCAGAGGTGGTAGCCCAGGACAGCACCGTCGTTTCACCGCCCATTGCGATCTCTTCGCCACCGCCGGCCTATCCAGCCGACGCTTTCCGCAATGGTGAATCAGGGACAGTCCTGCTGCGCGCACACGTCGACGATCATGGTCTGGTGTATGCGGTCGACCTGATCGAAAGCAGCCGCTCACGGTCGCTTGATCGCGCGGCGAGTGAGGCCGTCCGGAGCTGGCGTTTCCGCCCGGCCCAGCGCGATGGCCATGCCATCTCAGGCGCGGTGCAGGTGCCAATCGCGTTCACTGCGGATCGTTAGCGGTTGAGCGGTGGCAGGTTCAGCTTATTTGGAACCCCACCCTTCGCGCCTGCTCCTCGAAATCGGGGAAGGATGTCGCCACATTGGCGATGTCGACAATCCGCACCGCGCCATGCGCACATTGGGCCGCGATTGCAAAGGCCATCGCCACGCGATGGTCGCCATGTGTGTCGACAATACCGCCGTGCAGGCACCCGCCTTGGATCGTCGCGCCATCTGGTGTTTCATCGACAACGATGCCCAAGTTGCGTAGCCCGGCCGCCATGGTGGCGATGCGATCCGACTCCTTGACGCGCAACTCGGAAGCGCCACGAATCGTAGTTGCACCTTCGGCGCACGCCGCTGCAATGAACAGCGCCGGAAATTCGTCGATCATGTCGGGCACATGTCTTGCTGGAACCTCGATGCCTCGCAGCGGCGCGTAGCGCACGACCAGGTCCGCGACGGTTTCACCACCATGCTCGCAGGAAGTTTCCTCGCGAATGTCAGCACCCATGCCACGCAAGACGTGCAACAAGCCCGTCCGACGCGGATTGATGCCGACGCGCTGAAGCCGCAACTCCGAGCCGGGAACCAGCGTAGCTGCGACGATGAAAAATGCCGCCGAGGAAAAATCAGCAGGCACGCCGATATCAGTGGCCTGCAGGCGTTGCCGACCGGGTATCTGGGCAAATCCTGGGCTATATTGGATTTCGGCCCCGAAAGCACGCAGCATGCGCTCGGTGTAATCGCGGGTGGGATTCGGTTCGCGAACGCACGTCACTCCGGTCGCCGACAACGCGGCCAGCAAAACCGCCGATTTCACCTGGGCGCTGGCCACCGGCAACGTGTAGTCGATGCCATGCAGCGACCCTCCGCCGATGCATAGCGGTGGTCGCCCATTGTCGGACGATATCTGCGAGCCCATGAGCGACAGTGGCTCGATCACGCGTTGCATCGGGCGCTGTGCCAGCGAAGCATCACCGGTCAAGGTGCTGCTGAAACCCTGGCCGCAGAGCAATCCTGCCAGCAGGCGCATCGCCGTGCCGGCATTTCCGCAATCCAGTGCGGCAGCAGGCGCGCGCAGACCATCGACACCCACGCCGTGAACAAGGCGAACACCAGCTTGTGGCGCATCGATCCTGACGCCAAGTTGCCCGAATATCGCAGCGGTCGCGAGTGTGTCCTCGCCTTCGAGGAAACCGTCGATGCGTGACACGCCATCGGCGATCGCTGCGAGCATGATCGCGCGGTGTGAAATTGATTTATCGCCAGGGATGCGCATGTCGCCAAGCAACGCAGACCCCGTGCCCGCGATCCAGTCGCGGCGGTGTCGTGGGTTCATGGCGGATATTTCCAAGGCATGTCGACGCGATCAATGCCGTTGACCGGCGCGCGCATTCCGGAGCTAGCGCTCACTTGTTCCGATCAGCCATGGCGCTTCTGGAAATCAAGCATGAAATCCGCCAGTGCCTGCACGCCTTCCTCGGGCATCGCGTTGTAGATTGATGCGCGCATGCCACCCAATTCCCGGTGTCCTTTCAACGAAATCAAGCCAGACTCGCGTGCCTGGTCGAGAAATGGGTTGGTCAACGACTCATCGCGAAGGAAGAATGGGACATTCATGCGTGAACGCACCGCAGGATCGACTTCATTGCGATAAAAGCCTTCCGAACCGTCGATGGTCGTGTACAGCAATGCCGACTTGCGTGCGCTGCGGGCGGCAAATTCGCGGACACCGCCCTCGGCGAGCATCCATTTCACGGTCAGCCCGAGCAAATACCAGTTCCAACTCGGAGGGGTATTGAGCATCGATTCCTTTGCGGCATGGGCGCGATAATCGAGGATTTCCGCGCGCGGCTGGCCGGCGCGCTCAAGCAGCGCGCGTCGCACGATCAGCACCGTGATCCCAACGGGGCCGAGGTTCTTCTGCGCACCAGCGTAGATCACGCCATAGCGCGACACGTCCAGCGGCTCAGATGCGATGCTCGAACTGAAATCCGCGAACAACGGTACATCGCCAGTATCGGGAATATCGCGGAACTCCACGCCGTGGATGGTTTCATTGGCGGTGATGTGCACATAGGCTGCGCGGGGAGTCAGTGTCCATGACGCTCGCGATGGAATGCTGCGGAACCCGTCGGGTTCGCTGCTGGCCGCGACATTCGCTGCCACGTATGGCTTGGCCTGCTTGACTGCGACCTTGCCCCAATGGCCGGTCAGGATGTAATCGGCCGGCTGCCCGGGCGCGGCGAAATTCAGCGCAAGCAATGCCTGCTGGGTGGTCGCGCCACCGCCGAGGAACAACACGGCGTAATCATCCGGAATCCCGATCAGTGCCCGCAGATCCGCTTCCGCTTCGGCGGCGACCTGCATGAATTCCGGACCACGATGACTCAACTCGACAATCGAGGCACCTGCGTCATGCCAGTCGAGCATTTCCTCCTGCGCCTGCCGCAACACGACTTCCGGAAGGGTCGCCGGCCCGGCGCTGAAATTATAGGCTCGCGACATGGGTATTCCTTATGGGTGATGAATTTCAGGATCTGGGATCCAGTATGCCGCAGTGCATAGCGCTGCCATCGCGATCGATTGAAAATCGAGAGTTTTCCTGCCGAAACTAGCTGGATGCGCCGAATAGCAGCAAGCCACTCAGCGCCGCCGCGATCAACAGCGCGGCAAGCAGCAACCAGGGAAGACGACGTGCCGTTGAAGTAATGGGCGGATCGTCGACAGGAACACTGTGCAAGTGAGCTGATTCTTCGCGCGTAGCGACACGCGCCGGGGCTTCGATGACAAACCGATGTTGGCCGTTGAATACGACCTGGTCACCCGCGTTGAGCATTGCGTCGCGGACACGCTCGCCATTGACCACGCTTCCGCTGTCTGAACCAAGGTCACGCAACACCACGCTTTCGCCGTGCAGCTCGATACGCGCATGGCGTTCGGCAAAAGCCGCGTCATCGATACGCACATCGGATTCGGCGCAACGGCCGACCAGGCGTGGCCGCTCCAGCGTGAAGCTTCGCCCATGATATTGCCCTCCCACCCCACGCAGGACCACACGTGGATCGGCGTCATGCAGGTCCGCTTGATTCAAATCAAGGGTCGCCTCAGACGAATTGTCGAAGCGTGACGGAATTGCAGCTGCCGGCTTGCCGGACGCCAGCAACATTTCGAAGCCGTCGACATAGACGGAGTCGCCGCGCCGCAGCATCGCCATCCTGCGTACCGGGCGACCGTTGACGTGCACGCTCTGGGCGGTTTCTCCAACAGTCATCCAGACACCACGTCGATCCACGCAGAATTTGACAAGTGCCGAATCGGAACCGTCAACGACGCCGATGGTGCCATCAGGCCCGTTCAGGCCCACGGCATGCACGCCCGGGCTGAGCGGGTACTCCAAGGCATCGGGGCCGGAAAATCGCAACTTGATGGAATCCACTGCGGCAATCTAGCAGAACAGCCACCCAGTGGAAGCGGATTCCGGCGGGCTTCGCATCACTTGGTGGACGCAGTGGTCGCACGCACAATGCATGTCTTGCAGGCTGTAGATCATCTGGTCACCCATCACGAGGAGTCGCCATGTCCACCATCGAAATCACCCAGGTCCATTCCCTTTCGCCAGCCCAGGCACGCCAAGCGGTCGAAGACTTCGCCACCAAGCTGGGAAAGAAGTTTGGCCTGGAATCCCGCTGGGAGGGCGAGGTTCTCCATTTCAAGCGATCCGGTGTCGATGGCCAGATCTCGATGTCGCCTGGCCAGTTGCATGTACGGGCCAAACTCGGGTTGATGTTCGGAGCCCTGAAGGGGCGGATCGAGCAGGAAATGCGTCGGGTGCTGGATGAACGATTTGTCTGATGCGGACAGTTTTGTCCTGCGTTCGCTCTTTTTTCGCTCGTATTACTGCGGCTTTGGACTATCCTTCCGCCTCGCCTCAGTGCTGGAGAAACATACGTGGCAGCATGGCTCGGCTGGTTGATCCCGTTTGCGGTGCTGATCCTCATTGGCGCGGCCGGAACCTGGTACTTGGTCCGAATCCGCGCACCGCGTGAAGAGTCCGCGGCTGGTGTAGCAGCGCTTGCTGGCATGCACTGGCGTGATTTCATCCACTTGGTGATGGATGCCCTTATCAAACGCGGATACGAGCGCGTCTTCGAGCCGCAAGCCTCTGGCGAAGATGGTGACTACGTGCTCGAACGCGACGGCCAGCGCTACCTGCTGTCTGCCAAGCATGGCGCGGCTTACGTCCTGGGGTCGACTGCGATCGCTGAACTTGCCAATTCGATACGCATGCGTGGAGTAGCAGGCGGCTTGCTGGTCACCCCTGGCCAGTTCGCGCCTGAAGCGTTGCCCTTGGCGCGCGCACAGCGTATCGAGCTGCTCGACGGCCCGACGTTGTGGCCAGAATTGCGCTCTTTGCTCCCGGAACAGCAGCGTGCCGAAGTATCGGCACCTTCGCAAGGCAAAACCCGCCAACATGTGCTGCTTGTCTGGATATGCGCAGTGGTCGTCGCAGGGATCCTATTCGCCCTTCTGCGTCCGGCAACAACGGACAGTCCCGCGAATGACGTTGCATCGACTACACCACAAGCCATGCGAGCACCGCTCCAAGCAAAACCCGCGTTGCGACCGAGTGCCTCCCCCGCCGCCGGTTCGGCCGAAGTGCCGACTGACGCCGCTAAACTCGAACAACGTCGTGCAGAAGTTTCCCATTCCGTCTCCACCCTTCCCGGCGTCGACCGCGCGTTGTGGGAAACACAATCGACGTTGCTGGTGTATCTGTTGGATGACCAATCCGATCCGTTCCCCACGATTTGTCCGCTGCTTGAACGTTACGAGGAGCTCGCCGCGACACGTTTGCAGCTGCAACCTCCACAAGGCAGCAGCAAGCCGGTGCGATTCGTGCAATGTCGGGCTTATTGACATCCAAAGGCAGGAACACTGCATCGAACAGGCGCGCCGATGCAGGAGAAACCGGCTTGTCCGCCTTCGGCCGAGCCTTTAAACTACGCCGCTGATGTCGACGGCATCCGGGCGGTTAGCTCAGTGGTAGAGCATTGCCTTCACACGGCAAGGGTCGCAGGTTCGAACCCTGCACCGCCCACCAATCAATCAAATGACTTAGGTCGCCTGTAAAAGGTGGCCTTTTCGTTGTACGAGTCAGCGTAGGAATCTTGAAACCGGTCCAGCCGTGTGCCGA
>JBBSUF010000032.1:0-19158 GCA_038235185.1 Lysobacterales bacterium
ACGTCCTGGCTGGCCGAGATGGCTACGAAATCACGGCAGGCTCGGTGATGTTCGAAGGCGTCGACTTGCTTGGCCTGGAACCCGAAAAACGCGCGGCGGCCGGTGTTTTCCTGGCATTCCAGTATCCGGTCGAAATCCCGGGGGTCAACAACACCTACTTCCTGCGTTCAGCCCTGAACGCGCAACGCAAGGCCCGTGGCGAGCCGGAACTTGATTCGATGCAGTTCCTCAAGCGCGTGCGCGAAAAGCTCGCCGTGTTGCACCTTGACGACCGCCTGCTGCAGCGCGGCGTCAACGAGGGCTTCAGCGGTGGCGAGAAGAAACGCAACGAGATCTTCCAACTCGCCGTGCTGGAACCGAAACTCGCGATCCTCGACGAAACCGATTCCGGATTGGATATCGACGCGTTGAAAAACGTGGCGGAAGGCGTCAATGCGCTGCGATCGTCTGATCGCGCCTTCCTGCTGATCACCCACTACCAGCGCCTGCTGGATTACATCCGCCCGGATGTCGTGCATGTGCTGGCCGATGGACGCATCGTCGAGAGTGGTGGCCCGGAGCTTGCCTTGCAATTGGAAGAGCACGGTTACGCATGGATCAAGGATCGGATCGCCCCGGGAGTGGCTGCCTGATGAGTGCGCTGCTCGACTCGCTCGCGGTAGGTTTCGAAGGCAACGCCGAGCAGCGCGGCGCGCTTGATGCCGCGCTTGGCGATGGCTTGCCAGGAGCGCGCAGCGAAGCATGGAAGTACACCTCACTGCGTGCATTGGAACGACGCACCTTCACGCCGGCTGTGCCTGTACTTGCCGCCATTGATCCCGAACTACTGACCGGGATTCCAGCGCCACGACTGGTCTTCATCAACGGGCGTTTTGACTTGCGTCATTCCGATACCAGCGGCGTCCCCGCTGGTGTTGAACTCCATGCTGCGGGCTCGGGCAATGGCGTCATCGGCACGATTGCGCCGCACACGCCGAGCCAGCGGGATCGCAACGAGGCAGTCTTTGCACGGCTTAATGCCGCCCTCGCCGATGACGGCGTGGTGTTGCGCGTCGGCGAATCCGTCCACGTCGACGCCCCCATCCATCTGGTCTTTGTCGGCGCTCCGACCGGGCAGGATGTTGCCTGGCATTCGCGTCATCTGATCGAGCTTGGTGCGGGCGCACAACTTTGCGTGATCGAGCATCACATCAATGCTGGCGAGCATGCGCATCTTGGGAACGTGGCGACCCGCGTGATGCTGGCCGGCAAGGCGCGCCTGCTGCATGCCCGTACCCAGTGCGAATCCGCAGGAGCCACGCTGATGGCGCGCACCAATGCCGTCCTCGCGGCTGATGCGTATTACCAGCGCGTGGACCTGGAGCTTGGCGGCGGGCTGTCGCGACACGAACTCAACGTGCGCCTGGACGGCATTGGTGCGCGATTGTTGGCCGACGGCGTGTTGCTGGCGACAGGTCGACGGCACCTCGACACACGTCTTGCCATCGAACATGTCGCGCGCGATTCCATGTGCGACCTGTTCTGGCGTGGACTTGCGGCAGACCGTGGTCGCGTCGTGTTCCACGGCGGCATCGTGATCCATCCGGGCGCCGATGGCAGCGATGCACGTCTGTCGAACAAGAACCTGCTACTGAGCGATGCCGCCGAAATCGACACCCAGCCCGTGCTGCAAATCCATGCCGACGAAGTCAAGGCCGCACACGGCGCGACAGTTGGCCAGCTCGATCCCACCGCGATGTTCTACCTGCGTTCGCGTGGACTGCCCGAGGATGTTGCGCGCCGGCTATTGACGACAGCATTCTGTCGGGAAGTCCTTGCGAGGATCGAATCCGACTTGATGCGCGAGACCTTGGCCGCGGCATTGGACGCCGCGCTGGCGAGAATCGACACCGCATGAATGCCGAAATGCATGCAGATGGCCTCGACTGGCAGCGGATACGCGAGGACTTCCCCCTGCTCACGCGGCAGGTGAACGGCAAGCCGCTTGTGTATTTCGATTCGGCCAACACCGGGCAAAAACCCGTGGCCGTGATCGAATGCGTCGATGATTTTTATCGCCACCACAATGCCAACGTGAGCCGCGCGGTGCACACGCTTGGCAGCGAAGCGACCGAAGCGTACGAAGCTGCGCGCACCAAACTCGCGCGCCATCTGAACGTCCGCGGCGACGAGGTGGTATTGACCAGCGGGACGACATTCGCAATCAACCTGGTTGCCTATTCCTGGGCGTTGCCGCGGTTGCAACCTGGCGATGCGATTTTGCTGACGCGGATGGAGCATCACGCCAACATCGTGCCGTGGCAACTCATCGCGCAACGCACTGGCGCGATCATCAAGGTCGCCGGCATCACACCCGACGGCGCCCTTGACCTGGACGCGCTGTACGCGTTGATGACTCCGGACGTGAAGCTGCTCGGCGTGGCGCACGTCTCCAATGTCCTGGGGACGATCAATCCTGTCCGTGACATCTGTCGAGAAGCGCGACGTCGCGGCATCGTCACCGTCGTCGATGGTTCGCAGGCGCTGCCGCACATGGCCGTCGATATCCCGGCCATCGGCTGCGACTTCTATGCCTTCACGGGGCACAAGATGTGTGGGCCGACCGGCACCGGCGCGCTTTGGGCGCGGCGAGAACACCTTGCTGCGATGCCGCCGTTCCTGGGTGGCGGGGAAATGATCAAGCAGGTGGATTTCAACGGCACCGTATACAACGACCCTCCGCATCGTTTCGAGGCGGGCACACCCAACATCGCCGGGCACGTCGGCCTGGGTGCCGCGGTCGACTATATCGATGCCCTCGGCATGGATCACATCGCCGCGCGGGAATCCGAATTGCTGGCGCACCTGACCCAGGAAATGCGGAAGGTGGATGGGCTACGCATCATTGGCAACGCGCCGGAGAAGGCGGCAGTGGTCAGCTTTCTCCTCGAAGGGGCGCACGCACATGACCTGGCGACGCTACTCGACCTGGAAGGCGTCGCGGTTCGTTCTGGCCACCATTGCGCGCATCCGCTGATGCAGTTCTTCGGCGTGGCGGCCACGTGTCGTGCATCGTTGGCGTTCTACAATACCGATGCCGAGATCGAAATGTTCATTGCGGCATTGCTGAAAGTGCGCAAGCTGCTCGGCTGAACCCCAGCCTGGGTTTTATCCCTTCTGCAAAATCCGGATCACGCCCCGATGCCCGACGAGACGATGACAGCATCAAGCACGGGGTTGGAATTCCGCAATGCGACGTTAGTGGATGTCGAGCCCATCGTCGCATTGGTCGAATCAGCCTATCGCGGCGACATTAGCCGGGAAGGCTGGACCACCGAAGCCGATCTGCTGGACGGTAGGCGCACTGGCGCCGATGACGTATCGGACAACATCACGCGGCCGCGCAGCGTTATCCTGCTGGCACAACAAAGCCGCACACTACTGGCCTGTGCGCATGTCGCCGAAGAGAATGGATCTGGCTATTTCGGCATGTTTTCCGTGCAACCACACCTGCAAGGCACCGGCATCGGCAAACGCGTGCTGCTGGAAGCCGAACGCCTCGTTCGAGACGACTGGGGTCTACTCGCCATGCATATGACCGTCATCGATATACGCGACGAGTTGATCGCCTTCTACCAGCGTCGTGGTTATCGACGCACCGGCATCTTCAAGCCATTTCCGTATGGCGATGCGCGTTTCGGATTGCCTAAACGCGACGACCTGCGTTTCGAGGTGCTTGAAAAAAACCTGTCAGGATCTTCGTCATGAACGACTGGATACGTGTCTGCACAACGCTGGAAATGCTGCCGGGCGAATTCAAGGTTGCGTGGGATGGTGATACGCCGATCGTTGTCTTCAACTATGACGGTGATTTTTATGCGCTCGAAGACCGCTGCAGCCATGAAGACTTCGAGTTGTCAGCCGGGCCATTCGACATGGAGAATGCGACGATCGAGTGTGTCCTGCATGGTTCGAAATTCGATGTTAGGAATGGCCGCGCACTAGGCCCACCCGCGTATGCGCCGGTGGCGAAGTTTCCGACCAAGGTTGAAGATGGCGCGGTATGGACGCGCGACGACCGCTAGACCGATTGGGTTTCGTGGGCTTGATACTGCTGCAGCCGCATCACCAGCACTTCGCCACCTCCGTCAATGACGTAGCGTTGGCGGGATTCCTGCCCGATCAGCAATGCGGTATCCGCCGCCGCCAGGCCGGGCAATCCGGAGTGATCGGTAAAGCGCGCTTGCCCTGCGACCAGGTGGATCGCCCAGGTGCTGCCTGGCTCAACGAACACCACCATCGGCCCGACCAGCGGGCGATGCCAGAGTTGTGCATCGATCGCGTCGCGTCGCCACATCAGGTTGAAGTCCTGGGTGGGGCCATCGACCAATGTACCCAAGGCAACACGCTCACCTGCAAAGCGCAGCCGGTCGTGCGGTGGCAGCAACGTGTGTTGCGCACCATCGGCGAATGACAAGTGCAATCCATTCCCTGTGAGCAGAACGAGTTCCCTATCAACGCCTTCGAATGTCGAGAATGGCGCATCGTCCTCGATCTCGGCGATCGACAATCGCCATGTCCATTCCCCTGACCCTGCCGAACGCGCGATTTCCCGTGTCCAGCCCGAGCCGTTTTTCCAGCGTTCGCGCCGGTAGGTGTTGGCAGGGATGACCCGCGTGCGCTGCTGTGCGTCCATGCGCGAAGTGTAGAGCGCTGCGCAGCGGGTACAACAGAAGTCGTCCGCCGCATGCATCCTGCACCTGGCGGACGACATTACATCCTTGTACTGGCCTCCATGCCAGATCCTGTGAGGCATCCTGCCCATGCTGCACAGCGCACATCTGTACGCGCTGCGCAGCAGTGATGGCTGATTGGCGAAAGGCCTATCGAATTGACGTCATCGACGCGTAATCGGGGCGACTGCCTGCCGGGCCGGGACTGCGCTACCGCCAACGACAATCCGGTCGCGATTCTTTTCGACGGTCTTCAGGCCGATGCCCTTGACCAGCGCCAGCTGCTCGGGACTCTTGAACGCGCCATGCTCCTTGCGATAGTCGACAATCGCCTGGGCCTTGGACGGTCCGACATTGAGCAGCACGCGATCGATGGTGGCAGCGTCGGCGGTGTTCAAGTTGACCTTGTCGGCCCCCTGCATCGCTGCGCCATGCAGGGCGGGCTTGTCGGCGGCAAACGCGCCGGCGGACAACACGCTGCTGGCCAGCATGAGGGTGAGTGAAAACGTCCGGGCAATGCTGGATGTGCGAGCGATGAATGTGGATGTCATGGCGTTGATCCTTGTTGGTTGGCTGCTGCCGGCCACTCCCTCTGCCGGTGAACATAGTCTGCGGAGTACCAGGCACCCACCCTATCGCCGCACCGGATATCTGGACGCCAGCCGACGCCTCTTCAGGCCGTCGGAAAAGTCCTACTGGAGCGCGCGCGGTAGAATGGTCAACTCCACGTTGAAGTTGAAACCACGCCATGGATGCCAGCAGAAGCCAGCCCGCCGTCGCGCGGGATACCGCCGTCCTTGATTCCATCGCGATCGAGCGCTTCGTCTCGCAGAAGTGGGACGACGAGATCATCCCGCAGCTGGTCGAATACATCCGCATTCCCAACAAATCCCCGATGTTCGACGCCGACTGGGCGCAGCACGGGTACATGGATGCCGCGGTTGCATTGATGCAGGACTGGGCGAAATCCCAAACGCTACCCGGCATGACGCTTGAGGTGGTGCGGTTGGAAGGGCGCACGCCACTGATTTTCATTGAAATCCCGGCAAACAATGCCTCGGCCGATAGCGTGGCACCCGGCAACACCAAGCTAGGCGAGGATTGTGTGCTGCTCTACGGCCATCTGGACAAGCAACCGGAGATGACGGGCTGGGACGAAGGCCTTGGCCCATGGGAGCCGGTGCTCAAGGGCGACAAATTGTTTGGCCGAGGTGGCGCCGACGATGGCTATGCGATCTTCGGGTCGCTGACAGCGATCCAGGCGTTGCAGCAGCAAGGCATCCCGCACGCACGTTGCGTGGTGCTGATCGAGGCCTGCGAAGAATCGGGCAGTTACGACCTGCCCGCATACGTTGATCACCTGGCCGGGCGCATCGGCAAACCCTCGCTGGTGGTGTGCCTGGATTCTGGTTGCGGCAATTACGAGCAGTTGTGGTGCACCACGTCGCTGCGCGGGCTGGCGGGCGGCAACCTCACCGTGAAGGTGCTTGAGGAAGGCGTCCACTCGGGCGATGCCTCCGGGATCGTGCCGTCGAGTTTCCGGCTGATGCGGCAATTGCTGTCACGCATCGAAGACGAGAACACCGGCCGCATCCTGCTCGAAGGCATGCATGTCCCGCTGCCGAGCGATCGCTCGGCGCAGGCACGCACCGTGGCTGACGTCCTGGGCAACGCGGTCTACGATAAATTCCCGCTGTGGCCGGGAATGACGCCGATGTTCGAAGGTGGTGGCGCGACGGGTGACCTGACGGAGCTCGTGCTCAATCGCACCTGGCGGCCTTCGCTGTCGGTGACCGGCGTTGACGGTATCCCGCCGCTGGAGTCGGCCGGCAACGTCCTGCGCCCCCACACCTCCCTGAAACTGTCCCTACGCATTCCACCAACCCTGGATGGCAAACGGGCCGGGGAGTTGTTGAAGGATGCGTTGGAGCGTGATCCGCCCAACGGCGCGGTGGTCACGCTGGAGCTGGAAAAAGCCAGCAGTGGCTGGAATGCGCCGACGATGGCCCCGTGGCTGGAACTGGCGATCGAGACCGCAAGCCAGGAGTTCTTCGGCCAGCCGGCGATCTACATGGGCGAAGGTGGCACGATCCCCTTCATGGGGATGCTCGGCGAAAAATTCCCCGGCGCGCAGTTCATGATCACCGGCGTGCTCGGTCCTCATTCCAATGCACACGGTCCGAATGAATTCCTGCATATCCCGATGGGAAAGCGGGTGACGGCGTCGGTGGCGCGCGTGGTCGCCGATCATTGGGCGGCCAGCGTGCGTGGCGAAACCACTGGCGTGGCTGCGGTCGCAGGTGGCGACCAGCACGGGGCGCACGGGTGCTGCTGAGTTGACTGCCACGCGCTGTTGCGACAACGCCTGTTAAGCTCGGCCCTAAATTTTCTCTAGTGGAGTTAACCATGCATTGGGATCTGTTCGGCAGCACCAACTGGATCTACATCATCCTGATCGGTTTCGTCGTCGGCTTGCTGGCGCGTGCGCTCAAGCCGGGACGCGACAGCATGGGGATTATTTTCACCACCCTGCTGGGAATGGCCGGCGCCTTGTTCGCCGGGTGGGCGGGTCAGATGATGGGCTGGTATCGCCCCGGACAGCCAGCTGGCTTCATCGGCGCGCTGCTGGGCGCGATCGTGATCCTGATCGTCGTCAGCCTGTTTCGTCGCCGTCGAATCCGGTAGCGGGATTTTTGCTTACTCCCTTGTGAATCAAGGGAGTAAGCACAGCAGCGCGATCCAGTCTAGGCGCGTCCGTAGACATCGTCATATCGCACGATGTCATCTTCGCCCAGGTAATCGCCGGACTGTACCTCGATCAACTCGAGCATCTGCGTGCCGGGATTTTCCAGGCGGTGTTTGGCGCCGATCGGGATGTACGTGGACTGGTTGGCATGCAATTCAAAGACATCGTTGTCGCGCGTCACGCGTGCGGTACCGCTGACGACGATCCAGTGCTCCGCGCGCTGGGTATGCGACTGGAGCGACAACTGCGCGCCGGGCTTGACCTTGATGCGCTTGACCTGGAACCGGTCGCCAACATCCACGGAATCGTAACTGCCCCACGGCCGGTGCACTTCCCGATGCAGCGCGGCTTGGCTGCGCTGGTCATCCTTCAATCGCGCCACGACGTCCTTGACCTGCTGCACGCGATCCTTGCGCGCCACCAGCACTGCGTCGTCGGTTTCCACCACGACCAGGTCGTCGACGCCCACCAGCGCCACCAACCGGCGCGCATGCACGTAACTGTTGCGGCTGTCGATCGCGATCACGTCGCCCAGCGTCGCGTTGCCATCGGCGTCGCGTGTTGCCACGTCCCACAACGCCGCCCATGAGCCCAGGTCGCTCCAGCCGATGTCGACTGGCAACACCATGGCGGCATCGGTTTTTTCCATGACCGCGTAATCGATCGAGTCCGCCGGGCAGGCCGCGAACGCGTCGCGATCTAGGCGGATGAAATCGCCATCGCGCTGGGCTGTTTCCAGGGCCGCGCGCGTTGCCGAGAGGATGTCGGGTCGATGACGCTGCAACTCTTCAAGATAACGCGATGCGCGGAACAGGAACATGCCGCTGTTCCAGTAGTAGCCGCCTGTCGCCAAGTATTCGCTCGCAGTCGGTGAATCGGGCTTCTCGACAAAACGCGCCACGCGACGCACGCGATCGATAACGCCAGCGGAATCATCGGCCTGGATATACCCAAATCCGGTTTCCGGCGTAGTGGGCACGATCCCGAATGTCACCAGTGCGCCATTTTCGGCCGTCGGTATCGCCGCGCGCACTGCCGCCCGAAACGCATCGGCATCGCGCACGACGTGATCGGACGGCAGCACCAGCAATACCGGATCGCCGTGATCAGCCATCGACTGCAGCGCCGCGGCGGCAATCGCAGGCGCGGTATTGCGGCCAATCGGCTCCAGGACGATCGCGGGCGTTGGCGCGCCGATCTGACGCAACTGCTCGGCGACCAGGAATCGATGCTCCTCGTTGGCAACGACAATCGGGGCCAAGTCGCTTATGCCCGCCACACGGGACCAGGTCGCCTGCAACATCGTCTCGTCGCCCGCCAGGGCCAGGAATTGCTTCGGATAAGCCTCGCGCGACAGCGGCCACAAGCGTGTGCCGGAGCCGCCGGACAACAGCACCGGTTGCAATCTGATCATGATCCGTCTCGCATGTCGTTGGATGTCAGTTTAACCTGCCCCCACGAGCTTCCCGAGGCTGCCAATGCAATCACCCCTCGATGTCGTTGACCGCGATCGCGATCGCCTTGCATGGGCGCGCAACGCCTTGGGCGACCCGCATGCCCAATTGTTGCGCGCCTCGATGGATGCCGGGTTTCGCAGCTACTGGCGCGCCTCGTCACACGTGCGCCCAGGCAGCACGATCGTGATGGATTCTCCGCCCGGCAAGGAAGACGTGAGGCCGTGGTTGCGCATCCGCGAAATGCTGGATGCAGGCGGCGTACGCGTCCCGAACATCCTGTCCATCGATGTCCTGAATGGTTTCGTGTTGCTCGAAGACCTGGGAATCGACACCTATTTGCAGGTGATTGATGCTGGTAATGCGGACGCGCTGTTCGATGGCGCTCTCACCCAGTTGCTGAAGTTGCAGGCACTTACCCCGCCTGTCGATTTTCCGGTGTACGACGAAGCGTTGCTGATGCGTGAGCTGCATCTGTTCGACGAATGGTTCATCGGCAGGCACCTTGGCCTTTCCTTGGAACCCGGTGCAATGCATTCGCTGGGACTCATCTATCATCAGTTGACCGACGCAGCGCTGGCGCAACCGCGGGTACTGGTGCATCGGGATTTCATGCCGCGCAACCTCATGCCCGCGGGCAACGGGCCCGCAGTGCTGGACTTCCAGGACGCAGTGATCGGCCCCCTCGCCTATGACGTCGTGAGCCTGTTCAAGGACGCATTTTTGAGTTGGCCACAGGATAGTGTCGACGGCTGGATCGATCGCTACCACGCACGCGCGACTCAAGCCGGCTTGCCTGTGCCAACGCTTGCGCAATTCCACCGCGACGCCGACTGGATTGGTGTGCAGCGGCACCTGAAGGTCATCGGGATCTTCGCGCGATTGCGGCATCGGGACGGCAAGCCAAAATACCTGCAGGACGTGCCCCGTTTCTTCGACTACCTCGATGGTGTCCTGCCCAAATATCCGGAGTTCGCACCTTTGGAGGCACTCATCAACGACAGTATCAAGCCTGCCATGGCCGTGCATGCGGATGCGCTGGAGTGAAAGCGCTGATTCTCGCCGCGGGTCGTGGAGAACGCATGCGTCCGCTGACCGACGCGACGCCCAAGCCCCTGCTACGCGTCGGCGGTACGCCATTAATCGTGTGGCACCTGGAGAAACTGGCTGCGCTTGGCGTGCGCGATGTGGTGGTCAATATCTCCTGGCTCGCCGAACAATTTCCGTTGGCCTTGGGCGATGGTGCGCAGTGGGGTTTGCGCCTGCACTACTCCCGGGAAGGCGAAACCCCGCTCGAAACGGGCGGCGGCATGTGGCATGCATTGCGGTGGTTGCAGGGCGACGAGGCGACCGATGTGCCGTTCCTGGTGGTCAATGGCGACATCTGGACCGACTATGACTTTGCCGGCTTACCCCACGCCATGACCAATGACGCGCACCTGGTGCTGGTCGATAATCCGACGCAACATCCGCGCGGGGATTTCGCGTTGGACCGCGATGGAAACGTCGCGAGCAGCGGTGAAAGCCTGCTGACCTTCGCCGGCATAGGCCTGTATCGTCCGCGGTTGTTCGATCAGTGGCGCGACGTCATCGGCCCCACCAGCGGCGCGCTCGCCAAGCCGCCACGCTTCCCGCTGGCGCCACTCCTGCGTGCCGCGATGCTTCGCGGCGGGGTCAGCGGTGAACATCACCATGGCCGCTGGACGGACGTCGGCACGCCAGAGCGCTTGGCGTTGCTGGATACGGAGTTGGGGCGAACGAGTTAAAAACCCTCCGGCCCGATGAACTCCCGCAAAAACGGCACCGTGATCCTTCGTTGCGCGGCCAGCGATGCGCGATCCAATTGGTCAAGCAACGCTGTCAGGCTGGCCAGGTCGCGATCAACGCGCTTGAGCATCCAGTCAAGGGCGGCATCCTCAAGCACCATGCCACGGCGTTGCGCGCGTGCGCGCAAAACATTTCGACGACCTTCCTCATCCATGGACGACAGTGCAATGCGGGTGCATTGCGCAAGACGCGAGCGAAGATCCGACAGGGTCAAGGCAAGCGCATCGGGTGTGGCACGGGCGGTATACAGCACGCCGACTGTTCCGGGGCGCCCGTTGCTGCGTGCGCGATTGTGAAAATCAAACAATGCGATCTCGTCGTCGCGTGAGCCGGCAATGGCATCCAGGCCATCGAGCGCGATCAGGTCGTTGCCTTCGAGCGCGTCCAGTGCACTCCGCAGTCGGCCGCTGGCGGCCGGCAGCGGCAGGTATGCCGCGCGGCGCCCTGCGACTTCCGCTGCTGCGCAGGTCGCAAGCGCAAGATGGGTTTTGCCGACACCGTCCGCGCCTTGCAGGTACACCCATTCCTTCGAGCCCCCTTCGGCCAGCGTGCGCAGTTGCGCGATGCAGCCGGCGGGTGCTTCGATGAAGCTGTCCAGTCGTTGGTCGGGCGGGTAACGCAACGCCAGCGGCAACTGCCGGGCCAAGTCGCTCACGTCGTCTGGTCGGGTGCTGCGGGGGCTGCGGCCGTCGCGGCATCCAGCAGGATGATCGGAGGCTCGATCGCATGCTCCCCGGCGTAGAGCCTGCTATGCGTATAGCGTCCGTGTGCGTAACCCAGCAGCACATTGGCGATCGCGGCCACCGGCAATGCCAGCAACATGCCGAGGAATCCGAACAACTGTCCGCCCGCCAACACCGCGAAAATCACCGCCACCGGATGCAGGCCGATGCGGCCACCGACCAGTTTTGGGGTCAACCATGCGCTTTCGATCACTTGGCCGGCAGCGAACACCAATGCCACACCGAGCACGTGTTGCCAGTCTCCGAATTGAATCAATGCCGCCGTGCCACCCAGCAGGATCACGGCCGCTGGACCAAGGTAGGGTACGAACGTCAGCACGCCGGCGATCACGCCGATCAGGATGCCCAGGTCCAGGCCGACCGCCCACAAGCCGGCCCCGTACAGGACGCCCAGGATCAGCATCACCAGCAACTGGCCGCGGAGGAATCCACCCAGGACTTCGCTGGAGGCAAGCGCCAGTTGCGCCACGGTTTCGGTATGGTCACGCGGTACCAGGGCAGCGACGCGCTCGACGATATGGTCCCAGTCACGCAGGAAGAAGAACGTCAGCACCGGTAGCAGCACGATATTGGCCAGCCATCCGAGCAACGCAAAACCTGATCGCGACAAGTAGCCCAGCACCGTCGCCGCGGCGCCGCCGGCCTGTTCCCAGTGCGTGCGCAGCACGGCGATCAAGCGCTGCGGATCGAGCCAGTCGATGAGTTGCAGCCCAGTCTTGTGCTCAAGCCAGGGCAACGCCACGCCCACGAACCAGTCGCGGTAACGCGGCAGCGAATCGACCAGGGTCACCACTTGGCGCTGCAGCAGCGGCACCAGCAATAACAGGGCCAGCAACACCATCAGCGTCATGCCGGCGAATACGACGATGACACCGATGTTGCGCGAATAGCCGGCGCGTTCGATGCGGTCGACCAACGGATCGCCCAGCCACCCGAGCAACGCGGCGAGCACGAACGGCGTCAGCACCGGGGCCAGCAAGCCGATCAGCCAGATCACGGCCAGCCCCAGCAATGCCCATTGCAGACGCAGCAGGAATGTCGCCAGTACCAACTCGGCCCTGCTGTTAAGTGGTGCCTGGCTCATGCCCGGCTCAAAGCAACCGGAAGACTGGCGGATCGCCTTCCTGGTCCTGCAGCACGCTGGAATCCAGCAGTCGGCGGAACCCGCTGATGCCGGTTGCGAGGTCCAGGTCGACCTCAAGGCCTTCGGGGGTGGCACGCACAGGCGTGATCCTGCGCACGACCGACATCCCCTCCAGATATCCCGCCAGGCGCATGAAATCCTCGCTGCTATTGATGCCGGTGAACGTCACCCGCACGACGCCCGATGGCCCGGCGCTGCCTGCCTTGGCGTAACGGCGAATCAGCGCGTCGGCGGCCCCGTCGGCACCCGCCGCCATGGCCCTGCGAGCGTCATGCTCTTCGTCCGTCCATCGGGACAGCACACGGCCGCTATCGACGAAGATCCAGTCGCCTGTCCAGCCGCCGCTGCTGCGATACAGCTTGCCGACCAGCTGCATTGGTGGGCTGTAACGCGAGGACAAGCGTGCAATGGCGGCGGTGTCTCCGCGCCAGATGGCCCCGGCCGCGGCCTGCTCGGCGGCAGTGCCATTGGGCAGGCCCAGGCGGTAGCCGCGCTCGACTGCCCGATCCAGTGCTGCTCGCGCCGCGGTTGCTTGGGGCAGGCCGACCAGTCGGGGGCCGTGGCCGTCGTCGATCGCCAGCCACAACACCGGCTTGGGACGCGGCTGTGGCCACAGCGGCAAGCCGAGCGCGGCGACCATGTTGTCGACCTTCGCCTGGTCGAAACGCACCACCAGGATGGTGTCGAAGCTCGGCGCGCCGGTGGTCGGGGAAATGCCTTCGTCCTGGCGATAGTCATAGCCATCGACGTAGTTTTTTGCGTTGCGCAGTTCCTGGCCAATGCCTGGCCGCGCATTGGCATTGCGATCGCCCGACAGCTTGCCCAGCACCTGGATCAGGCCCCGGGCGAAACCATTGTTGCGCTCGCTATCGCTCTGGGTGCGGACGGAGACTTCGGCCTGGTAGATGCCTTGGGCGACGGCACGATCGCCTTCCACGCGCTGCGCCAACGCGGGCGGCGACATGCCTGCCAGCAGCAGGCCGACAGCCAACACGGTCGAGATCCACGCCACCCGAATTGCCCGATGCATCATTCTTCCTTGCCACGAACCAGATGAAATGGTGCCGTACCGGCGACAGCGCGTCCATGCCGGCGTGCATTCCATGGCAGCCCATGCGGCCAGCGCTGCTAAAATCGCGGGCTTAGCGCCCCGCGCAAGCCCTGGAATCGCGTGAATAACCCGTCAGTCCCTCCGTCCCCGTTGACGTATCGCGATGCCGGCGTCGACATTGATGCCGGCAATGCGGTGGTCGAGCGCATCAAGCCGCTGGTCAAGCGCAGCTTCCGGCCCGAAGTGATGGGTGGCCTGGGCGGGTTCGGTGCACTCTTCGATCTGTCCGGCAAATACCGTGAGCCGGTGCTGGTCTCGGGCACCGACGGCGTCGGCACCAAATTGAAACTTGCCCAGCAGCTCGGCCGGCACCACACCATCGGCATCGATCTCGTGGGCATGTGTGTCAACGACGTGCTGGTACAGGGCGCCGAACCATTGTTTTTCCTCGATTACTTCGCGACGGGCAAGCTTGACGTCGACACCACAGTCGCCGTGGTGGGCGGCATCGCGCGCGGTTGCGAGATGGCCGGCTGCGCACTGATCGGTGGCGAGACCGCCGAGATGCCGGACATGTATCCGCCGGGCGAATACGACCTGGCCGGCTTCACGGTAGGCGCGGTTGAAAAATCGCAGCTGCTCGACGGCAGCAAGGTGCGCGCGGGCGACGTGTTGATCGGCATCGCATCCAGCGGCCCGCATTCCAACGGTTATTCGCTGATCCGCAGGATCTACGACCGCGCCGGGCGACCAGGCGATGTCGATGTCGGCGGCGTCACCCTGATCGACGCACTGATGGCGCCGACGGCGTTGTACGTCAAACCCATCCTGGAGCTGCTGAAACTGCACGACCTGCATGCCATGGCCCACATCACCGGGGGCGGCCTGACCGAGAACATCATCCGCGTGATCCCGGACGGCCTGGCACTGGAAATCGAAGCCTCGGCAATTGTGTTTCCGCCAGTCTTCGACTGGCTCCAGCGCGAAGGCGCGGTGCCACGCGAAGAGATGTGGCGGACGTTCAATTGCGGCATCGGGTTCGTGCTGGTCGTGGCGGCCAATGACGTGACCTCGGTTGGCGTGGACCTCGATCGACTTGGTCTCGTGCATCGGCCGATTGGCAAGGTGGTCAATGCATCCAGTGCCGAACGCGTCCGCATCGGCTGACCGGTTTGGCCGGGCCCTTCCGCATCGCCGTCCTTGCCTCCGGGCGCGGCAGCAACCTGCAGGCAATGATCGATGCGATCGCTTCAGGTGCGTTGGACGCGCAGATCGTTGGCGTGTTTTCCGACAAACCCGAGGCATTGGCATTGCAACGCGCACATGCCGCGGCAATTCCGATACATGCCATCAAGCCACGCAGGTTTGAGTCACGCGCGGCCTTCGATGAACACTTGTTCACCTGCATCGACGAACTGACGCCTGACCTGGTCGTATGCGCCGGATACATGCGCCTCGTGAGTCCGCGCGCAGTCGAGGCGCGCCGCGGACGGTTGATCAACGTGCATCCCTCGTTGCTACCCGCATTCAAGGGATTGCGAACGCATGAACAGGCCATCGCCGCGGGCGCCAAGGTGCATGGGGCCAGCGTGCATTACGTCACCCCCGACCTGGATGGCGGCCCGGTTATCGCGCAATGTGAGCTCCCGGTGCACGCCGATGAGGATGCGGACTCTCTGGCCCGGCGCGTATTGTCCCGCGAGCACCCTCTGCTGATCGCCACGCTGGGGTTGATTGCCGCCGGCCGGATCGCCCTTGTGGATGGCGCTGTCCAGCTGGACGGAGTCCCCTTGCCGATACCGCTTCAGCTGCCAGCCAACAATGTATTCGCATGATGGCGCCCTCATGAATCGCGCCCTCCCCATCGCAATCCTGCTTGCTGCCGTCCTGTCCAGACCAGGCCGCGCCCAGACCGTGTCGCAAGATGCGTTGCCAGCCGCCGCGCCGTTTGCTGCAGTTCTTCATCCCTTCATGGCGACCTATCAGGTTTTCCACGAAGGCCGCGAACTTGGCCAGGCGACGTTGCAGGTAGTGCATGTCGACACCAACCGTTGGCGTGTGGACCTCGACATGAAAGGCCAGGGCCTGCTGCGCCTGACGGGCCTCAATGTGCAGCAAAGCACGGTCTTTGACAGCGATGGCCATGCCTATCGGCCATTGGCGCAAAGCACGGTCAAGCGAGCGTTCCTGTCGAACAGGAAGAGCGTGGGTCTGTACGACTGGAATACACATACGGCGCGCTGGACCGGCGATGTCAGAAAAGGTCACACCAGCCCGGTGCCATTGCACGACGGTGACATGAGCGGCTTGCTGATCGACCTCGCGTTGGTTCGCGATGCCCAACCCGGCAGCACGTTGCACTATCGCTTCGTTGAAGACGGACGGGTGCGCGATCACAACTGGATCGTCGCACCGCAAACCCAAGCGATCACCGTCGGTGATCTCAGTTACGACGCCATGCGCGCCAGCCGGGTGCAGGCAGGTGGCATCGACAGTGCGGATAGCGGCACCACGATCTGGGTAGCGGCCGGCGTACCCACGCCGATCCGCATCCTGCAACGCGACAACGGCGCCGACAGCACCGACCTGCACCTGGTCCAGTACAAGTGACGACATCCTTGAATCCAGCCAGGCAAGGACAGCAAGCCACACGTGATTCACTGATCCATTCCAAGGAACCATGCCCATGAAGATCACTGCCGCATACGCGTTGAAGCCGCTTCTCCTCAGCGCCGCATTGCTACTGGTCAGTGCCCCTGCGCTGGCGATCAAACCCTTCACCGCGGACTACCAGGCCAGCTACATGGGCCTGCAGGGCAGTGCCAAGATGACGCTGGCTGCCGCGGGTGCTGATCGATGGAAATACAGCCTGGACATTCAAAGCACTTTGGCCCAACTCAGCCAGAGCACGGTCTTCGAAGACCACGCCGGCAAATGGCGGCCGCTCGCAGGCAAGGATTCAGCGTCCCTGCTGATCAAACAGGTCTCCAAGACCGCCAACTATGACTGGAGTCGTGGAGAAGCCTCATGGGCTGGAGACGTCAAACCTGATCGCAGCGGCCCGGTGAAGCTGCAGGCGGGCGACCTGGACACCATGCTCGTGAACCTGGCCATCCCGGTCGATGTCGCCAACGGCAAGCCGTTGAACTATCGCGTGGTCGACGATGGCCGTGCCAAGCCAATGAGTTTCCAGATCGCTGGAAAGGACACCATCACCATCTCTGGCAAAAGCCAGCAGGCCACCAAGGTGACGCGCACCGACGGCAACAAGCAGACGGTCCTATGGGTGGTCGATGGCTTGCCTGTGCCAGCGCGTATCCTGCAACGCAAGGACGGTCGTGATGAGATGGACCTGCAGTTGAAATCGTTGCATTGACCTGTCGCCTTTGAAATAAAAAAGCCCCGCGACGCGGGGCTTTTTTTGGCATGTTCATTCCTACGCTCGAACTTCAGCCGATGCGGCGAATCTTCGCCCCCAGCCCGGACAACTTCGCCTCGATATTCTCGTAACCCCGGTCGAGGTGATAAATCCGGTCGATGGTGGTTTCGCCATCTGCCACAAGGCCGGCCAGGATCAGGGATGCGGAGGCGCGCAGGTCGGTCGCCATCACCGGCGCGCCACTGAGCTTTTCCAAGCCACGCACGATCGCGGTATGGCCTTCGACGCGAATATCCGCGCCCAGGCGCAGGAGTTCCTGCACGTGCATGAAGCGATTCTCGAAGATGGTTTCGCTGATCACGCCGACGCCATCTGCAATGCAGTTCATCGCCATGAACTGAGCTTGCATGTCGGTGGGGAATCCAGGATGCGGGGCGGTGGTGAAATTGATTGCGTGTGGACGCCGTCGATCCATGTCCAGGGTGATGCGATCCCCGGCGCAGGTGATCGTCGCCCCGGCTTCCCTGAGTTTGTCGATGACTCCATCCAGGGTATCGGGCCGCGCATGGGTCACGGTGATGTTTCCGCCGGTCATGGCCGCTGCGACCAGGAACGTGCCGGTTTCGATGCGGTCGGGCACCACCTGATGCGCGCCTCCGTGCAGGCGCTCGACGCCTTCGATCACGATGCGTCCGGTGCCCGCGCCTTCGATCTGGGCGCCCATCGCGGTCAGGCATTGTGCCAGGTCGATGATCTCCGGCTCCATCGCCGCGTTTTCGAGCACCGTGCGGCCTTGCGCCAGCGTGGCTGCCATCATCACGTTCTCGGTGGCGCCGACGCTGACCATGTCGAACACCACCCGCGCGCCCTGTAATCGTCTGGCGGTCGCCTTGATGAACCCATGCTCGACGGAGACGTCCGCACCCAGCGCCTGCATGCCCTTGATGTGCTGGTCGATCGGCCGCGAACCGATCGCGCAACCGCCCGGCAACGACACTTCGGCCGCACCATGCTTCGCCAGCAACGGCCCCAGCACCAACACCGAGGCGCGCATGGTCTTGACCAGGTCGTAAGGAGCGACATGGCTGTTGACGCTGCGCGGATCGATGGTGATGTCGAAGTTGTCGTCGACGTCGATCCCGGCGCCCAGTTCGGCCAGAAGGCGCAACGTGGTCTTGACGTCGTGCAGGCGCGGGACGTTGCTGACATGCAGTGGCTCGTCGGCCAGCAAGCCGGCGCACAGGATCGGCAGTACCGCATTCTTGGCGCCTGAGATGCGCACTTCACCGGTGAGCCGGACGCCGCCCTCGACCACGATCTTGTGCATGGCGGCTAGTGAGCCTGCTCGGCGCCCGACTCGCCCGGAGCGAGCGTCTTCAACGCCAATGCATGGATTTCCCCGCCCATGCGGTCGCCCAATGTCGCGTACACCAGCCGGTGCCTGGCCAGTGGCAACTTGCCGCGGAAGGCTTCGCAAACGACCGTCGCCTCGAAATGCACGCCGTCGGCGCCCTGCACGTCCACCCGCGCTCCCGGGAGGCCTTGTTCGATCAGTTCACGGATGTCGGTCGGGGTCATGGGTGTGGCGCTGAACGCGTAAACTGGAGCCATTCAGTCTAGCGGAAACCTCCGGCCGCATGCCGTCCGAACACGCCAGTTCCGAGCCGACAGGCGCCCCTCCATTCGACTTCGCCGCCAGCGGCCGTCGCGTGCTCGCCATCGAAGTCGATGGCCTGCACGCCGTGGCGGCGCGCATCGACGGCGCATTCACCGCCGCCTGCCGGTTGGTGCTCGCCAGCCACGGCCGCGTGGTCTGCATCGGCATGGGCAAATCGGGTCACGTCGCGCGCAAGATCGCAGCCACCTTCGCCTCGACCGGCACCCCGGCGTTCTACGTGCATCCGGGCGAAGCCGGACACGGCGACCTGGGCATGATCACCGACGCCGATGTCGTGCTGGCGCTGTCGTACTCCGGTGAAACCGACGAGTTGCTGATGCTGCTCCCGGTGTTCAGGCGCCAGGGCAACCGGCTGATCGCGATGACCGGTCGCGCGCAATCGACGCTGGCGCGAGAGAGCGACGTGCACCTGGATGTCAGCGTG
>JBBSUF010000033.1:0-19043 GCA_038235185.1 Lysobacterales bacterium
CGGCCTTTTTTGCAGAACATCAGAGAACCGTCAGATCCCGGCTACCCGCCGCGCTTCCAGGAACTTGTCACTCCAGTAGCCGTCATCCAGGCTGGAAACCGTGACGTCGCGACCGGTCCGTGGCGCATGCAGGAAGCGGCCTTGGCCGACATAGATCCCGACATGGCTGACGCGGCCGCGATGCCCGAAGAACACCAGATCGCCAGGCGAAAGGTTGGCGCGATCGCTCACCAGCTGACCGCTATTGGCCATCTCACTGGAGACGCGGGGTAGTTCGATGCCCAGCGCGCTGCGGAACACGTAACCCACCAGACCGCTGCAATCAAAGCCATCAGTGCCGGTGCCACCCCAGCGGTAAGGCGTGCCGAGCAGCGCAAGCGCGTGCTGCAGCAGGTTCTGGACGCGGGATCCGGAGGTGGACTGTGCGGATGAGGCGAGAGGAGCCAGGTCCGTGAGGCGATGGTCATTGCCGGCGAAGGAAATGGAGTGTTCCTGCGGCGCCTTCAGAGGAGAAGTCGTTGCCCGGTCATAGGTCGAAGCGGGCAGAAGCGGCTGGATGGAGCCGGAGATAGCGCTGGCGGCCGTCAGGTTTAGGGCCTCGACGATCGGTGTACCAGGCTGGGCGAAGGCGGGCAGGGCGGCGGCGCAAAGCAGCACACAGCCAAACACGCGGGAAATGAGTACGGCACCGGAAAGTGGGCGACGGTCGGTAGTGGGTGGGCTCTCAGGCCGTTGGGATGTCTTCACGCGGAATTCACTAGGTGACGGTGAGGTGATGGTGCCCCACCTCGTCACCCAGAGGGTTCAATTTCCGTTAGAGCAGCGTGAAGGCAGGCGTGATCCAGTGCTCTTTTTTAACGTTGCGCCCTGTTCATTTTCCAAGTGGCGCATTCAGTCAATGAAGAACGCGTCGAGCCCCGCTGTAGTGGTCGCGCCACCAGGCACCATCCAGCCGATCCAGCCGGACCAGCCCTCCGGTGCGCGGTGCATGCACGAAACGGCCTTCGCCAACATAGATGCCGACATGGCTGACGGCACCATCGCTGCCGAAAAACACGAGGTCGGCGGCAGCCAGTTGGTCGGGAGCGATTTTCGGCCCCTGCCACGCGGCTAGCTCGTGTGCGCTGCGCGGCAGGCGCAAGTCCAGCATGTCGCGATAGACGTAATTGACCAGCCCACTGCAGTCGAAGCCACCTTCCGGCGTGTTGCCACCGTAGCGGTACGCCGTACCCACCAGTCCAATCGCACGCATCAGCACGGCATTGGCTGCGACCGGGTCCGCTGGCGCCACAACCGGCCAGGCATGCGGCGAGAGGGGAGTTGCGTGCCGTTGCACGGCGTGTGGCGGCGGGCGTATCGGGGCGTGCCCGCACGAAGTGAGCCCGGCAACCAGCAAGATCGCGACCACGCTGCACGACCATCCGCGTGGACATGCTGGCGCCGGATTTGCAGAGCCCGGATAATGCGCGATCTTCATCGGCCACATCTTGGCCGACTCTGCGCAGCACGCACAAGCGGCTTCTGGCTGCCCCAATTGGATCCTCCCATGAAGATCGAAAAAGACCGCGTCGTCAGGTTCCATTACAGCGTCGCCGAGCAGGGCCATGACGCGCTGGAAACGTCCGAAGGCAATGATCCGCTGGCGATCCTGGTGGGGCACGGCAACATTATCCCGGGCCTGGAAAACGCGATGCTGGGACATGAAACCGGCGACAAGTTCGGCGTGGATGTATCCGCAGCCGATGCCTACGGCGAAAAGCGCGAGGGCCTCACACAGCGCGTGCCCAAGAAGCACTTCAACGGGCAGCGCCTGGAGCCGGGAATGCAGGTGATCCTCAACACCAACTTCGGCCAGCGCGCCGTCACCATCCAGAAGGTCGGCATGAGCGTGGTCGATGTCGACCTCAACCACCCCATGGCGGGGCAGGACCTGCATTTCGAAATTGAAATCGTCGAAGTGCGCGAAGCGACAGCCGAGGAGCTGGAGCACAAGCATGTGCATGGCGACGGCGGCCATCACCACTAGCCCGAATCGGCCAGTCGTAGTACGCAGCAAGACACCTCACCTATGCCCGCGCATGACGACGTCCTGATCGTTGGTGGCGGCGTCATCGGATTGGCGTGCGGACTTGCATTGCAGGAGGCCGGTCGCCAAGTGCGCGTGCTGGACACAGGTACCGCAGGTTGCGGCAGCTCGCATGGCAATTGCGGCACGATCACGCCGAGCCACGCGATGCCGTTGCCCGCACCCGGCACTATTGGTCGGGCGCTACGCTGGATGCTGACCCCAGACGCGCCGCTTTACATCAAGCCGCGCTTCGACCCAGCGCTGACGGCATGGCTGTTGCGGTTTGCCTCTCGCTGCAACCGCCGCGACTGGCTGCAAGCGGCTGTTGGCAAGGCTGCGATCCTCGAAGCCTCTCGTGAGGCATTGCCGGAATGGATTGCACGCCATCGGCTGGATTGCGAATTCGTGGCATCCGGCACCGATCACGTAGTCCGCACCCTGCAGGCCATGGCCGAATTCGACGAGGATCTCCAGGCACTTGCCGATCTGGGTATTACCAGTGAACGCATCGACGGCGCGCAGTACCTACGCGACGAGCCCGCATTGCTCAAGGACGTGGTGGGTGCGGTGCGTTTCCCGGGCGATGCGAGCCTGCGTCCGGATCGCTACGTTGCCGAACTCGCACGCGCACTGCGTGAGGCTGGCGGCGAAATTATCGAGCACTGCGAAGTCCATGGCGTTCGCGTCGACGGCAATACGATGCGCGTTGACACTGCGCTGGGCAAATATCGAGCGCGGGACGTGTTGCTCGCGGCGGGTGCATGGTCGCCTCAGCTGGCGCATGCGTTGTCGCCGATGCTCTCGGTGTTACGCAAGGCGATGCAGCCAGGCAAAGGGTATTCGATCACCTACGATCGACCTGCGCTGACGCCGCGACGCCCGCTGGTGTTGCACGAGCGCAGCGTCTGCGTCACCACATGGGAAAACGGATTGCGCCTCGGCAGCACGATGGAATTCTCCGGCTACGACGCAACGCTCAACCGCCGGCGGCTCGATGCGCTCGAACGCGGTGCAAGCGAATATCTGCACCAGCCGACAGGACCATCGAAAATCGAGGAATGGTTCGGCTGGCGGCCAATGACATTTGACGACCTGCCAATCATCGGACCCGTGCCCGGACAACCCCATCTATGGGTGGCGACCGGGCATGGCATGCTCGGCGTCAGCATGAGCGTCGCCACTGCCCAGTTGGTCGCTGACCTTGTCACCGGTCGCACCACCCAAATTGATCCAACGCCGTATCGCGTGGAGCGTTTCGCATGAGTAATGCCCCGCATCCTGGAAATGATTTCGACCTGATCGTGCTCGGCGCCGGTTCGGGCGGGCTGGCAGCGGCGTTTCGCGCCGCATCGCATGGTGCCCGCGTTGCATTGCTTGCCGAAGGGCCGCTGGGTGGCACCTGCGTCAACGTGGGGTGCGTGCCGAAGAAAGCCATGTGGCTTGCAGCCGATCTCGCCCACAAAATATCCATGGCGCGCGAACTTGGGTTTGGAATGCCAGACGTGACGCCCGCGCTGGACTGGCCGACCTTCATCACCCATCGCGAGCGATACATCACCAATATCCATGGCAGCTACCAGCAGCGACTCGGTGCGTCCAACATCGCCCTGCTACCGGTGCGCGGACGGCTGGTCGCGCCCAACACGGTCGAATGCAGTGATGGCGTAAGACTGAGCGCGCAGCACATCCTCATCGCCACCGGCGGTCGTCCTCATCGCCCGCATATTCCAGGTGCGGAGCTTGGCATCGACTCCGATGGATTCTTCCATCTTTGCGGCGCCCCGGAACACGTCGCCATCATTGGCGCCGGTTACATCGCCGTCGAACTGGCCGGCGTGTTGCAGGCGCTGGGAAGCCGCGTCGAGTTGTTTGCGCGTGGGCGCCGGCTGCTGACGAGCTTCGATGACGACATCACCGCGCAACTGGTGGAAGACCAGCGCCAGCATGGCATTCATACGCATTTCGATTACGCGCTGCTCTCTTTGCACGCACATGCTGAAGGCAAGGTCGTTGTGCGTAATGTCGCGGGCATCGACAGCAGGCCGTTCGACAGCGTGATCTTCGCCACCGGGCGCCAGCCCAACAGCGACGACATTGGCCTGGATGCGGTCAATGTCGCCCGCGATGCCAGCGGTCACATCGTCGTCGACGCAAAGCAACGTACCAATATCCCGGGCATTCATGCCGTGGGTGACGTGAGTTCGAAAATTGCATTGACGCCGGTGGCCATTGCCGCCGCGCGGCGATTGATGGATCGTTTGTTCGGTGGGCAACCCGACGCGATGCTCGACTACTCCGACATTGCCACCGTGGTGTTTTCGCATCCGCCGATCGGCAAGGTCGGGTTGACCGAAGCCGAAGCGCGCCTGCAGTCTGGCGATACCGTGCGTGTATACCGCGCCAACTTCCGGCCGATGCTGCACGCACTTGCCTCATCTCCCCAGCGCAGCCTGTTCAAGCTGGTGTGCGTGGGTGAGGACGAGCGCGTAGTCGGTATCCACTTGCTGGGCGAAGGTGCGGACGAGATCCTGCAGGGATTCGCCGTCGCACTGAAACGCGGGATCTGCAAGCGTGATCTTGACGACACCATTGCCATCCATCCGACATCCGCCGAAGAAGTGGTGTTGATGCGATGAGTGCTTTGACGCAGGCCGATACCTTCACCCTGCATCGCGGTTCTGCGCCGTTGCTGATCAGCCTGCCGCACGACGGCAGCGTCATACCCGATGCGATCGGCGATCGCATGACCGACCGCGCACGCACCGCGCCAGACACCGACTGGCATGTCGCCCGGTTGTATGCATTCGCGCTCGAGTTTGGTGCATCGATGCTGATCCCGGGGTATTCCCGGTATGTCGTGGATCTCAACCGGTCGCCCAACGATGTCTCGCTTTACCCCGGCCAGAACACGACTGGACTGTGCCCCATCGTCCAGTTCAACGGCGAACCGGTCTATCGCGATGGCCTGCAGCCGACGCAGGAGGAGATCACTGCGCGCGTCGGCACTTACTGGTTCCCGTATCACGACGCGCTTGTCGAGGAGCTGCAACGCCTGCGCATGCAACACGGTCGCGTGGTTCTGTGGGAAGCCCACTCGATTCGTGGCGAATGTCCGTTCCTGTTCGATGGACGCCTGCCGGATTTCAACCTTGGAACCGCGAGCGGAGCAAGCTGCACTGCGGCAATGCAATCCAGGCTCGAAACAATCCTTGCAGCCCAGCGTGACCATGATTACGTCGTCAACGGCCGCTTCAAGGGCGGCTACATCACGCGTAACTACGGCGATCCCGTCAGCGGGATCGACGCCGTGCAGCTGGAAATCAGCCAGCGCAACTACATGGACGAAGATTCGTTCGCCTATGACGAAGAGAAAGCTGCCGGGACACAGCGAGTGATCCGGCAGCTGCTCGAGGCAACTCTTTAGACCGAAGTAGTCGGTCAGACCTCAAGTGTCGCAAGATCACCTTTGAGCCCAAGCCGCACCGCGTTGATGGTCGAGTTGCGACGCGGCCTGCGCCGTCGCCACGGCCGATGAACCGCGACGTGCAGAATCAGACCTCCAGCGTTGCGAGATCTCCCTTGAGTTCCAGCCAGCTTTTGCGATCGCCTGCACGCTTCTTCGCCAGCAACATGTCCATCAGCGATCGCGTCGCACCATCATCTTCGTTGGTGAGCTGCACCAGGCGACGGGTGTCGGGATGCACCGTGGATTCGCGTAGCTGCTGCGGATTCATTTCGCCCAGCCCCTTGAAGCGCGTCACGTTGACCGTGCCACGCATTTTTTCGCGCTCGATGCGCTCGAGCAGCAAACGTTTTTCCTCTTCATCCAGCGCATAGAACACCTGCTTGCCAACATCCACGCGGAACAGCGGCGGCATCGCGACAAAGATGTTTCCGGCCATGACCAATGCCGGGAAATGCATCAGGAACAGCGCCGTCAACAGCGTGGCGATATGCAACCCGTCCGAATCGGCGTCGGCCAGGATGATCACCTTGCCGTAGCGCAAGCCGGAGATATCGTCCTTGCCAGGATCGCAGCCGATAGCGACCGCCAGGTCGTGCACTTCGGTCGACGCCAGCACGCTGCCGGACGCGACTTCCCACGTGTTGAGGATCTTGCCCCGCAGCGGCAGGATCGCCTGGAACTCCTTGTCGCGCGCTTGCCGCGCGCTGCCGCCGGCGGAGTCGCCTTCGACCAGGAACAGTTCGGTCCGCGACAGGTCCTGTGAAATGCAATCGGCAAGCTTGCCGGGCAGTGCCGGCCCTTGCGTCACTTTCTTGCGGGTGATCTGTTTTTCGGTTTTCAGCCGCACGCTGGCACGTTCAATCGCCAGCTGCGCGATCTTTTCACCCATGTCGGTGTGCTGGTTGAGCCACAACGAAAACGCATCGTGCGCCGCGCCTTCGACGAATCCCGCTGCCTGCCGCGAGGAGAGACGTTCTTTGGTCTGCCCGCTGAACTGTGGGTCGGTCATCTTCACCGACAGCACGAAGGCGACCCGATCCCACACGTCCTCAGGTGCGAGCTTGATACCGCGCGGCAACAGGTTGCGGAAGTCGCAGAACTCACGCAGCGCGTCGGTGAAGCCCGTACGCAGGCCATTGACGTGGGTGCCGTGTTGCGCCGTCGGAATCAGGTTGACATAGCTTTCCTGCACCAGGTCGCCATCGGGTAACCAAGCCACGGCCCAATCCACGATCTCGGTGTTCTTGTTCAGCTGACCGACGAACAATTCCGGCGGCAGCAGTTCGTTGCCAACCAGCGCACCTTTCAGGTAGTCGCGTAATCCGTCTTCGTAATGCCATTCGTCGCGCTCGCCGCTGGCTTCATCAAACAGGCGCACGGTCAGGCCAGGGCAGAGCACCGCCTTGGCGCGCAGCAGGTGTTTCAGTGCGCGCAGGTTGAATTTCGGCGTGTCGAAATACGTCGATTCCGGCCAAAAGCGCAGGCGCGTGCCGGTATTCTTTTTGCCGACGCTGCCCACGACCTCGAGCTGCGACGTGCGATCGCCATGCGCGAATGTCATCCGGTATTCGTTGCCGTCGCGCTTGATGAATACGTCCACGCGCGAGGACAGCGCGTTCACCACGCTGACGCCGACACCATGCAGGCCACCTGAAAACGTGTAGTTGCGGCTATTGAATTTTCCGCCAGCGTGCAACCGGGTCAGGATGAGTTCGACGCCGGGGATTTTTTCCTCCGGATGGATATCCACCGGCATGCCGCGGCCGTCGTCGGACACCTCGCAGGAGCCGTCGCCATGCAAAATCACTTCGATCGATTCGGCATGTCCCGCCAGGGCCTCATCGACGGCGTTGTCGACGACTTCCTGCGCAAGATGGTTCGGGCGGGTAGTGTCGGTGTACATGCCGGGCCGGCGCTTGACCGGATCCAGGCCGGAGAGCACTTCGATGTCGGCGGCGTTATAGCGGGAATTCATGCGGGGTCCGGTACAGGATCAACGATCATTGTCCAGCATCGCGCTGGCGCTTGGGAAAAAGGCCCGCGACTACGTGATAAGGCAACTCCAATGTGCCTTGCCCACGCTCAATTGCAACGATCAGTCGCCCCGCGCCGCGCCAACCGCTAGAATGCGGGTTTCCAGCAGTCCTGCGACCATGAATCCCCCAAGCACTGCCAAGGCTGGTTCCGCCACCCCGCTTGTTTTCGTCACGGGTGGCGTGGTGTCTTCGCTTGGCAAGGGCATCGCGGCCGCGTCGTTGGCCGCCATCCTTGAAGCGCGCGGCCTGCGCGTGACGATGATGAAGCTCGACCCGTACATCAACGTCGATCCGGGACCGATGAGCCCGTTCCAGCCCGGCGAGGTCTACGTCACCGACGACGGCGCCGAGACGGACCTTGACCTGGGTCATTACGAACGCTTCCAGCGAACGCGCATGTCCGTTCGAAATTCCATCACGACCGGCAAGATCTACGAGGCCGTCATCCGCAAGGAGCGCCGCGGCGACTACCTTGGCGGCACCGTGCAGGTCATCCCGCACATCACCGACGAGATCAAGCGTTGCATCGACGCCGCCACCTCGGGTTTCGATGTCGGCCTGGTGGAGATCGGCGGAACCGTGGGCGACATTGAATCGCTGCCGTTCCTGGAAGCGATCCGCCAGATCCGTACCGAGCGCGGCCCGGACAAAGCCCTGTTCATGCACCTGACGCTGGTGCCCTACATCGCGGCGGCAGGTGAGTTGAAGACCAAGCCGACGCAGCATTCAGTCAAGGAGTTGCGTTCGATCGGCATCCAGCCCGACATCCTGCTGTGCCGAAGTGAGCAGCCGCTGCCCGACAGCGAGCGCCGCAAGATCGCGCTGTTCACCAACGTGCCGGAAAAAGCCGTCATTTCGGCGGTCGACCTGGACAATATCTACAAAATCCCGATGTGGTTCCATGATCAGGGGCTCGACCAGATCGTAGTCGACCATCTGCACCTTGCTGCCACCGCCGAAGCCGACCTGTCCGAGTGGGAAGCTGTCGTCGATGCCATGCAGCGGCCGGTCGACGAAGTTACGATCGCCGTCGTCGGCAAGTACATCGATCATCAGGATGCATACAAGTCACTGGCCGAAGCGCTGAAGCACGGCGGCGTGCGCCAGCGCACGAAAGTCAAATTGAAGTGGTTGGAATCCCAGGACGTCGAGCGCGAAGGCGGTCAAGCGCTTGCCGGTGTCGACGGGATCCTCGTCCCGGGTGGTTTTGGCGATCGCGGGTTTGAAGGCAAGGTGCTGACCGCGCAATACGCGCGTGAGCAGGGCATTCCATACTTCGGCATCTGTTATGGCATGCAGGCCGCGGTGGTCGATTATGCGCGCAACGTGGCCGGCCTGGCGGATGCCAACAGCACCGAGAACGATCGGCAATCCGCGCACCCGGTCATCGGGTTGATCACCGAATGGCGCACCGCGGCGGGAGATGTCGAACGTCGCAACGAGGAAAGCGAACTCGGCGGCACGATGCGCCTGGGATTGCAGGATCAGCGCATCAAGCCCGGCACGCTGGCGCACAGGATGTATGGGGCGGATGTGGTGGGCGAGCGACATCGCCATCGCTACGAATTCAACAACCGCTATCGCAGCCAGCTTGAAGACGCCGGACTGGTCATCAGTGCCAAGTCGATGGATGACCTGTTGGTGGAAATGGTCGAACTGCCGCAGTCGCAGCATCCGTGGTTCCTGGCATGCCAGGCGCATCCCGAATTCTTGTCGACACCGCGCGACGGCCATCCGCTGTTCGTCGGGTTCATCCGTGCGGCACGCGAGCACAAGGCGCAGGCGGGTGGACGGTTGCTGAAGGAAGCCAGCGCGTGAACCTCTGTGGCTTCCAAGTCGGCCTCGACCAACCTTTCTTCCTGATTGCCGGCCCCTGCGTGATCGAGTCGATGCAGCTGCAACTCGACACCGCCGGCACGCTGAAAGAGATCACCGGCGAGTTGGGGATCCCCTTTATCTTCAAGTCGAGTTTCGACAAGGCCAATCGCACTTCGGGCACCAGTTTCCGCGGCCCGGGCCTGGAGGAAGGCTTGAAGGTGCTGGGCGAGGTCAAACGCCAGCTCGGTGTTCCAGTGCTCACCGATGTCCACGAGTACACGCCGATGGATGAAGTCGCATCGGTCGTCGATGTGTTGCAGACCCCGGCGTTTTTGTGCCGCCAGACCGACTTCATCCAGAAAGTCGCCAGCGCCGGACGCCCGGTCAACATCAAGAAAGGCCAGTTCCTTTCGCCGTGGGAAATGAAGCATGTCACCGACAAGGCCAAGGCCACCGGCAACACGCAGATCATGGCCTGCGAGCGCGGCGTCAGCTTTGGCTACAACAATCTGGTCAGTGACATGCGCTCGCTGAGCGTGATGCGCGATACCGGCTGTCCGGTGGTGTTCGACGCGACGCATTCGGTGCAGTTGCCTGGTGGAATGGATGGCAAATCCGGCGGCCAGCGCGAGTTCGTGCCGGTGCTGTCGCGCGCGGCGATGGCGGTCGGCATCGCCGGCATTTTCATGGAAACCCATCCTGACCCGGACAAGGCGCTCAGCGATGGCCCTAATGCGTGGCCATTGCAGAAGATGCGCGCTTTGCTGGAAACGCTGCTCGAGCTCGATCGTGTCACGAAGAAAAACGGTTTCCTGGAATCCACGTAGGGTGGGCTCAAGCCCACCGCTTTGATTGCATGGTGGGCTTGAGGCCACCCTACTTCTCTCCGAATGAACCCATGACCTCAATCTCCAAGATCCACGCCCGCGAAATTCTCGACAGCCGCGGTAACCCCACGCTCGAAGCAGACCTGACCTTGAGCGATGGAAGCTTCGGCCGCGCGCTGGTGCCGTCGGGTGCATCGACGGGATCGCGGGAAGCCGTTGAGTTGCGCGACGGAGACAAGACGCGCTATCTCGGCAAGGGCGTGCTCAAGGCCGTCGCGAACGTCAATGGGCCAATCGCGCAGGCGCTGCAGGGATTCGAGGGCGACCAGGCGGCACTCGATCATCGCCTGATCGACCTGGATGGCACGGAAAACAAGGGGCGGCTGGGCGCCAATGCACTGCTGGCGGTGTCGCTGGCTAACGCACATGCCTTGGCCGCGTCGAAAAAAATGCCGCTGTGGCAGCACCTCGCCAATGGCCGCACGCCTGTGTTGCCGGTGCCGATGATGAACATCATCAACGGTGGCGCGCATGCCGACAACAACGTCGACCTGCAGGAATTCATGGTGCTGCCGGTCGGCTTCGATTCGTTTTCCGATGCCTTGCGCTGCGGCACGGAAATTTTCCACGCACTCAAGTCGGTCTTGAAAGGCCGCGGATTGAGCACGGCGGTCGGCGACGAAGGCGGCTTTGCCCCGGACCTGCGCAGCAACGCCGAAGCCCTCGACACAATCCTGGAAGCGATCGGGAAAGCCGGTTACAAGGCCGGCGACGATGTTTTCTTGGGTCTCGATGCGGCCGCGAGCGAATTCCACGAGAACGGCAAGTACAACCTGGTGGGCGAGGGGAAGCGCCTCACGTCCGAGCAGTTCGTCGATTTCCTTGCGGGCTGGAGCCGGCAATATCCGATCATCACCATCGAGGACGGCATGGCCGAACAGGATCGCGACGGCTGGAAGTTTCTGACCCAACGGCTTGGGGAGAACGTGCAGTTGGTGGGTGACGACAACTTCGTCACCAATCCTGCGATTTTCCGCGACGGCATCCGCGATGGCATCGCCAATGCGATCCTGATCAAGGTCAACCAGATCGGGACGTTGACCGAAACCCTGCAGACCATCGCGATGGCGGATGCCGCCAGCTACGCGGCGGTCATTTCGCATCGCTCCGGGGAAACGGAAGACACGACGATTGCGGACATTGCCGTCGCGACGACGGCAACCCAGATCAAGACCGGCTCGCTGTGTCGCAGTGATCGCGTCGCAAAATACAACCAGTTGTTGCGGATCGAGGAGCAGCTTGGCACTGCCGCGTCATACGCCGGTCGCGCGGCCTTCGTCTCGATCAAGCGCTGACGCGGCCTGCGATGCGTCGATGGGGATTGCTGCTGGTCTCGATGCTCGCGCTGCTGGCGTGGCTGCAGTACCGGCTTTGGTTCGGCAACGGCGGCCAGCACGACGTGGCGGCATTGCAGGCGCAGGTGTCGCAACAGGCGCGTGACAATGTCGGGTTGAAACAGCGCAACGATGCGCTTGCCGCTGAAGTGCAGGACCTGAAGTCCGGCGAAGCGGCCGTCGAGGAACGTGCCCGCAGCGAATTGGGCATGATCAAGCCTGGCGAGACGTTCTATCGCGTCGTCGCGCCGCAGGACACGTCCTCCACGGTCGATGCGCAGGGCAATCGAGCCGTCGACAAAGGTGTCGAGCCATGACCTGGGTGGTCGTTCCTGCGGCCGGATGCGGGGCGCGCCTTGGGGGTGACATTCCCAAGCAATATCTCGACATTGCAGGCGCACCGCTGATCCAGCACACGCTGCGCGCATTGACGGCGCATGCATCGGTTGAAGGCGTCGTCGTGGTGCTTGCCGCCAACGATGTTCTTTGGCCCGGCTGGCGCGAATTTGTCGGCAAGCCAATCGTGACCTGCGAAGGAGGCGATGCACGTTCGGATTCTGTGCTCGCCGGGCTGGTCGCGTTGCCCGATCACGTGCGGGCGGATGATTTCGTGCTGGTGCATGATGCCGCGCGACCAAATATCGGCCTGGAGGATCTGGATCGATTGCTTGAGCGCGGGCGCAACGATCCCGTCGGCGCCATCCTGGCCATCCCCGTGCGTGACACGCTCAAGCGCGCCGGCAACGATAGCGGAATCGACGGCACGGTGGAGCGCGAGCGCCTCTGGCGCGCCTTGACGCCACAACTATTCCGCCGCCTGCAGCTCACGCGCGCGCTTGAAGCGGCACGCGATGCGTGCATTTCCGTGACCGACGAGTCGATGGCGATGGAACAACAAGGCCTGCGGCCACTGCTGGTCGAAGGCAGCCAGGACAATCTCAAGATCACCACCATTGCGGATGTGGCGCGATTCGAATGGCTGTTGACGCAATGACTGGCATCCGAATCGGGCATGGCTTTGATGTCCATGCATTCGGCGATGGCAATCACCTCATGCTTGGCGGTGTGCGCATTGCGTTCGGGCGCGGAGTGATCGCGCATAGCGACGGCGACGTCGTCATCCACGCCCTATGCGATGCATTGCTGGGCGCATTGGCGCTGGGCGACATCGGCCGCCATTTCCCACCATCCGATCCGCAATGGAAGAACGTCGATAGCCGCACGTTCCTGCGCCATTGCAACGGCCTGATCCGCGAACGCGGCTGGATGCCCGGCAATGTCGATATCACCGTGATCTGCGAGCAGCCGAAGATCGCCATGCATGTGGATGCGATGCGTGACGTGCTCGCAGGGGAATTGGGTATCGATATCGACGCCATCAGCGTTAAGGCCACGACCACCGAGCGCATGGGATTTACCGGCCGGGGCGAAGGCATCGCCGCGCACGCGGTCTGTCTGATCCTGCGGGCGTGAGGGTGTTCACATGACACTGGCGCGGGCGCATGGCGCCCCGGTACTGTCCGCGCAGATCCGCGCCACGAACGACGATTTCCGCGTGGAGGAGATCGACGCCTTCGAAGCCACGGGCAGTGGTGAACACTTGCTGCTGACGATCGAGAAACGCGGCATGAATACCGCATTTGCCGCAGCGCATCTTGCACGTTGGGCAGGCATCCCGGAGATGGGCGTGAGTTACGCAGGCATGAAGGATCGCCACGCAATCACGCGCCAGCGTTTCAGCGTGCATCTGCCCAAACGCATCGCGCCGGACATCGCCACGCTGGAAAGTGACGAAATGCATGTGCTGAAAAGCGAATGGCATGCCAAGAAGCTTCCGCGTGGTGCGCTGGCTGGCAATCGTTTCGAGTTGATCCTTCGCGACGTGCAGGGTGAAGTTGCAGACATCGACGCACGTTTACATGCCATTGCCGCGTTGGGCGTGCCGAATTATTTCGGCGACCAGCGATTCGGGCGTGGCGGAGACAACGTTGCCAATGCGCTGGCCATGTTTGGCGGCCGGCGCATGCGTCGCGAGCAACGCACGATGCTGCTGTCGGCGGCGCGTTCGCAGCTGTTCAACCAGGTGTTGTCGGCCCGGGTGGCGGCGGGATCCTGGAATCAGGGGCTCGAGGGCGAGGTCTGGATGCTGGATGGCAGTCGCAGCGTGTTCGGCCCCGAGCCGTGGACCGATGCATTGGCCGCGCGGCTTGCGGACTTCGATATCCATCCGACGGCGCCGTTGTGGGGCCGTGGAAATCCTCGTTCGCAGGAGACTGCACTGGCGCTTGAAACTGAAGCGTTGTCCGATCCAGTGTCGCTGACACTCCGTGCGGGGCTGGAAACCGCAGGTCTTAACCAGGAACGGCGCGCCACTCGACTACGCCCACAGGAACTGACATGGTCATGGCCGACTGCAGAATGCCTGGCAATACAGTTCACGCTGTCGCCCGGGACCTACGGGACCATCGTGCTGGCCGAACTTGGGCAGGTTTCCGACCGCTCGTCGGAAAACAACGTTCGGCACTAGTCGTCTCAATACGGTGGCGTATAAGCGGTATTGACGGTCGGAATTGGCTGGCCGTCGCGATCAGGCATCCCGAAAGGAACAGCGATCATGAAAACGACCATCGCCGCCAGCCTCTTTGCTCTGTCCGTGCTCGTGACGGGCGGATGCGCGAGCATGCACGAGAAATCCACCGTTGCCGTTGCCCAACCCTCTGATGTCGACGATGCGGCGTACGTAGCGCGTATCGAACGTATCGATCGAGCGCGTGGCGTTGCGGTGCATTGGGTGAATCCTCCGCAAAAACGCGTCAGCGGCCTGTAACCCAAACGGTTCGACGACCCATCAACGGTGCTGCGCAAGCAGCACCAGTACAGCGCCGTGGCCGCCTTGCGCGGAAGGCGCGGAATGAAAGGCCAGCACGTCCATGCGCTGGCGCAGAAGGCGATCGACCAGGTTCTTCAGCACCGGCACGCCACTGTCCGAGTGCAATCCCTTCCCATGCACGATCCGCACGCAGCCCAAGCCGTTATCTCGGGATTCCCTGAGAAAATGCCGGAGCAATGCTTCAGCCTGCGCGGCATCGCTGTGATGCAGATCCACTTCATCCTGGGCGGCATATTGCCCGCGACGTAACCGCTGCAACACGCGCACCGGCAGATGGTCACGGCGGAAGCTCAACGCATCGCCCGTCTCCAGCACATCGGCGCTCATAGCACGTCGGAATTCATCCAGCGCCAGCGCGTCATCGAGTGCCGCCATGCGCGGTAATGGACGAGGCTTTGGTTTGGGAGGCGGCGAGGCCACGGAGGGTAGTTCGCGAATGGGACCGATGGCCGATCGAAATAATACCGCGTCGTCAAGATCATCCGATTCGATCTTGCCTGGATTGCCTTCAGTGCGATCGCCTCCGACCGAATTGGCCGAAGGCCGCTTGCGGCCTGTATTCATGTTGCAAGCCTAGCGTGACCGGTGCCCGGATCAAACATTCGTGCCGCAATTCCGGACAAGTCGGGCGCGCGCCGAAGGTATTCGAATGCATCCGCTATCATGAAGGTCACATCGGTCCCGGATCCTGCACGACTTTCATGCGCGTACTCGTGAGCAATGACGACGGTGTCGACGCGCCTGGCATCCGGATCCTCGCCGCGGGACTGCGCGATGCCGGCCATGAAGTGCTGGTCGTGGCGCCCGATCGCGACCGCTCGGGGGCCAGTAATTCGCTCACGCTTGACATGCCCGTGCGCGTCATCCGCCACGATGCCAGTACATGGCGGGTCTACGGCACCCCCACCGATTGCGTGCATGTCGCCATCACCGGGATGCTGGAGGTTGAGCCCGACCTGGTGGTATCCGGCATCAACAACACCGCCAACCTGGGTGATGACGTGATTTATTCAGGTACCGTCGCGGCGGCGATGGAAGGGCGATTCCTGGGATTGCCGGCGCTGGCGTTGTCGCTGGCGAGCGCCGACCACCAGGGGCGCCATTACGACACCGCCGCCCGTGCCGCGGTGGAGATCATCGCGCGGCTGGCGATCGACCCATTGCCGGCAGACACCATCCTCAACGTCAATGTGCCCGACGTCGCCTGGAAAGACGTCAAGGGCTTTGAGGTCACGCGTTTGGGCAATCGCCATCGTGCCGAACCATGTGTCCCGCAGGCCGATCCCCGCGGGCGCACCTGGTGGTGGATCGGTGCTGCAGGGGCTGCCCAGGACGCCGGGCTGGGCACGGACTTCCACGCAATTGCCGATGGCCGGATTTCCATCACTCCGATCCATGTCGACCTGACCCGCTTCCAGGCGCTCGAACAGGTCTCAAGCTGGGTTGGTGGTCTTGCTGCGTCTTTGGGCAGCGATTCGACCGGTTGTCAGTCATGACGGCCCGCAGGCTACTGCAACCCGCATCGGTGGGCTTTGGCATGACCTCGCAGCGCGTGCGTGATCGCCTGATCGAGCGCCTCCGCGGCAGTGGCATCGTCGACGAACACGTACTCAACGCGATCCGCACCGTGCCACGCCATCTGTTCGTCGATGAAGCCTTCGCGACGCGCGCGTACGAAGACACCGCGCTGCCGATCGGCCACGGACAGACCATTTCGCAACCATGGGTGGTGGCCAAGATGACCGAAGCCTTGTTCGCCGACGGTGCGCACCCCCGAACCGTGTTGGAAATCGGCACTGGTTCCGGCTACCAGGGCGCAATCCTTGCGGCCATGGGGCTTGAGGTCTATACGGTGGAGCGCATCGGTGAGTTGTTGCGCACCGCCCGCAAGCGCTTTCGCACGCTCGGATTCAATGTGCGTAGCAAGCACGACGATGGCCGCATCGGCTGGCCGGAACACGCACCCTATGACGCCATTCTCGTTACCGCCGCTGCCCCGGCGCTGGTCGATGCGCTCAGCGTGCAGCTCGCACCTGGCGGGACGCTGATCGCGCCGGTGGGTGGCAGCACCGGGCAGTCGTTGTTGAGGTTGCGCAAGGATGCCGATGGCGTGATCGAACAGAGCGACCTCGCACCGGTGGTGTTCGTGCCGCTGTTGTCCGGGATGATCGACCGATGAGGACAACGCATCCATGAAACTGTTCGGCCCAATTTACGAACGCGCATTGATCTGGGCACGCCATCCCCGTGCACAGATCTATCTGGTCGGTTTGAGTTTCGTCGAGGCGTTCATCTTTCCGGTTGCGCCGGAAGTGATGCTGGCTCCAATGTGCCTGTCGGAGCCTCGTCGCGGCCTTCGATTCGCGAGCTTGAGCCTGCTGGCTTCGCTGGCTGGCGCGCTCGTCGGTTACGCGCTTGGCCACTACGCCTACGAGGCCGTGCGACCGCTGCTGAGCCTGCACATGCAGGAAACGATCACCACATGGGTGGGCAACCTGCGCAACGACATGCAGCACCACTGGCTGGCACTGCTGGGGGCACTGATGATTGCGGCCCTGCAGCCGGTGATTCCCATGAAGCTGGTCACCTGGGCGGCAGGGATTGTTGGAGTGCCGATCCTGCCGTTCCTGGCATGCGTGGCAGTCGGGCGCGGCAAGCGCGTATACCTTGTCGCAATCGCGATACGTGTCGGCGGCGCACGTGCCGAAGCTGCGCTGCATCGCTGGATTGAGCCCGTCGGTTGGGTCGCAATGGCATTGCTGGCTGTCGGCATTGGCTACCTGATGTGGGGATCCCACGCTTGATCGCCGCGCGATGCGTGACATTGCTGGTGGCCAGCCTGCTGATTGCAGGCTGCGGCAGCGCGCGCGTCATTCGCGAACCGGTCATGCGTCATCCGGTGGCCGGCCCGGTTCGCGTGTCTGCACCGCAATACGGTGCCACCGCGACCGTGCAGCGCGGCGAAACCCTCTACCACATCGCCACCGGGCACGGCATCAGTGTCCTGGACCTGGCAATGTGGAATGACGTTCCCCCGCCGTACACGATCTATCCCGGGCAGCGTCTGCGCCTGTATCCAGCGGATCATCTTCCACGCCGTGCACCTGTTGCAGTGGCCACGGCGCATCCGCCGAATGCTGTGCAAAAACGGCTGCCATCCGCACCAAGCGTGACAACGACGGCGGCGCCTCCTGCTCCGTACAGCCCACCGGCATTGAATCCACCTGCATCAAGTCCTTTCGCATGGACCTGGCCGGCGGACGGCACCCTGGCATCGCGTTACGTGGCGGGCGAACCAACCCGGCAGGGCATCGATATCTCCGGGCAAGCCGGCCAGCCCATTCGTGCCGCAGCCGATGGCGTCGTGGTGTATTCCGGATCGGGGCTGGTGGGCTACGGCGAACTGGTCATCGTCAAGCACGACGACGCCTGGCTGTCGGCCTACGGCCACAATCGCGCGCGCATGGTCAATGAAGGTCAACGCGTCAAAGCGGGCCAGCAGATCGCCGAGATGGGTCACAGCGGCGCGGCGAGCGACATGCTCCATTTCGAAATCCGCTACAACGGCAAGCCGCTGGATCCGCTGCTGTACCTGCCAAAGCGATAGTGGGAATCAAGCGGGTGGGGCAATGACGAATCCGGCCACCACGCGCCGGCCTTCTCCGGCAAGCACGCTGTAAGTCCGGGCTGCCGCGGAGTTGGTCATCACTTCGATGCCGAGCCCGCGGGTCAGGAAGGCCGCCAGGATCAGCGGTGGCGGAAATACCTGTGTGGCGCCGGTACCAAGCAGGACAAGCTCGGGATGCAGTGCGAACAATGGTTCCAACTGGGATGCCGTCAACGCTGCGGCGTCGATGACCGGCCAGTCCTCGACCAGCGCATCGGGCGCGATGACGAAACTGTTGCGCACGATGCGCTCATTGACCAGCGCATGGTCGCCGTCCGCGCCGCGCAGGTACCAGGTGTAATCGGGGCGTTCTAGGTTGAGTTGCATGGCTGGGTAATTTTGGCAGTTAGCCGCACGGGCAGGCGTTTCGTGTGACAAGCAAGCGTTTCAACCGTCGCTGTCATCATCGATCGCAGTAATCCGCTGCAACAGCAACTTGTCGATGCGCGGTCCGTCAAGGTCGACGACTTCGATGCGCCAGCCGGCCCAGTCGAAGTGCTCGGCCACGTGCGGGATGCGACCAAACCAGGCGATGACCATGCCGGCGGCGGTGTGGTAATCGTGTTCGTCTTCACCCGGCAACGCGCGGCCCCCGAGCAGCTCCTGCATGTCGTCGATGGGCAGTGAGCCATCGACCAGCAGCGAGCCGTCTTCCCGCGTCACCACCAGCGGATCGGCATCAGCGCTTTCGCCCGACTGCATGCGCCCCAGGACCGCGCCCATCAGGTCGTTCAAGGTCACCATACCGGTGACATCGCCGTATTCGTCGACGACCAGCGCGATGGATTGTTGCTCCTCGCGGAAGATTTCCAGCAACTTCAGAGCATGCGTGGATTCGGAAACGAACACCGCCGGCCGCAGCTTGCGGAAGAGCTCC
>JBBSUF010000034.1:0-19015 GCA_038235185.1 Lysobacterales bacterium
GTCCGGCCAAGAAGGCTGCAAAGAAGACCGCGAAGAAGGCAACCCGCAAGGTCGCCAAGCGTCCGGCCAAGAAGGCTGCAAAGAAGACCGCGAAGAAGGCAACCCGCAAGGTCGCCAAGCGTCCGGCCAAGAAGGCTGCAAGGAAGACCGCGAAGAAGGCAACCCGCAAGGTTGCCAAGCGTCCAGCCAAGAAGACGGCCAAGAAAGCAGCAAAGCGTCCGGCCGCCAAGAAGGCGGGCAGGAAGCCTGCTGCGAAGAAGGCAGCCAAGCGTCCGGCGAAAAGAAGGGCGGCTCCCATGGCCATGCCCTCGGCTCCGGCGCCAATGATGTAAGAAGCTTGCGATCAGCAAGCCTGTTTTGCGTTACCGATTAGCTGTAATCAAGCTCCCTTTCCGCACGCCCAGGCGGGGAGGGAGTTTTTTTATGGGGCGCGGCGATTGGACTGGTTGACGACCGCACATGACGCGCCGCCGCGCTTGTTACCGCATTGGAAAGCAAGCGATTGTCTGTGGCACGCTCCTAGGACGTACTTCGCTGGAAGGCGCGCCAAGCACGATTTGAAGGAGCCGGGTCAAACAGCCAACGAAAGAATTATTCCGGCTTGGCGTCCGAGGTCGACGCACCCACGCCCGGGGCGTCATCCACATCACGCGCGTACAGGCTTTCGCCCAGCGTATTGCCATCGAGCCAATGTGGGGTCAGGCCCAACGCAGTGTCGAGGATCGTGGGCATCAGCCCACTCGGCAATCCGCTTTCGCTGTTCCAGAGGATCGCGATGCCCAGATCGCTTTCAGGGATCAGTGCCACCACGCCACGATAGCCCTGCACCGCGCCGCCATGGAAGACGACACGATGGCCGGCGTAGTCGTAAACGCGCCAGCCCAGTGCATAGCCTGCGGCGTTGAGGCGCTCGCCACGCCATGAGGACCCGCGCATTTCACTGGGTGTGTCGATCAGCGGGGCATGCAGGGTCGCCAGCAGCGAATCAGGCAGCACATCCTGGCGATGACCCGTCTGCGCAATCAACCATTGCGCCATGTCACTGATGCTGGCGTTGACACCAGCGGCGGGCAACACCTGGTAGTAGTTTGGTTTGGGCATCAGTGACACCCAACCACCGCCGCCGCGCACATGCGGCTTGGCCCAGCGTGGACTGGCTTCGATGCCTTCAAGTCCGGTGCTGGCATCGTTCATCCCCAATGGCTTGAAGATGCGGCTGGAGAGCGTCTCGCCATAAAAACGGCCGGTCGCTGCGAACAGCACGTCGCCAATCATGGCGAAGGCGATGTTCTGGTACGCGTAACACTGACCCGGTCGGCAGGCCATTGGCGCGTATGCAAGCTTCTGCACCAAGCTGTGGTAGTCGACGTTGCCTTCAAGGTCGCGATCGTAGGTGTTGTGGGTCAGGCCGACCCGATGGCTGAGCACGTCGGCTACCGTGACTTCCTGCGCGGCGGTCGGATCGGACAAGCGCAGGTTGGGCATGTAGTCGACGAGCTTGCTGTCCCAGCGCAATGCACCTTGGGAGACGAGCAACCCGGTGACGGCGCCAGCAAAGGCCTTGGACAGCGACGCCAAGCGGAACACGGTATGCGAATCGACCGGTTCAGCCGCGCGCACATCAGTGATGCCATAGCCGCGCGCAGTGAGGATGCGGCCGTCCTTGACGATCGCCATCGCCAGGCCGGGCACTCGCTGGTTGGCGACCAGCGCTTGCGCCATCGTCTCGAAGCGGTGGACGTCGAACCCCGGCGCCAGCGGCATGATCTGGCGCGGCGGCGGAACGTAGGCAATCGTATGCGCTGCAGTGATGGGAGGCAGAGCGGAAGCGGGCGTCCCGCCATCGGACACACCATCCACCGGTACGTTGCCGACATGCAGGGCGCTGGATGTCGTGATCGGGGCAACCTGTGGCGCAGGACTGGTCCAGCGCAACGAAGTCTGTGCTGTCGAACCCAATGCCAGCGGCAGCAGCAATGCCAGCGTGGCCAGTCGCGCCTTGACGAGCCTGGAAGTGGTCTTCTGCCCAGGTGCCGCGCTGTTCGAACATTCCTGCTTGGAGCCTGCATCCATCGGCGGTGTATTCATTGACGATGGCCCCTACGGTTATGGTGCGACCCGATCATACCGCCTGATTTTCACTTTGCATGAACAAGGCGGCATCGGCGCGGTCGTGCTGGAGGTGGCATGCCTCTACAGCGAGATGGAGGGAACAGATCCCGACGCCCCTCATGCCCCTGCATGCGATCATGACGGCGACTCGCCCAGGATCCCTCCATGCGCTCAACTTTCCTGCTTGCCGCCGTACTCACCGTCTCTGCCGCATCCAGCCACTGTGCCCGCGCCGACGAGCCCGTGGCGACCCCGGTATCGCGCTTGGTCGTGCATGCCGCACGCATGCTCGACGTGGAAAGCGGCGGCTTGATCGCCAACCCGTATGTGCTCGTTGAAGGTGACCACGTCGTCTCCATCGGCAGTACGGCACCGGCAGGCGTGCGGGTCATCGACCTCGGCGACAAGACCCTGCTGCCGGGGCTGATCGACGTGCACGTGCACATGACGGGAGACCCAACGATCAGCACCGGAAACTATTACCAGGACGCGCTGACGCAGGGACCGATGGATTCGGCGGTCATGGCGCCGACGTTCGCCAAGCGCACGCTGGATGCGGGATTCACCACCGTGCGCAACGTTGGCGCACCCGGCTACATCGATGTCGCATTGCGCAACGCGATCAATCGCGGGTTGATCCAGGGTCCGCGCATGCTGGTGGCCACCGTGCCGATCGGAGCGACCGGCGGCCATGTCGACGAGACCACTGGCTTCGCACCCAACGTTGAATTCCAGGGAGTGACCGGTGTCGCCGATGGCGTGGATGCCGTGCGCGAGCGTGTGCGCGAAAACGTCAAGCACGGGGCCGACATCATCAAGTTCATGGCCAGCGCCGGCGTGCTCAGCAATGAAGCGTCGGTGGGCGCGCCGCAGTATTCGCAGGCCGAGATGGACGCGATCGTCGATGAAGCGCATCGCTGGGGGAAAAAGGTGGCCGTGCACGCGCATGGCACCGAGGCCATCAAGATGGCGATCCGCGCCGCCGCGGATTCGATCGAGCATTGCAGCTTCATCGACGCCGAGGGCCTGAAGCTGGCCAAGGCGCATGGCACGTACCTCGACTTCGACATCTACAACGACGACTACATCCTGGCTGAATACTCCAAGCTCGGCGTGCCACCGGCGCAGATCGCGAAGGAAAAACTCGTTGGCCGCGTGCAGCGCGAGAATTTCCGCAAGGCGGTGCAGGCTGGCGAGAAGATGGCGTTCGCGACGGATGCCGGCGTTTATCCGCATGGTTGGAATGCCAAGCAGTTTGCCAAGGAAGTGGAGTGGGGCATGACGCCCCTGCAGGCGATCCGCTCTGCCACCATCAATGCCGCAGACCTGCTTGGCTGGAAGGACAAGGTGGGCACGATCAAGCCGGGTGCCTACGCCGACTTGATCGCGGTCAGCGGTGATCCGCTCGCCGATGTCAGCGTGCTGGAGCATGTCGGCTTCGTCATGAAGGGCGGCCAGGTGATCCACGGTTCTTCGCAGGAATGACCGGCGCACGGATCACGCCATGAGCGCATCACACGCTTTTTCGCATCATGAGCTGCGCCGGCGGCGGCTGCGCAAGATTCTTGGATGGCTGATCACGATCGCGACGTTCGTGTTCCTGGGCTGGGGCTTCCTGTGGGAACCCGGCCGGCTGATCCAGCGCGACTACACCATCGCCTTGCCGCACTGGTCTCCGCAATGCGACGGTCTGCGCGTTGATGTCGTTGCCGACCTGCACACCGGCTCGCCGCACAATGGCGTCGACAAGCTCGATCGCGTCGTGCAACAGCTTTCAGCCAGCGACAGCGACGTCGTGATCCTCGCCGGTGACTACGTCATCCTGAAAGTGCTGCTGGGCAAATACGTGGCACCTGAAGTCGTCGCCGCGCACCTCAAGCCGCTGCTTGCACACAAGCGGGTGTATGCCGTGCTCGGCAACCACGACTGGTGGAAGAACGGCGCGCTGGTCCGGCACGCGCTGGAAGCCGACGGCATCACCGTGCTGGAGAACACGGCAACGGAAACCTCATTCGGCCAATGCAAGCTGTGGCTGGTCGGCGTCGGCGACCTGTGGGAAGGCCATCCGGACATTCCGCGCGCCTTCGCGGCAGTCAACGATGATGCGCCCGTCATCGCGATCACGCACAACCCCGAACTCTTCCGGAAGATGCCGGCCCGTGCATCGCTGGTGATCGCCGGGCACACCCACGGCGGGCAGGTCAACGTGTTGCCAGGACAACCGTCCATGCGCTTCGGCAAGTTCATTGCCGGGCCGATCCTTTACGACCACCGCCAGTTGTTCGTGACCCCGGGAATCGGCACAAGCATCCTGCCGTTCCGCTTCCGCGTGCCGCCTGAAATTTCGCGGTTGACCTTGCGCTCGGCCATCACGAAATAAGACCTCAGCCGGCTTGGCGGCAGACTGTCGTCAAGCCGCCACACGCGCATTGTTGATCGCCAGGTCTGCGACGTTGTTCTCGTCGCCAGGCTCGCTGCGATATCCCGCCGATCGCAATTCCCACGCTTCGAAGTCATCAACCGTGATCGCATCCAGCGTCATCGCGCGCAAGGCTTCAAGCTGGGTGCGCTCGTCGGCGGTGATCCAGCCCCCGCGCACGCCTTCGTCCAATTGCGAGTCAAAGCCGAGCGCCTGGATGTCGCTGTTCTTGAGCGCCTTGAGGAACTTGCGTTCGACCGGTTCGGCGAGGATGACCTGCGCCAGGTAACTGTCGATGCGCCCGGCGGGATTGTGTTCGCCCGGCGTCAGGAACACGCCTTCGGCCAAGCGCGTGCGCGCATCGCAAGGCGTCATCAACAGGGAGGCGGCCCGATGGCCGAGCCGATCGCTGGGTGGTTGCGCGCGGCGGCCGAGGGGGAAGATCAGCAGCCACAACAGCCAGCCAACGGGGCGGATCGGGAAATTGCGCAACGCACCGGATAGCGCGGTCTCGATCTTGTTGATCGAGTCGTGGAATGCCCACGCCAGCAATGGCTGGTCGCCGACCGGACGGCCTTCGTCCTCGTAGCGCTTGAGCATGCTGGAGGAGATGTAGAGCTGGCTGAGCACGTCGCCCAGGCGCCCGGACAAGGATTCCTTGAACTTCAGCTTGCCGCCGAGCAGCAGCATCGAAGTGTCGGCCATCACCGCAAGGGCGGCCGAATAACGATCCAGCTTGCGATAGAACCGGCGCGTGTAGTCGTCGCCTGGTGCCTTGCCGATCATGGACGACGTCAGGCCGAACCAGAACGAGCGCACGGCATTGGAGATGGCAAAGCGGATGTGGCCGAACAGGTTGTGGTCGAAGGCGTTGATGCGCTCGACCGGGTCTTCGAGTTGCGCTGCCTTCATTTCCTTCATCACCCATGGATGACAGAGGATCGCGCCTTGGCCGAAGATCATCAGGCTGCGCGTCATGATGTTTGCGCCCTCGACCGTGATGCTGATCGGCAGCGCCTGCCACGCGCGGCCAAGATAGTTGCGTGGGCCGAGGATAATCCCCTTGCCGCCGTGGATATCCATCGCGTCGCGCATCACCTCGCGACCCATCTCGGTGCAATGGTATTTGGCGATGGTCGAAGGCACCGCCGGGTTCTCCCCGCGCGACACCGCCGCGGCGGTCGCCTGCGCAAGCGCACTGATCGTGTAGGCCTTGCCGGCGATGCGCGCGAGCGCTTCCTCGACGCCTTCGAAACGCCCCACCGACAATCCGAACTGCTTGCGGATGCGCGCATAGGCGCCAGTGACGCACGCCGCCATCTTGGAGCCACCGCTGGCGATCGACGGCAGCGTGATCGAGCGCCCGATCGACAGGCATTCCATCAGCATCTGCCAGCCGCGACCGGCGTAATCCTCGCCTCCGATCAGTTGCGACAGCGGCACGAACACGTTGTCGCCACGGACCGGACCATTCTGGAACGGATTGTTGAGCGGGAAATGGCGACGACCGATCTCCAGCCCCGGCGTTTCGCGCGGGACCAGGGCCAGTGAGATGCCGATGTCCTTTTTGTCGCCCAGCAGGCCATCAGGGTCGTACATGCGGAAGGCCACGCCGATCAGTGTCGCCACTGGCGCCAGCGTGATGTAGCGCTTGTCCATGGTCAGGCGGATGCCCAACACCTGCGCGCCATTCCACTGGCCCATCGCCACGATGCCGGCATCGGGGATGGAGGTGGCGTCGGAACCCGCGAAGGGCCCGGTCAGTGCGAAACACGGGACTTCACGGCCATCGGCCAGTCGCGGCAGGTAATGCTGCTTCTGTTCTTCGGTGCCGTAATGCATCAACAGCTCGGCCGGCCCCAATGAATTGGGCACGCCGACCGTGGTGCTGACCGTGGAGGAGATCGACGACAGCTTCTGGATGACCTTATGGTTCATCAACGCGCTGAAGCCCAAGCCACCGTAAGCCTTCGGAATATTGAGCCCGAAGAATTTGTTCTCCTTCATGAACTGCCACAGTTCCGGCGGAAGGTCTGCGCGGACATGGCTGATGTCCCAGTCGTCCGTCATCCGGCACAACGCCTCGCATGGGCCATCGAGGAACGCCTGCTCCTCGGTAGTCAACGCCGGCTTGGGTTGCGACAGCAGCTGGCTCCAGTCCGGCTTGCCGGAAAACAGCTGACCTTCGAAGCCGACCGTTCCCGCTTCCAGGGCGGTGCGTTCGGTGTCGGACAACGGCGGCAGGATCTTCGTATAGAACGTCAGCAACGGCGCCGTGATCCAGGGCTTGCGGAACGCCGGGACCAATAGCGGCACGGAAATGACGACCAGCAGCAGCGCGGCGACGATCGTCGCGGCGTGATTGGCCCCCAGCAACCAGCACGCCAGAAGCAACGATGCGGCGATCGCCACCCACACAGCCAGCCGCATCCGGTGATAGGCGGCAAATGCGCCAGCCAGGAGCAGGGCGAGGAAGGGGATTGCGATACTCATTATTTGCTCTCGTTCGTTAGTGTCACCGGCATGCGGTCATCAGGGTGAGGGTACTGCCGCCCGCATTGGAATCGCACGCAAGTCACTGGACATTCTCGCTAGGCTCTCGCGCTTACCCGCGCGCGCGACGGAAGTGGCGAGAAGCCAGCCAAGCTCCATACGCACAAGTATGGATAAGCCGATTGCAGCCTGTCAATGCCGTCTGCAGCCGGCACATACTGTTCTCGACGCTGGCGTATGGATACACTCGGGACATGACAAGCATGGTCGCCAACCCACCGGGAAAAGTCACCGACCGCGTGGGCCGGCTCAGCGCGGAGGACTGGGCGCAAGCCGCCTTGGAAGTGATCGCCGAGCAAGGCGTGGCCGCAGTCGCGGTGGAGCCGCTCGCGCGGCGCCTGGGTGTCACCAAGGGCAGCTTCTACTGGCATTTTCCGTCCCGCGATGCGCTGTTGCAGGCGGCGCTGGAGCGCTGGGAGCAGGTCGAGGAAGAAACGGTGTTCGGCTCGGTCGAGGCCGTGCCCGACCCGCGTGAACGCCTGCGCGCGCTGTTCCTGGTGGTCGCCCATGAGGCCAGGAGCCACATCATCTATAGCGAGTTGCTGAAGGCGCTGGACCATCCCATCGTGAAGCCGGTGATCGAGCGAGTGTCCGAACGCCGGCTTGATTACCTGACCGCCTCCCTGCGCCAGGCGGGCATGAGCCGCACCGATGCCCAGCAGCGCGCGCGCCTGGCGTATGCGGCATATGTCGGCTTCCTGCAGTTGAACCTGCAGTTGCACCAGCCACGGTTGCAGCACGACGAGTTCCAGGCCTATGTCGAACACGTCATGACGACGCTGATTCCCCGGCAGCCTGACGACGTGGCTGGCACGCCATCCAAATGAAAGGACCGCATCTTGAACGCAGTGACTTCGTTGTTCGACAGCACGCCAAAACCCGGGCCGGATCTACCGGGCAACGCCAGCAATCAGCCGCGAACGCTGGATCGCCCGATGCTGGATCAAACCGTGGGTAGCAACCTGCAGGAGTTGAACCAGTGGGTGCTTGAGGTCGCCAGGTTGACCCAGCCTGATCGGATTGCCTGGTGTGACGGCAGCGACAGCGAGTTCGCCAATCTCACCGAGCAGATGCAAGCCGACGGAACTTTGATTCCGCTCAATCCGGACACCCATCCGCGCAGCTGGTTGCATCGCTCGCATCCTGACGACGTTGCCCGCGTTGAACACCTGACCTTTGTCTGCACCTCGCAGGAAGACGATGCCGGCCCCAACAATCACTGGATGTCGCCGGCTGATGGCCACGCACGGATGGACGGCCTGTTCGACGGCTGCATGCGCGGCCGCACGATGTACGTGATTCCGTATTGCATGGGGCCGATCGATTCACCGCTGTCACGCTGCGGGGTGGAGATTACAGACTCGCCCTATGTGGTCGCCAACATGCGGATCATGACGCGCATGGGCGCGGCTGCGCTGGCCAGGATCGAGCGCGAGGGTAGCTTTGTAAAAGGCCTGCATTCGATCGGCGAGCTTGACCCAAACCGCCGCTTCATCATGCATTTCCCGGAAGAGCTGTCGATCAAATCGTATGGCTCCGGCTACGGCGGCAATGCGTTGCTCGGCAAGAAATGCCACGCGCTGCGCATCGCTTCGCACCAGGCGCACACGGAAGGCTGGCTGGCCGAGCACATGTTGATCCTTGGGCTGGAAAACCCGCAGGGCCAGACGCATTACATCGCCGCGGCATTCCCCTCGGCGTGCGGCAAGACCAACCTTGCGATGTTGATTCCGCCTGAAGGCTATCGCCAGGATGGCTGGAAAGTCTGGACGGTGGGCGACGACATCTGCTGGATGCGCCCGGGCGAAGACGGCCGGCTGTATGCGATCAATCCGGAAGCTGGCTTCTTCGGTGTCGCGCCGGGAACGTCGCAAAAATCCAACCCCAACGCGCTGGCGTCAATCCAGCACGACACCATTTTCACCAACGTCGGGCTGACCGCGGACAACCAGCCATGGTGGGAAGGCATCGACAACGGCCAGGTGCCCGTCACCGACTGGCGTGGCGAGCCATATGACCCCGCCAAGCGTCCTGCTGCGCATCCCAACTCACGCTTCACCGTCAGCGCGAAACAGTGCCCGAGCTATTCCCCCAAGGCCGAGGATGCGCAGGGCGTGCCGATTTCCGCGATCGTGTTTGGCGGTCGTCGCGCGTCATTGGTGCCCTTGGTGTTCGAGGCGCGCGACTGGACGCATGGCGTGCTGATCGGTGCGGCGATGGGGTCGGAAACTACCGCTGCCGCGACCGGCGCGGTTGGCGTGATGCGCCGCGACCCGATGGCGATGAAGCCGTTCTGCGGATACAACTTCGCCGACTATTTCGCGCACTGGCTGTCGTTCGATACCGATGGCGCCAAGCTGCCGAAAATCTTCCACGTCAACTGGTTTCGCAAGGACGAGGACGGCAAGTTCCTGTGGCCGGGTTTTGGCGACAACCTGCGCGTGCTGGAATGGATGATCAACCGCGTGGAAGGCAAGGCTGGCGCGGTCGAAACGCCGATCGGCGCGCTGCCGATGGTGGAGGAGATCCACCTCGATGGCGTGACGCTGACAGATGCCGCCCGCGAAAAACTGTTCGGTTACGACCGCGATGGCTGGCGCAGCGAATTCGCCAGCATTGGTAAGTACCTGGAAGAATACGGGCCGCGCATGCCACAGGTGTTGAAGGATGAGCAACGGCGCATTGCGGCTGCGCTGGCACAGGCATCTCGTTGAGCATCACGGAAGTGTCGCTGCGCGAAGAGCTTGAGCGAAGCATGGCAGCGGGGGAATTGACGCGGGCATTGGAGCTCAGTGCGACCCTGCTTGACTCCGAGCCAACCAATGCCGATTTCCTCTCGTTGCGCGCAGCTGCGTTGATGGCCAGCGGCAAGACCGATGCAGCCGTGGATCTGCTGACCGAGCCTGCGCATGCGCCAGAAGCACCTTTCGCCATCAAGGCCGCACTCGCCATGTGCCAGCGTCAGGCTGGCGACCTGACGGCGGCTGCGGGGATGTTCGTTTCGGCGCTGGCAAACCGCCCCAATGATTTTGCATTGCGACTGTCCTATGCCGAATGCCTGGACCTTCAGCACGACGTCGATGCCGCCGTGGCCGAGTACTTCCGGGCCGTCAATGACGCGCAACGCCAGGGCCGCTGGCTGAGCGATGCTTCGACCGGACCTGCCCTGCGCGAACGGGTAAAACGTGCGATGGATGTGATCGATGCTGGCAGGCAGTCGCTGTTCGAGCGCGTCCTGCAGCCCCATATCGAAGCCTTCGGACTCCAGAGCATGGCGCGGGTGGCAGAGGCCCTGCAGATATACCTGGGCACGCAGGACCCTCCCGAACGTGATCCGCGTCAGCAACCCAAGTTTTTCTGGATGCCCGGGCTGCCGCCGACTCCTTTCTTCGATCGCGAGCAGTTTCCGTGGTATCCCGCGCTGGAAGCGGCGACAGCTGCGATCCAGCAGGAATTACGTGCGGTACTCGACAGTCAGCGCGAGTTGATGCCATTCCTGAAGATCGAGGACAAACGCGCCGAAGAAACCTACCTGGGTGGCGACCCACGAAGCCGTGCGTGGGATGCTTTCTTTTTCTACCGTCATGCCGAGCCTTTCGCCGAAAACCATGCGGCGTGTCCAAACACCGCGCGCGCCTTGGGCGGCATACCGCTTACGCAGGTCGCCGCGCATGCGCCCGAGGTTTTGTTTTCCGTGCTGGCGCCGCAAACCCACATCAAACCGCATCACGGCGTCACCAACACCCGCGTGGTGACCCATCTTCCGCTGCTGATCCCGGATGGCGATTGCAAACTGGTGGTAGGTGGCACCGAGCATGCATGGCAGGAAGGCCGCTGCGTCACCTTTGACGACACCTTCCTGCACGAGGCATGGAACCGGACCGACCAGCGGCGGGTGGTGCTGATCCTGGATACCTGGAATCCATTTCTCACCCCCGAGGAATGCGTCGCGCTCAAGGATCTGGTCGAGCGCATCGGCGACTTCAACGTGCGCGCCGGGATCAACTGACCTCGCGTCCACCACACGCTTGTTACGTCACGCGCTCAGAACATCAGATACGTCGACAGGATGTATTTGTCGCCACTGATCGGGGCGCGGCCGGCGTGCTGGAACATCCAGTAAGGCGGGAACATCAATAATCGTCCCGTGCGCGGGGCGACCTTGAGGTCCAGGTCGCAGAACTCCGTCTCCCCGCCCTCGGTGACGTTGTTGAGATACCAGAGGAACACCAGGTAGCGGCCGCTGCTATCGTCGAGCGCATCGAAATGTGGCTCGAAGACTTCATCGGCCCCAGCGCGATAGCGCTTGAGGATGAGCCGGTCGGTGCGCGGCCGATTCGGCACGGGGATGCGCAGGGTGACCTCGCTGTTGTAGCGGGCAAGATATTGTTCGATCTGGACAAGGAAGAAACCCAGGAATGCCTTGTCAGCCAATTTGCCAATGTCCATTTCCGTCCAGGCGCTGTTCTCCAAGCCGGGCCGGATGCCTTTGCCGTTGCGACTTTGCAGGTCGACCATTCCTTCGAACCCACTGATCAGTTTGGCGCAAAAGTTTTCGTCGAGCGCATGATCGTAAGTGCGGATGTAATCAGTCAGGGATTGCATCACCTGTCGCCCTCCAGCGCGTAGCGCCAGTGACCAGCAACCGGGCGCAACAGTGGGAACAAGGGCTCGAAGAACGCGCGATACGGTTCCCATCGCGCGACGGCGCGCGAATTGACCGGCTCGGTCACCTGCGCGTAGCTGGGCGTGCTGATATAACCCTTGCGTGCGGCATGCGCCGCGAAGTCGGCGAGGTGGTGACGCTCGCTGATCCCGAGGTAGTCGGCGATCCGCTCGACCTGTCCGGCGAAATCGCCAACGGTATCTTCGTAGCGCAGCAGCAGGGCATCCGGGCACAACAGCGGCTGGTGGTGGATCCAGAACCGCATCGCGTTGACGTAGCTCTTCGTCAGCCGTTCCAGCGTCGAGCAAAGGATCATGAAGGCTGGCGAGCGGAAGTTCTGCATATAGCAGCTGAGGATGACGTCGCAAGGATGGCGCAACGCCAGGATCACCCGCGCAGACGGAAACAGGCGGCGGATCATTGGCAGGCGCAGCATGTTCAATGGATTCTTGTCGACGAGGATCTGGCCCTCGGTGCGAGCGGCGACCTTGTTGGCCTCCGTCCAGTACAGCGTGCGCAATTCCTTCAGATCCTCTTCATCCAGTCGATCGAGCTGGTGCGGGTAGTTGAAGCCTTTGGCTTCCATCCGCTCCACGCAGGCCTGGATGATGATCCGTTCGTCCATGGAGACATACGCAGGGTGGGCATCCAGCATCTGCTCGAGCATGGTGGTGCCTGAGCGCGGGAAGCCGACGATGAAGACCGGCGAGCGATCCGCGCCAGGATCTCCAGGCATTGGTGCGAACGCGGATTCCTCCGGCTGCAGCCATTTGGCGGCAATCCGCAGGGGTTCCTCGATCGAGGCGGCGATTTCCGGCTCCATACCCGAGGCGAGGCGGAACTGGATCGCATGCGCCTGGGCGAGTTCGGCCATGGCGAGATCCTGATCGCCCTGCTTGTCGGCGATCTTCGCCATCGTGAAGTGGGTGTTTGCTTGTGTCGAAGGAGGCAGGTTGCGGGTCGCCAGCAAGGATTGTGCGGCAGCCGCGGCGCGTGGATAGTCCTTGTCGCGCAAGGCCAATGCCGCATCCAGGGCCCAGGCATCGACCTGAACATCAGGATCACCATCCGCCAGGTGCGGGCGGATGCGCTCAAGCAGGATGCTGGCGCTCTCCACGCGATTGGTTCGCTCGTGCAGTGACGCCAGCCGGGCCATCGCAATCGGGTCCTGGGCGTGCTCCACGTCGATTTCAAGAATGGTTTCGGCGTCCTTGACGCGACCTAGCTGGATCAGCGCCTTGGTGAGATCGCGGCGTAGCGCTGGATCGAGCGCCGGCCATGTGTGCGATGACGGAATGAGTGCTTCTGCGCGACGTGTGTCGCCGCATTCCATGCATGCAAGCGCCGCATAGATGCGGGCCTCGGCAGAGTCCTGCTCCACGTCGACCGCATCGAGGAAACGATGGCGTGCGTCGGCGATGCGGCCCATATCTAGCAACAGCAGACCGTAATTCACAAGGGTATCGTGCGGTGGGTGTGGCAAGCCCAGCGCGCGCTGGAACATCGTCTCCGCTTCATCGGTTCGGCCGAGGTGCCGCAGCATCAGCCCCAGGTTGGACCAGTATTCGGGCACTTCCGGGCGCAGCCCGGTCAATTTGCGAAAAACGTCCGCGGCAGCATCCACTTGCCCGGACGACTGCAACGCCATCGCATGGAGGACCAGCAGGTCTTCATCGTCCGGGTGGACCTTCAGCGCCGTGCGGCAAAGCTGTTCGCAGTCGGGAAAACGGCCTGCCTGGTAGGCGGCCACCGCGGCATCGAAAAGTGGTTGGCTCATGCGTTCGCCATGAAAAAGGGCCGCGCGGCATGCCGCGCGGCCCTCAAGTCTAACAATGAACGATTTGGATCAGAACTTCACGGTGTAGCGCGCGAAGTAATAACGGCCGATCGTGTCATACGTGTTCACGTCAGAGTTGGCGTTGAGCACGTTGTTTTGGTAGAACTTCGCCGGCAGTTTGTCGGCGAGGTTGTCGACACCAACTTCGAAGGTCGAGTTGATCGACGGCAGGTGGTACGCCACGTTCAGGCTGTGGATCGCATAGCCGCCGTACTTGAGCTCGACGCCGCAGAACTGGTTCGGATTGCCAAACGCATCCGAGCCGCAAGCCGCGTCTGCGCTGCTGCCTTGACGCGTATCGGCATTGCCCACGTCGACATTGCCGACATAACGTGTGCGCCAGCCCACCGACCAGTCACCCATGCTCCAGTTGATCGTTCCGCGGCCACGGAGGCGGGCGTAGTTGCCGTAGTCCTTGTTGTAGTGGCCGGCAACGTGGATGACAGGATCCAGGTTGGAGGTGGTGTCCTGGTCGTTGTCCCATTGCGCAAGGTACGTGGCGTCAAGACCGAAGGTGAACGCACCCCACGCCGTGCTGGGCAGCTTGTAATGCGCACCGAAGTCCCAGCCCTTGGCATCCAGGCGGCCGAGGTTGACCGTCGGCTGCGCGATGTAGTTGATCTGGCCATCAGTACCGCGATGGATCAGCGGGCAGAACGCACTGCCGTTGTCGTTGTAGCAGGCGTTCAACACGGTCTGTGCACCGACCGTGGTGATGGTGTTACCCAACTGCAGACGCCAGTAGTCCAGGTTCAAAGACAGGCCCGTCAGCCAACTCGGGTCATAGACAAGGCCCCAGTCGTAGGAGCGGCCCGACTCGGGCTGCAGCTTATACCCTGCATAGACCGAACCCGAGACCACGCCAGTGGTCTGGCCCAAGCCGGTGCTGGTGATGCCGCCAGCCGGGATTGCCGTGGCACCGGACGGGGCGCCGCAGGCGCTGGCATGGCCCGGATCGTTGACGTAGCCAACGCACGGGTCGGTGGCCTGCGGGGCGTTGCCGGACGGGCCGGTGAACAAGTCGCCGACGGTCGGCGCACGGAAGACTTCCGCCACCGTACCGCGCAGCAGCAGGTCCGTGATCGGACGCCATTCCACCGCGAGCTTGTTGTTCACGGTGTTGCCGAAGTTGCTGTAGTTGGAGTAGCGCGAACCGAAGGTCACATTCAAGGCCTTGGCGAACGGCACGTCTTTCAGGATCGGCACGAGCAACTCGCCGTACAACTCACCGACGCTGTAGGAGCCGCTGAGCGGTGAACCGCATTGTTCCTGCGAGATGAAGCAGGTGCCGGACGCATTGGCGACCGCAATGTAGTCGACTTCATTGCGCTGGTAGAAGCGGTTGTATTCACCGCCAAACGCAAGCTGGACAGCACCGGCTGGCAGGTTGAACAGTTCACCCGACGCGTTGGCCTCGAAACCCTTCTGCTGGAACAACACCGACGACACAGGATTGGCCGCATATTTCTGCAGGGTGGCGATGGTCTGGGGATCGTCGATGTTGAAGATGTTCAGCGGCGTGCAATCTGCGATCGGCGCTGCCACCGTGCCGCAGGTGACGACACCGTTGCCGGCCAGGAACGACGGTCCGAGGGCCTGTTTCAGGCCTTGGTAATACACATAGCCCTTGATGAGCGAGTGTTGCGCGATATGGCCATAGTTCAGGCCAAAGTCCCACTTCCAGGTGCTGCCGAGGAAGCCACTGAGACCGGCAAACACCTGGTCAGTGGTGGTGTCATTGAACGACTGGCGCTGACCGAGCGAGGTGAAGCGGCTACGGAAGTCGGTGGTGGTGCCTGTTAGCGGGTCCGGACCAAAAGTCTGGTTGAACGGGTTGTAGTAGTTATCCTTCGAGATGGTCACCCCGTCGGAACGAGCGTCGAACGGCAGTGCCGCGATGCCGAAGCCGGCTGAGGTCTTGTTGTGGAACACCTGCAGGGTGCCGGTGACATCGTCGCTCAACTGATAGTTGGCCAGGAAGAACGCATTGGTGCGCTCCTGCGGCGTCTCGATCCGATTGTGTGCCTGGTAGTTGTAGGCATCGGTCGCGCCGTTGTAGCAGCGGTAATCAGCCGGGGTGCTTTTGCCGGTGGTGCCCGGCAGACGGGTCACGCTGGAGCAGCCGTAGGTCGCGCGCAGCGGGTTGCTGGACGGGATCGAGATACGACCGAATGGCGTGCGGCTGGAACCACCATTGAACACCTGGCCGTAAGACAGGTAGGTGGCATCCTTCGAGAAATCACGAGCGCCCGACGAAATGCTGTGGAACTTGTTGTAGTCCACGCCGGCAATGATGTTGCCCTTTTCACCGACCTGGCCAAAGGTGAACGAACCACCCTGGCGCTGGCCGTCGCCACGGCTGGAAGCGCCGATGTCGATCGTGGCCTGCAGGCCCTGGAAATCCTTGCGCATGATGAAGTTGACAACGCCCGCGACGGCATCAGAGCCGTACACGGAGGACGCGCCAACAGTCAGCACTTCGATACGCTCCACGGCAGAAGCCGGGATCGAGTTGACATCGTTGTTCACGGCGCGGTGGCCGTCGATCAGGATCAGCGTGCGCGCCGAGCCGAAGCCGCGCAGGTCGATCGTGGAGGCACCGGTACCGCCGCCGTTGTTGACCGTTGGGTTGGTCGGGGCGCCGGCGATGTTCGGCAGTTCCTGCACGAGATCGCCGAGGGTCAGCTTGCCGGTCTTCTCGATCGCAGCGCGATCGATGGTGATGACGGGGCTGGCGTTTTCAGCATCAACGCGACGAATACGCGAACCGGTCACTTCGATGCGATCGAGGTTGGCGGCGGCAGTCGAGTCAGGAGCGGTGGTGGTTGGAGCGGGGGTGGCGTCCTGGGCGAATGCAATGCCCGTACCTGCAACAGCGGTGGCGCCCACGGCGAGCGCGAAGGTGATCGCGTCGCGGAGCTTTGTGGTCTTCAAGGTCATCTCTCTCTCCAAGTCGTTCTTGGGTTGTTTCCCATGGGAACCTCCCCGGTGGAGTCAAGAAAGACGCCAATGCCGGTAAGGCCGGAGCCGATAGTAGCCCCCCTTGGCGAAAAATTAAAGTGTCGTTAAGAGGCGGGCTGAAACCCGCCGGGGCCGCAGGTCTTAGAGATCCTGCTCGTAGCGCACATAGGGCACGGTGCCCTCTTCGGCGCTAGCGTTGGCGCTGGGGGCAAAAGGATTCTTGCCCCGGGTGATGACATTGTCCGCCCCGACCGACAATTGGCCGCTCCAGGGGGTACGCCAGGTCAGGCCAAGACCCAGGCCTTCCCACTTGGGCTGACCGGGGGTATCGATGACATGCCCGACGAGATTGGCCCCAAACGCGCCAAACCCACCACCGACGGACAGGGATTTGGTGGTCCAGTGGTCGGCCAGGGCGGGGAATTCGCTCGGGGAGGCCAGCCGCGCCTTGGCCACGGTCCCGGCGATCGACACAAAACCCTTCCGACCGAGGTTCTTTTGACCGAACACTGCCAAGTCGTTGATGTCGACTTTGCTGTTGCCCGTGGCGCCGGGTGTGAGCCAAGCCGGCAGTGTGTCGTGGCCGTTACCCAGCGACATGCCGAGCTTCCCGCCGTTGCGGTTGATGGCAGTGTTGAGGCTGGCGCGATGACTGCCGCCATCGCCCAGGCCATCGCCGAGGGTGGCCAACATACAGTTGTTCGAGAGATTGCCGAGGGCGCCGATCCCGTTCTTGCGATCGCAGAACAATGCCAGCGAATCGCCCTGTTCGAGGCCGAATGTGGTGTCCAGTGAATTGTTGCCGAAGCGCCAGCGGGTGCCGACCTGGGCGCCATCGGCCGGCTCCAGCACCAGCAGCGCCTCAAGCTTTCCACTGGCGTTGTTCCAGACGGGAAGCACGGCCTGGTCCTGCTTCCCGCGGCTCTGCGCGGACGCGCCTGCCACCACGCCCAAGGCGAGGAGCAGTGCAATCGGCAATTTCAGCAAGCGGGTGGGCATGGCTGGCGTGTGACCTTGGCCGGGGTGGCCGAGTTCCCGTCGGAGCGAGACCAGAATCTACCGGGTTTATGTTTATTTAACAATCACTGGGAGATGAAAAACAGCCACTGCGTTGGCTATTGCAGACGAATGGTCGTTGCGGGCTCCAAAACCTCCGGCTGGAAAATTCCGGCGATCTGGTCGGCATCAAAATGATAGTGCTGCCCGCAGAACTCACAGCGGATCTCGGCCATGCCTTCAGCCGCCGCGGCCTCGGCCTCCTCCTGCCCGAGGGAATGCAGCATGGACGCGACCCGCTCGCGGGTGCACGAGCATCCAAAAGCCAACGGACGGACATTCAGCACTTCCGCGCTTTCCTCGTGGAACAGCCGCCCCAGCAGGAGGTCGGTGGGCCAGTCGAGCAGCTCCTGCGGGGAAAGCGTCTCAAACAGCGCCATCGCGCGATTCCAGCCGTCCTCGTCACCTTCGTCGCCGGGTAGCTTCTGGAGCATCAAACCGGCAGAACGCGCGGAGTCGGCCGCCAGCAGCAGGCGGGTCGGAAGTTGCTCGGACTGGCGGAAATATCCCTCGAAGGCGCCCGCCAGCGAATCGGCTTCCAGCCCAACGATGCCCTGGTAGCGGGTCGGTTCGCGGCCTTCGATCACTTCGCCTTCGATGGTGATGGCGAGGATGGCGTTCGTGCCGAGGGCCTGTAGTGGTTCGGCGTGGACGATTTCGAGCGGCATATCGGATGTTGCGTCCTCATCGACCTGCGCAATCGCGCGCAACGTGCCGGCGGCGGTGCATTCGGCAAACAGCGTGCGCAGCGGACCGTCTCCGCGCAGTTGGATCGACAGGCGGCCGTCGATCTTGGCATGGCCGGTAAACAATGCCGCCGCGGCCGATGCCTCGCCCAGCAGTCGGATCACCGTCGATTGCAGCGGATCATCCAGGTGGCCGCCGGCGCGCTCGATGATGTGCTGCCAGGTGGCGTCCAGATGCACCCGCACGCCACGCACGCCCGCGTGCGGAAGCAGGAAACGGGTCAGGCTGTCCTGGTCGTGTGAGGTGTGATGTGCGCGAGGATCCGGTTGGGTCATACGAAACTCGGGTGCGGGAAGTGATAATGCAGGTGACGCGATGAACGGGCATGCAGACGGCGCATGCATTCAGAGCCTGTGAATGGGGACGGTCGCCGCGAGTGCAAGCCAAACATCAATCCGATCCATCCATGACACGACGTCGATGGCTGCGCTGGCTGTGGAAGTTGCCGCTGGCCTTCGTGCTGGTGACGGTGCTGCAGGTGCTGGTGCTGCGGTTCGTCGACCCGCCGTTCTCGGCCTTCATGGCCGAGCGGCAGCTGTCATCGTGGGTGCACGGCGACTGGTCGACCGGGATCCTGTATGACTGGCGCGACCTGGACACGATGGCGCCCAGCCTGCCGTTGGCGCTGGTCGCGGCAGAGGACCAGACGTTCGAGCGCCACAAC
>JBBSUF010000035.1:0-18996 GCA_038235185.1 Lysobacterales bacterium
CCTGCTGGCCATCGTCAACCTGTTCCGTCGCGGCCGCGTGCGCTAAACCGCACCCACCGCAACGTTGCAAAGGCCCGGCACTGCCGGGCTTTTGCTTTTGGGTGACACGACGCTGGCCATTCCCTCCGACGCCACCGATACTGACCAGATCACGAGCCAGCGGTCGCGATGATGAGCGTTCTGCGCTTCGACAATGTCAGCAAGCACTATCCAGGCGGCCACGTCGCGTTGGCAGACGTGAGTTTCGAGGTGCAGCCGGGCGAAATGTTGTTTGTCACCGGTCATTCCGGGGCAGGCAAGAGCACGCTGCTGAAGTTGATCCATCTGGCCGAACGCCCCAGCCGCGGCGCGGTGCTGTTTGATGATCGCAACCTGCTGAAGGTTCGCCATGGCCGCGTACCGCTGCACCGTCGCAATGTCGGCGTGGTGTTCCAGGATCATCGGCTGCTGACGGATCGCAGCGTGTTCGAAAACGTTGCCCTGCCGCTGATCCTGCGCGGCGAGCGCCGTGGCGACATTGGCAGGCGCGTGCGCAGCGTGCTGGAAAAACTCGGACTGGCGTCGCGCGAGCGTGCCCTGCCGACGCAGTTGTCGGCCGGCGAGCAACAACGCGTCGGCATTGCACGCGCCATGGTCGCCGAACCGCCGCTGCTGCTGGCCGATGAGCCGACCGGCAACCTCGACCCTGCCCTCTCGGCGGAAATCATGACCCTGTTCGCGGCGTTGCCCGAACGCGGCACCAGCGTGCTGATCGCAAGTCACGACCTGGGGCTGGTGCGCCGCATGAAAAAGCGCGTGCTGGTGCTCGACCATGGCCAGCTTGCCGACGACATCGCACCGGAGGACCTGGTCGATGCCTGATCCTTCCATCCACGCGACGCGTCCGCCAGCGCGGGGGCCACTCCGCGCCGTGGCGACGTGGTTCGATCATCATCTCTACAGCCTGGTTGCCAGCCTCGGGCGGATCGGACGCAAGCCGTGGGCCACGGCCCTGACGATCGGGGTCATGGCGATCGCGCTCGCCTTGCCGCTGGGCTTGTGGCTGGTGTTGACCAACGTCGCACGCTTCTCCGGTGACGTGCAGCAATCGCGCGAAATCAGCGTGTTCCTCAAGCCCAGCGTCGACCTCGGCCAAGCGCAGGTGCTCGCGGGAACGTTGCGTGCGCGCAGCGACATCAGCAAGGTGCAACTGCGCACGCCCGACCAGGGCCTGGCGGAATTGCGCGCCAGCGGATTTGGCGACGCCATTCTCGCGGCAGGCGGCAACCCGCTGCCAAGCCTGTTGATCGTGACGCCGCGCGGCGACGAATCGCTGTTAGCCGCATCCTTGCAGCAACTTCCCGAAGCCGACCTCGTCCAGCACGATGCGCAATGGCGACAACGGCTCGACGGCTGGCTGCGTTTCGGCACACGCGTGGTGCTGGTACTGGCTTGCCTGCTCGGATTGGGCGCGCTGCTGGTGGTCGGCAACACGGTGCGGCTGGACATCCAGTCGCGGCGCGAGGAGATCGGCGTGCTGCAGCATCTGGGCGCGACAGACGGCTTCATCCGTCGCCCATTTATTTACCTGGGCGCTTGGTATGGACTGGCGGCCGGTGGCGCCGCGCTTGGGCTGTTGACCTTGGCCGCACTGGCATTGCGGGCGCCGCTGGCCGAATTGGCCGGTCGATATGGCAGCCAGTTCGAACTGGCCGGGTTTGACCCTCCCATCGCCGCCGCGGTCGTGTTGGGCGCTACCCTGCTGGGCTGGCTAGGCGCAGGAATCGTCACCGGGCACTACCTGCGGCAGACGCGGCCCGCACCGTTGAAGGCGGGTAAACAAAAACCCCTGTTGCTGCGGAGGCCGACGCACTGATGGCGACATCGGATACCCGCAGCCATGACCTGCGTCACGTCGTCAGCGACGCGCCTCGGGTGATGGTCGTCGATGGCTCGAAACTGGTACGGCGCCTGATCGGCGACGTGCTCCGGCGTGAACTGCCGAATGTCGAGGTCATCGCCTGCGGCAGTCTGGCCGAGGCACAAGAGGCGTTGGCAACCGGCAGCGTGGACCTCGTCACGACCTCGCTGCTATTGCCCGATGCCGACGGCATGGCGCTGGCGCGCGCGGTACGCGAGGACGGAGGGCAACGTTACGTGCCGATCATCGTGGTGTCCGGCGATGTGCAGTCGCGGCTGGAAAACCGCAGCATGAGCGAGGACGTCACCGACTATTTCGACAAGGCGCTCGGCCACAGCGCGTTGGCCGCCTTCATTCGCGGATATGTGCAACCCGAGCCCGTGCCGGGCGCGCGCGTGCTCTACGTTGAGGATAGCCGCGTCGTCGCCGTGGCGACCAAGCGCATCCTGGAGCGCCACGGCATGGTGGTGCTCCACTTCACCGATGTCGAAGGTGCACTTGAGCACCTGCACGAATGCCACAGCAAGGACGACATCGGCGTCGACCTCGTGCTCACCGACGTGTATCTCAAGGGTGTCCTGAGCGGGCGCGAACTGCTGTCGCAGGTGCGCGGCGCGTTCGGCTACAGCAAGCGTCGCTTGCCGGTGCTGGTGATGACGGGCGATGCCAATCGCGACAACCAGAGCAACCTGTTGCGCGAAGGCGCGAACGACCTGGTCATCAAACCCACCGAGGAGCGCCTGCTGGTAACCAAGGCGCTGTTCCAGCTGCGCATGGCGCGCCTGCCGGAGCAGCGCAACTTCCACGCGTAGGCGCAGCAGCACGCAATGGGCGATGACCGCATCAAGCTGGAGCCGTCGTGGAAAGCGCGCGTCGGCGATTACCTGCAGCGCGACGACATGCGGGAATTGTCGACATTCCTGCGCCAGCGCCGGGGTGAAGGCGTCTCCATTTACCCTCCGCCGTCCCGGATTTTCGGCGCGCTGGATGCCACGCCGTTCGACGACGTCAAGGTGGTGATCCTCGGCCAGGATCCGTACCACGGCCCCGGTCAGGCACATGGTCTGTGTTTTTCCGTGCAACCGGGCGTATCGATCCCGCCGTCTCTGGACAATGTCTTCAAGGAACTGCAGCGCGACCTTGGCATCGCGCGCCCGGATCATGGCTGCCTGCTGCCGTGGGCGCGACAGGGGGTGCTGTTGCTGAACTCGGTACTCACCGTTGAACAAGGCCGCGCGGGTGCGCATCAAGGGCGCGGCTGGGAAGGATTCACCGATCACGTCGTCGACGTGCTCAACCGCCAGCGCGAGCACCTGGTGTTCCTGCTGTGGGGCAGCTACGCGCAGGCCAAGGGGAAGGTCATCGATACCGCCCGACACCGCGTGCTGAAGGCGCCGCATCCCTCGCCGCTGTCGGCGTATCGCGGCTTCATCGGCAGCGGGCATTTTTCCGCCTGCAATGCGTATCTCGCCCGCAATCACATCGCGCCGATCGACTGGTCGCTGCCGGCGCCAGGGCAACTCGCCCCAGGACCAGTGGCGTGACAGCAGAGGACCTTCCGCTGCTCGTATCCGTGCATCTGCCCAAGACCGCAGGTACCAGCTTTCGTGCCGCATTGCAGACCCATTACCGCGACAGCCTGCTTGAAGACTACGCAATGCTGCCTATGCAGCTTCCGCGAGGTCGCCGCGAATGGCAATCTCTGCGCGACGCCTACCGTGCGCGCGATGAAATCACACCATCCATCCGGGCCATACACGGACACTTCCTGCCGGTCAAATACCGTGTGGCGCTGCGGGACCGTCAAGCCCGTTACATCACTTGGTTACGAGATCCTGTCGACAGGCTCGTGTCGCACTACCACTACTGGCGTCGCGATTATTCCGGCGATGATCCTAGGCAGCCACTACGAAACCGCATGATTGGCGAGCGTTGGTCGCTAGAACGTTTCTGTTTGGGGTCTGAACTGCGTAACCTATATCGTCAGTACCTGTGGCGCTTTCCCGTCGAGCGTTTTGCCTTCATTGGCATCACCGAGCACTACGCGCAGGATCTGGAGTGGTTCGCGCGCCACCTGTTGCGGGCATCCTCCACCGAAGTGGTGCATGCGCTGGCCAATCCAGACCACGCGGCTGGCGTGTATGGACTCGACATGACTCTGCGGCAACGCATCGAAGCCCATCACAACGTGGATGTGGCCTTGTATAGACAGGTTCTGGCGCAGCGGCACGCACGCCTCGCCATTCCGCCATGATGATTGAGATGGTCAACTTCACAGCGACTTTATTGGCATCGGCGTTCCATGAACGCAACACTAGGGAACCATTCCCGCCCTTAGCAGTCATAGGTGAACACTGCTAAAATCAGGCCCATGAACGCAACCATGCCCCTTTCAAAGTCCCTGGTCGCCAACAATCTGCCGATACCCAGCGCGCTGGGTTCGCTCGACGCCTACATCGGCGCCGTCCACCAGATCCCGGTCTTGCCCGTGGAAGACGAGCAGGCACTGGCACGCCGTTTCCGCGACGACAACGACCTGCAAGCCGCGCAGGATCTGGTGCTCTCGCACCTGCGCTTCGTCGTGCACGTCGCCCGCGGCTACAACGGCTACGGGTTGCCACTGGGCGACCTCATCCAGGAAGGCAACATCGGCCTGATGAAAGCGATCAAGCGCTTCGATCCGAATGTCGGCGTGCGGCTTGTCAGCTTCGCGGTGCACTGGATCCGCGCGGAGATGCACGAGTTCATCCTCAAGAACTGGCGCATCGTCAAGGTCGCGACCACCAAGGCGCAGCGCAAGCTGTTCTTCAACCTGCGCAAATCCAAGAAGCGCCTGGGCTGGCTCAATGCCGCCGAGGTGCGTGCGGTTGCCGCTGACCTCAAGGTCAGCGAACGTGAAGTGGTGGAAATGGAGTCGCGTCTGTCCGGACGCGATATCGGTTTCGACCTGAGCAACGACGATGACGACGACCGTTCGCCACCTGCTCCTGCCGCGTACCTTATGGCGCGCGAAGACGACCCATCGCAGGCATACGAGCGTGCCGATAGTGAGGACAACCAGCTGGAACTGCTGCGCGAAGGACTGTTGCAGCTGGATCCGCGCTCGCGCGACATCGTCAAGCGCCGCTGGCTGGATGCCGACAGTAAGATCACGTTGCAGGATTTGGCCGATGAGTATGGCGTTTCCGCCGAACGCATCCGCCAGGTCGAAGCCAACGCGCTGAAGAAGATGAAGGCGCTGTTCGTGGCGTGATGCAAGATGTGATGCAAACCGTCGCTTCATCGAACGGCCCGGGAAACCGGGCCGTTTCCTTTGGGGATGGCGAACACCAAGAAGGCTAGAATCCCTGCATGCCATCGATCCGCTTCACGTGACCCCGCTCCATGCCATCGGCTGGCCGCGCTGCGGCAGCACCTCGCCTGCCATGCCGCTGCAACGCGCCGCCGCGTGCCTGGACGCACGTTCGCAGGGATGCAGAAACCCATGACCCCACTGCGCGCGATCGGATGGCCTGACGCCGCAACCATTGCCCATCGTCAATGGCATGCGCTTCTCGACGCACACCCACACGCACGCCCGGCGCGCGTGATTGAACAGCATCGCTCCGGCTACATCGTCGCCGAAGACCTCGACGCGGGGCATTCCACCGAATCGCCCGCCGAGTGGCAGCGCACACCCAGCTATCGCAAAGGCATGCTGCCGACGGAACAACGCGCAGCTGTTGGCGATTGGGTCCTCATTGAAGGCGTCGGCGCGGGCAGCAGGATTGTCGGTTTGTTGCCGCGCCATACCGCAATCAAGCGCGCCGCGGCCGGGGAGCACTACAAGCAGCAGGTCATCGCCGCGAATGTCGACACGGTGTTCGTTGTATGCGGCCTGGATGCCGACTTCAACCCGCGCCGCATCGAGCGTTACCTGTTGCTGGTCCAAGGGAGCGGCAGTGTGCCGGTGGTCGTGCTGACCAAGGCGGACAAGACTGACGACATTCCTGCCGCACTCGCCGCGCTGGCCGATGTCATCGCCCGGAACGTCGCCGTGGTGCCGGTCAATGCGAAGGATCGCGACAGTGTTGCCGTGCTGGATGCCTGGTTGCCGCCCGGCACCACCGCCGTGCTGGTGGGCTCCTCGGGCGCCGGAAAATCCACGCTCACCAATACGCTGCTCGGCATCGACCGCATGAAGACCGCCGAAGTCCGCGAAAGCGACGCACGCGGACGCCACACCACGACGCACCGTGCATTGATCCCGTTGCCCACGGGCGCCTGCCTGATCGACACGCCGGGCATGCGCGAATTGAAACCGACCGGGGAGGAAGACGTCGCCGAGAATTTCAGCGACATCGACACCCTGTCTGGGCAGTGCAAATTCCGCGACTGCAACCACGAGCGCGAGCCGGGTTGCGCCGTGCGCACCGCGATCGACGGCGGCACGCTGGATGCAACACGCTATGCGCATTACATCAAACTGCGCGACGAAGTCGCCGGTGCGGCAGACAAACTGGCCACGCGGTTGGCGCAGCAAGCCGCCGACAAGACGACAGGCAAACCCACCGGCAAACGATCGGATGAGAAACATGGGCGGTACTGACGGCTTGTAACGCATGAGCGAGCATTCCCCCGACATCCTCCACCATGCTGCCCTCGACGAGCGCATGGTCCGCGCCGCGCGCGGCATCAAGTTGCTCGGCATGGTGAGCTGGCCGATCGAAGTTCAGGACACGTTCCTGGCGCAATGGGCCAGTGGGAATGCAACGCTGCCGGTCTTCGCCTACCCCCGGCATGATTTCAGCGACGCGCGCCGCGAGTTCGACGCGATCCTTTCCGACGCCGACCACGATCATCCGCTGGGGCGCTATCTTTACGAATCCGCGCAGTCCTGGACCATCGCCGCCGAGCTGCTGGAATCGCTCGGCACACCGGCAGTCACCGCGTATTCCATCCGCCTTTTCGGCCGCCCTGACGAGGCATTACCGGGCAATGGTCCAACCACGCGCGAAGCGGCGCGGCATTTCATTGGCATCGCCGATGAGCTCGACCGCGAACTGCTGGCGCCATCCGAGCAGGTGTCGATCTCGGCCACCGCATTGCAATTGCAGCTGCAATCCGACCTCGACGATTTCTTCAACCAGCGCATGATTGAAGTCGTGCTTGATCCGCAACTCATCGCGAAAGCCGCCGCCGGTGCCACGCGCATCCGGTTACGCTCTGGCGCCGCCTTCAGTGATTACGATCGCCACCAGTTGCTTGAGCACGAAGCGTTCGTGCATTCGCTCACGGCATTGAACGGCCGCCAGCAGCCGCTACTGCCGAGCCTGGCGTTGTCGTCGCCGCGCACCACGGCCACGCAGGAAGGCCTGGCGACGTTCGCCGAGCAGATTACCGGCAGCATCGACATCGAGCGCATGAAGCGCGTCAGCCTGCGCATCGAGGCAGTCGCGATGGCGCTGGACGGCGCCGACTTCCTGCATGTGTTCCGTTATTTCATCGATTCCGGACAAGAGCCGCAGGAAAGTTTCTCCTCGGCGCAGCGCGTGTTTCGTGGCGTGCCGCTGACTGGCGGCCATGCCTTCACCAAGGACACGGTGTACCTGCGTGGGCTGATCGGCGTGCACACGTTTTTCCGCTGGGCGTTGCGCCAGCGCAAGCTGCACCTGTGCCGCAATCTATTCGCCGGCAAGATGACGCTCGCCGACGTCCAGCACTTCGAGCCGCTGTTCGACAGCGGTGTGATCGCGCCGCCGCGCTGGTTGCCGCAGTGGGTCGCGCGTGCCAACGGCTTGGCCGGCATGCTGGCGTTTTCGCTGTTCGCCAACCGCATTCGCTTGGACAATATCGCCGACGAACAGGCGGTGCTGCACCTGTAGCCTGGGTCGCGCTTGTCCGCTTTCGCAGGAATGACGATGCATGGGGCGCTAGAATCGCAATTCCCCCGCTCAGTCACCCTCAATGTCCAGCCACGACGATTTCAAGGAAGCCGCCCTCGAGTATCACCGCAGCGAACCGCGCGGCAAGATCAAGGTGGTACCGACCAAGCCGATGGTGACGCAGCGGGATCTCGCGCTCGCGTATTCGCCCGGCGTGGCGTACGCGTGCGAAGCGATCGTCGCCGATCCCAATGCCGCCAGCGAACTCACCGCTCGCGGCAACCTGGTCGCGGTGATCACCAACGGCACCGCCGTGCTTGGATTGGGCGACATCGGCCCGCTTGCCGGCAAGCCGGTGATGGAAGGCAAGGGCATCCTGTTCCAGAAGTTCGCCGGCATCGATGTGTTCGATATCGAGATCAACGAGCGCGACCCCGACAAGCTCGTCGAGATCATCGCCTCGCTGGAACCCACCTTCGGTGGCATCAACCTGGAAGACATCAAGGCGCCGGAATGTTTCATCGTCGAGCGCAAGTTGCGCGAACGCATGAACATCCCGGTCTTCCACGACGACCAGCACGGCACCGCGATCATCGTCGGCGCCGCTGTATTGAATGCGATTGAAATCGTCGGGAAAAACATTGGCGATGTGAAACTCGCGACCTCCGGTGCCGGCGCCGCCGGCATTGCGTGCCTGGACATGCTGGTCGCGCTTGGCATGAACCCGCAGAACATCCTGGCCTTCGACCGCGAAGGCGTGCTCTACACCGGTCGCGACAAGCTCGACCCCGACAAGGCGCGTTACGCGCGCGACACCAGCAAACGCACACTCGCCGAAATCGTCGACGGCGCCGACATTTTCCTCGGACTGTCGGCGGGCGGCGTGCTGAAAGTCGAAATGGTCGCAACGATGGCGGACAAACCCATCATCCTGGCGCTGGCCAATCCCTATCCGGAAATCCTGCCGGAAGACGCACGTCGCGTGCGCCCGGACTGCATCATCGCGACTGGGCGTTCTGATTATCCCAACCAGGTCAACAACGCGTTGTGCTTCCCTTACATCTTCCGCGGTGCGCTCGATGTCGGTGCCCGGGAAATCGACGAGGGCATGAAGCTCGCGTGCGTGCGTGCGATCGCAAAACTGGCACGCATGGAATCCTCCGACCTGGGCAGTGCTTACGGCGGTGACGTGCCGAAATTCGGCCCGGAGTACCTGATTCCACGTCCGTTCGATCCACGACTGCTGGTGATGCTCGCGCCGGCCGTGGCGAAAGCGGCCATGCAGTCCGGCATCGCCACGCGCCCGATCGTCGACTTCGACGCCTATGAAGAAAAGCTCGCGCAGTTCATCTATCGCAGCGGCTTGATGATGAAGCCGGTGTACGACCGCGCGCGTGCTGACCGCCAGCGCGTGGTGTATGCCGAGGGAGAAGAGGAGGTCGTGCTGCGCGCGGTGCAGACGGTGATCGACGAGCAGCTGGCGACGCCCATCCTGGTCGGCCGCCCGGATGTGATCGCCACGCGCATCGAACGCCTGGGCCTGCGCATGCGGGCGGGCGTTGATTTCGAGCTGACCAACATCAATTCCGATCCGCGCTTCGACGAGTACTGGCAGCAGTACCACGCGTTGACCGAGCGGCGTGGCGTGACGCCGGCGGCGGCCAAGAACCTGTTGCGTTCGCGCCCGACACTCATTGCCGCGCTGATGGTCGAGCGCGGCGAAGCCGACGCGCTGATCTGCGGACTGGTCGGCCGCTACCACAAGAAACTCGGATACCTGCGCAGCGTGTTCGGCTTTGACCGTGGCGTGCAGGCGTCATCGGCGATGACCGGGGTGATCAACGATCGCGGCGTGTGGTTCTTCCTGGACACGCACGTGCAGCTGGATCCGACCGCGGAACAGATTGCCGAAGCCACGTTGCAAGCTTCGTATCGTTTGAAACTATTCGGCATCGAGCCCAAGGTCGCGCTGCTGTCGCATTCCAATTTCGGCAGCCACAGCGACCCCAGCGCCAGCAAGATGGCACGCGTGCGCGAACTGCTGAAGGCGCGCGTGCCCAAGCTCGAAGTGGACGGCGAGATGATGGCCGACACCGCCTGGGACGAAGACCGGCGCACCCGCATGTTTCCCAACACCACACTCAAGGGCCGCGCCAACCTGTTCGTGATGCCCAACCTGGACGCCGCCAACATCACCTACAACATGGTGCGCGTCATGACCGATGGCGTGGCCATCGGCCCGATCCTGATGGGCCTGGACCAGCCCGCGCATATCCTCACCCCGGCCTCGACGCCAAGGCGCGTGGTCAACATGACCGCGATCGCGGCGGTCGAAGCGCAGATCAGGAAAGGGCAGCGCGATCCAGCCAGCTGATTGGCCTGAAGTGCCCGTAACGCCAGGGAATTCAAGCCATCGTGACATGGCTGCGGATATGCTCGTCGCCGCCCCTGCCGGCAGGACAGCGAACGATGGGTTCACCAGGAGATGTCAGCAGCGATATGCCAGCGCCCGCGCCGGACGACATCGGCATCGCGACGCATTCGCCGTCCCCCAAAAGCGTGCTCGACGCGCTGAGCGACGGCTTCGCGATCCTGGACCCGCAGTGGCGCTTTGTTTATCTCAATGCCGCCGGCGCCGCACTGGTGTCGCAGATGGCACCGGGCACGGGCGACGTGATCGGCCGCGACCACTGGGAGGTGTTCCCGGACTCGCGCGGTTCGGAGCTGGAAACGGCCTACCGGCGCGCCGTTGAACTGCGCACGCCGGTGCAGTTCGAGATCTTCCATCCCAGGCACAACGTTTGGCTGGAGATCCGTGCCTATCCACAGGCACAGGGGCTGGCGATCTATTTCGTGGATGTGACCCAGCGCAAGCATGCGCAGGACAACATCGGGGCCGAGAAAAACGTCCTCGCACAACTGGCCGCCGGCGCTCCGCTCGATCGGTTGCTCGACCAGGCATGCCGGGACATCCAAGCGCGCTCGGTCGACGGGATGCTGTGTTCGGTGCAGGTGCTCGAAGACAACGGCACCCGCCTGCGATCACTGGCTGCCCCAAGCCTGTCGGACGCCTACACGCGCGCCATCGATGGGCTTCCGGTCGGACTGGGCGAGGGGTGCTGCGGTAGTGCGGCCTTCCTGCGCGAGACCGTGACCGCTGCCGATATCCACACCGATCCGCGATGGGAACGCTATCGCGATGTCGCCGTCGCCGAAGGCCTGCGCGCCTGTTCGTCGCGCCCGATCCTGTCGCGCAACGACCAGCTGCTCGGCACCATCTCGATGTACTACCGCAAGCCCGGATTGCCCAGCGCGCGCGATGTGGAGCTGGTGGACCTGGCCGCGCAGCTGGCGTCGATCGCAATCGAGCGGCGCACCGCGGACGCTGCGCTGCAGGCCGCCGCCGAACGGTTGCGCGCGACCTTCCACCAGGCCGCGATCGGCATGGCCATCGCGGAGCTGGACGGCCATTTCGTCGAGATGAACGACAAGTTCGTGGCCCTGCTGGGATATACGGTCGACGAACTGCGCACGATGGATTTCGCTGCAATCACCCATACGGCGGATGTCGCTCGAACACAGGAGCTGCTGGAACGGCTGCTACTCGGGGAGATTCCGGAATACACGCTTGAGAAACGCTACGTGCAGAAGTCCGGCGCCACGGTCTGGAGCCGCAGCACGATCACCCTGCTCAAGGACGAGCAGGGTCGGCCGCGACAGTTCATCGGGGCGGTGGAAGACATCACCAACCGCAAGCAGGCGGAGATTGCGTTGGTGCAGCGCGAAAACGAATTGCGTGCGCTGGCAGACACCATGCCGCAGCTGGTGTGGATTGCCGACCGGGACGGAAACATCTTCTGGTACAACCGCGGCTGGTACGACTACACCGGCACCACTCCCGAGCAGATGCAGGACGCGACCGGTTGGCACCGTGTCCACGACGCCGAGATCCTGCCGAGGGTGCTTGAGCACTGGACGCAGTCGCTTCAAAGCGGCGAACCATTCGAGATGGAATTTCCATTGCGTGGCGCGGATGGCATGCTGAGGGCGTTCCTGACCCGCGCCAATCCGGTGCGCGACGAAAGCGGCGCGATCTTGCGCTGGTTCGGCACCAATACCGAACTGGGATCAGTCGATCGTGCGCGCCAGGCCCTGCAGGATGAAACCCGCATCCTGGACATGGTCCACACCACGGGCCAGGCGCTTGCCTCGCAACTCGACCTGGATGTGTTGCTTCAGCAGGTGACCGATCACGCCACCCAACTCAGTGGCGCGGAATTCGGCGCTTTTTTCTACAACGCAACCAACGAGCAGGGCGACGTCTTCCAGCTGTTCTCGTTGTCCGGCGCGCCACGCGAGGCGTTTGAAAAATTCGGACATCCACGGGCCACCGCGCTGTTCGGCTCGACGTTTCGCGGCGGCCCCCCGGTCCGCATCGACGACGTGTTCGTCGATCCGCGTTATGGGCACATGGCGCCTCACTTCGGCCTGCCCAAGGGGCACCCGGAGGTGCGCAGTTTCCTGGCCGTGGCGGTGATGTCACCCTCCGGTGAGCCGATCGGTGGACTGTTCTTCGGCCATCGCGAGGTCGCTGTCTTCACCGAACGCACCGAACGCATCATCAGTGGCATCGCCGCGCAGGCGGCGGTCGCGATCGACAACGCGCGTCTGTACGAGACGGTGAAGCGTGGCGTTGCCGAACGCGAGGCGCTGCTTGCCGCCGAGCAATCCGCGCGGGCCGATGCCGAACAGGCCAACCTGATGAAGGATGAATTCCTCGCGACCCTGTCCCATGAGTTGCGCACTCCGTTGAGCGCAATCCTGGGCTGGTCGCAGATCCTGCAGGGCGGCAATGCAACACCCGAGAACCTGGCGCGTGGACTGGACACGATCGGCCGCAATGCAAGAGCGCAGGCCAAGCTGATCGAGGACCTGCTCGACATGAGCAGGATCGTCTCCGGCAAGGTGCGGCTGGATGTGCAGCCGACGGATGTAAAGGCAGTCGTCGAAGCGTCGGTCGAAGCCGTGCGTCCGTCAGTGCAGGCGAAAGGAATCGACCTGAGGGTAGTCATCGACCCCAAGGCCGGACCGGTGGCTGGGGATCCCAATCGTCTCCAGCAGGTGGTCTGGAACCTGCTCGCCAATGCGGTCAAGTTCACACCTAGGCAGGGAAAGATCGAAGTGCTGGTCGCCCGTGTCGAGTCGCACCTGGAAATCCGGGTCGCCGACTCGGGCATCGGCATCCATCCCGATTTCCTGCCGTTGGTGTTCGACCGGTTCCGGCAGGCGGACGCCTCGATCTCGCGCGTGCATGGCGGCCTCGGGCTGGGACTTGCCATCGTGCGGCAGCTGACCGAATTGCACGGTGGCACGGTGGAAGTCGAGAGCCCTGGCGAGGGCAAGGGCGCGACGTTCGTGGTGCGCCTGCCGCTGACCGCATGGCGCACTGACCTCCTCCAGAGATCCACCGACGATTCCAATGACGAAGTTGACGCGCAACCGCAGGTGGATCTTTCCCATCTCACCGTGCTGGTGGTCGATGATGAATCCGACACCCGCGTGGTGGTCGAGCAATTGCTGTTGCAGGCCGGTGCCAAGGTGGCGACGGCAGCCAGTGCCGCCGATGCGCTGGCCTGCATGCGCCGCGAGCCGCCGGATCTTTTGATCAGCGACATCGGCATGCCGGGCACCGACGGCTATGCGCTGATCCGCGATGTCCGTCGATTGCCCGTGGCCGAAGGCGGCCAGGTCCCCGCCGTGGCGCTGACGGCGTTCGCGCGGTCGCAGGATCGCACCCGCGCGCTGATTGCCGGTTACCAGGCACACGTCGCCAAGCCGTTCGAAGCCCAGGAACTGCTCGCAACCGTAGCGAGCCTGGTGCGCCGGCCGTAGCACGACGCTGCGTTGCATTCCGCACCGCCTCCGCGTTGTCCGCGGTGCCGCCCTCAGTGGCGCGGCGAGTAGTTCGGCACGTCGACCACGCCGCTTTCAACCTTGCGCAGCGTGTCCTGCAGCTCGGCTTTCTCGTCCGGATCCTTCGCCGCTGCCACCAGTGAGCGCAACGCTGCGGCGTACGCAGTCTTCTGCGCATCAGCTGCTGGCACGGCGATATCGGGTTTGACGCCAACGTGTTCCCAGTTGGTGTGTGTCATCGGATTGATCGCGCGCCCGGTCGGGATGAACGCGACGAAATCATGGCCGATCGAAAAATCATCGCCAGGGTTGGCGCCGCCGCCAGTGGTTTCGCCCACCAGCGTGGCACGCTTCTGGGTCTGGGCGTCGTAGGCGAATTCTTCGCCACCGGAGAACGTGCGTGCCGACGTCAGCACATACGCCGGCTTGGTGTAGTGCGTACCCACCGACGGTGTCGTCCAGTACTGCTCGGTCTTGCCGGTGGGTCGCGTGTAAATGTCGTTGAGATGGCGCTTGTCGCTCGCGGCGAAGAAGTGGCTCATCAGGTAAGCGACCGTGCTTGGAGATGACTACTAATCAGTTAGGACTAGCGGGTAAAAAAACTCAGTGCCCGGGTCCGCGGAAGTCGACGCGCTGCATCGCCCACTGGCCTTCATTGAGTGAGGCCTCCACGTGCGTGTCGATGCGGCCCTTCGGCCCGCTTAGCGCGACGGTGACGTTCGCATCGCCGTGTTTGTCGTCATCGATGTTGATGCGGCCGTGCACGTCGTTGGATGCCAGGACCACAGGGCTGCCCAGTTTCGCGATGACGCCAGGATCTGCCGCGACCGAGCGGATGAGCGACTTGAATGCGGCGTCGTCGGTGATTTCTGGCGGCGGTGGCGGCGGCGGTGGTGCGGCTGGCATCGGCGGCATCGGCGGCACGGGCGGGACAGGTGGGACGCTCAGGCGATCGACTTCACTGATCCACCTGCGCACGGTGGCGTTGATGGGTCGCGGCTGGCCGTCTTCGCGGTAGGACTCCACCAGTCGTCCTTGCGCGTCGACCGTGACGCGATATTGACGTTGCTTGTCCAATCCGTTGGCGGTGACCTCTCGCACGTCGCCGGGCCGCAGCACCCCGTCGGTCGAGGACGTGATGCGCAGGTTCGGCAGCTTGTGGCCGGTCACGCCCACCTGGGTCGCGAGCACCGCGCCGGAGACCACGATGACCGCGATGGCGGCGGGCACGCGCCACCGCGCGCGAGGTGTCGTACCGGTCAGTAAGCGGGTGATGCGTTGCATGAGTGAGCCTCCATTGGCGGCTAGCACGAGACGCGGGGAGGGATGTCGATGGCGTTCGAGTTGCGCAAGCGCCTCGGCCAATGCAATGGCGTCCCCGCACGCCGCCACTGCCAGATCGTCACACGCGTGTTCGCGTTCCTGCCGGATGCGGCAGCTCAGCCACCACGCACCAGGATGGAAGAACAGCAGCGATTCAATGACGCACTGCACGCCGTTGGACAACCAGTCCAGGCGACGGATATGCGCGAGTTCGTGCGCGAGCAGCGCTTCGAGTTGTGCGGTCGACAATTGCGTCAGCAGCGTCAACGGCAACCAGATCACCGGCCGGAACAACCGCGCTGTGAAAGGTGCGACGACATCACCGGCCAGCCGCACGACAACCGTGCGCGAAATGCCCAAGGCACGTTGCAAGTGCAGCACGCGTGCCTGCCATTGCGCAGGCAGAACTTCGTAAGGGCGCCGTTCAAGCGCGCCGAGCAGACGCAGTCCGCCGAACTGGCGCAGCAACATCAGCGTTACGCCCAGCAGCCACAGCAAGGTGAGGCTCCTTGCAACGGGGCTGGTGTCCTGCACGAACACGCCCGGGATCATGCCCAACTGCGGCGCCGACATCGCCGGCAACCAACCGTTGTTGACCGCGCTGCCCGGCTGTTGCCAGAACCGCAGGAAACCCATCGCCGGCACCAGCACCATCGCCAGCAGGAACCCCATGCCGACGGAGTGCCGCAACGCGGCACTGCGCCGGTGCAACGCGGCGAACGCCAGTGCCGCAGCCGCCGCCAGCAATGCGTCCTGCCACAGTGCATGCAGCAGCGACAATGCCAATGCAGGCGCGAACCCGTACTGCGCGTTCCAAAGCGCGTCCATCAGCCTTGCTTCCGCTTCGCCTTGGCTTTGGCGATCAGCCTGGAAATCGCCTCGAGATCCTCGGTGCTTGCCGTGTCATCGTCCAGCGCGCGCTGCACCAGCTTCAATGCGGAACCGGAAAACGCGCGACGCATCAGGTCGTTCAACAACGACGTTTGCACCACCGGCTCCGGATGCGCGGCCAAATAGGTATGGCTGCGCTCGGACTCGTCGCGGCGAACCAGTCCCTTCTCGGACATGATCGTGAGCATCTTCAGCACCGTCGTGTACGCCGTGTCCTTGTTGCGCGACAACACCCCGTGCACTTCTCGAACAGTCATCGGCTCCTTGCGCGACCACAGCACGCGCAGGATCGCCAGTTCGCCTTCAGTGGGGTGGGGAGCAGCCATGGGGGAGCCTGTTTGACGGATACGCAGTCATTAGTACTACGACATTAGTAGATAGTCAACACGCGGCCAACCTTCGGGGGAAGCTTCGACTGTCGTGATGGGGCTTGGCTCAAAAAGATCGCCGGAAACCCCCCTGCTAGAATCACCCGATCCCAACGACACACATGCGCTGCCAGCGGGCGGTGCGGAGCATCTTGATGAACTGGCTGAACGAACTGCTGCTCGACGATCCGGATCCGGCAGAGACCCGCGAGTGGGTCGAGTCGATCAAGGCGGTCATCGACCACACCGGCGCTGAGCGTGCGCATCAATTGCTCGAAGGCATGGTCGAGCTCACGCGGCGTGCCGGGGCGCACCTGCCGTTTTCGCCGACCACCGAATACGTCAACACCATTCCGCCCGGGCAGGAAGCAACACTGCCCGGCGATTCCAACATGGAATGGCGCATCCGCTCGATCATCCGCTGGAACGCGATGGCGATGGTGGTGCGTGCCAACCGCAAGCCTGGTGACCTGGGCGGCCACATCGCCAGCTTCGCGTCCGGCGCCACGTTGTACGACGTGGGCTTCAATCATTTCTGGCGCGCACCTTCGGCCGAGCATCCCGGCGACCTGCTGTACATCCAGGGCCATTCCTCGCCTGGCATCTACGCGCGCTCGTTCCTCGAAGGCCGCATCAGTGAATCGCAACTCGATCATTTCCGCATGGAAGTCGGCGGCCGCGGATTGAGTTCGTACCCACATCCGTGGCTGATGCCCGAGTACTGGCAGACGGCCACCGTATCGATGGGCCTGGGCCCGCTCGCCGCGATCTACCAGGCGCGCAACTGGAAATACCTTGAAGGTCGGGGCCTCATGCCGAAGACCGATCGCAAGGTCTGGTGTTTCCTGGGCGATGGTGAAACCGACGAGCCCGAAAGCCTCGGCGCGATTTCCGTTGCAGGCCGCGAGGGCCTGGACAACCTGATCTTCGTCGTCAACTGCAACCTGCAGCGCCTCGATGGCCCCGTGCGCGGCAACGGCAAGATCATCCAGGAGCTTGAAGGCCAGTTCCGCGGCGCCGATTGGAACGTCATCAAGACCATCTGGGGCACGTACTGGGATCCGCTGCTCGCGCGCGACACCACCGGCAAGTTGCGCCAGTTGATGATGGAAACCGTCGACGGCGAATACCAGAACTGCAAGGCCTTCGGTGGCAAGTACACGCGCGACAATTTCTTCGGCAAATATCCGGAGACCGCCGCACTGGTCGCGAACCTGTCCGACGACGACATCTGGCGCCTCAACCGCGGCGGCCACGATCCACACAAGGTGTACGCCGCTTACCACGATGCCGTGCGCACCACCGGCATGCCGACGGTGATCCTGGCGAAAACCGTCAAGGGCTACGGCATGGGCGCAGCGGGCGAGGCGCTCAACCCCACGCACGGCACCAAGAAGATGGACGACGCCGACGTGCGCGCGTTCCGCGATCGCTTCCAGATCCCGATCAGCGATGCGCAGCTCGCCGCCGACGTCATTCCGTTCTTCCATCCGGGCGACAAATCACCGGAAGTCGAGTACATGCACGAGCGTCGCAAGGCGCTTGGCGGGTTCCTGCCGCAGCGTCGTCGCAAGGCCACGCAGTCATTGGAAGCACCAAAGCTCGAGGTCTACGACCGCCTGCTCAAGACCAGCGGCGAGCGCCAGATCAGCACCACGATGGCGTTCGTGCAGGCGCTCAACATCACCCTGCGCGACAAGCAGGTCGGCCCGCGCTGCGTGCCGATCGTCGCCGACGAAGCGCGAACATTCGGCATGGAAGGCATGTTCCGCCAGCTCGGCATCTATGCCCCGCACGGGCAGAAGTACAAGCCGGTCGATCGCGACCAGCTGATGTATTACCGCGAGGACGCAACCGGCCAGGTGCTGGAGGAAGGCATCACCGAGGCCGGCGCGTTTTCGTCATGGCTGGCGTGCGCGACCAGCTACAGCGTGAATGATCTGCAGATGTTGCCGTTCTACATCTACTACTCGATGTTCGGCTTCCAGCGCATCGGCGACAGCGCGTGGCAGGCGGCGGACATGCGCTCACGCGGCTTCCTGCTCGGCGCCACGGCGGGGCGCACCACGCTCAACGGCGAAGGCCTGCAACACGAAGATGGCCAGAGCATGCTGCAGGCCAACCTGATCCCAAACTGCCGCAGCTACGATCCGACCTTCAGCTATGAAGTCGCGGTGATCCTGCAGCACGGCATGCAGCGCATGCTCACCGAGCAGCGCGACGAATATTTCTACATCACACTGATGAACGAAAACTACGCCCACCCCGACATGCCGGAAGGCGCGGCCGACGGCATCATCAAGGGCATGTATCTGTTCGCCGACGCGGGCAAGCCGAAGAAAGGCGAACTGCGGGTGCAGCTGATGGGCAGCGGCACCATCCTGCGCGAAGCCATTGCGGCAAGTGAACTGCTGGACAAGGATTTCGGCATCAAGTCGGACATCTGGTCGTGCCCTGGTTTCAATGAGCTTGCGCGCGACGGCATCGACGCCGAACGCTTCAACCGCCTGAATCCGGAAGACACGCAGCGCAAGCCGTTTGTCACGCAACTGCTCGAAGGACGCCAAGGCCCGGCCATCGTCGCCACCGATTACGTGCGCGCGTACCCCGAGCAGATCCGCGCGTATGTGCCGATGCGCTACAGCGTGCTCGGTACCGATGGCTTCGGCCGCTCCGACACGCGCGCGAACCTGCGCCGGCATTTCGAAGTCGACAGCTTCCACATCGCGCACGCGGC
>JBBSUF010000036.1:0-18780 GCA_038235185.1 Lysobacterales bacterium
CGACAGTGGCGTAATCGGTGAGTTTGGTCACGCGCAACATGGAAGAACCTGTACGGAAACTAGATAGAGTACCGAAATTGTACTATTTCTTGGCTGCAAGCGCCTAGTGACCGAAATTGGGCTCTTGTTTGCGGGGGCGGGTGGCGTGAGCAATGGCGGCCACATGCTCATCCGGGCGACAATCCGGTTTCAACTCCGAGGAATCCGCATGCCACGCAAGATCGTCGCCCGTAAATCCGCCATCCACGGCAACGGAGTATTCGCTGCCATGCCGATCGCCAAGGGCGAGCGCGTGATCGAGTACAAAGGGCAACGTCGCACCCACGCGGATGTCGATGCCGATGCTAGCGGCGATGTCGACAGCGGTCATACGTTTTTGTTCACGCTTAACGACGAATACGTAATTGACGCGAATTACGGCGGCAATTCGGCCCGGTGGATCAATCACGGCTGCAAGCCCAATTGCGAAGCGGTGCTGGACGAGAACGAGACCGATGCGCGCAAGTCGCGGGTGTTCATCGAGGCGACGCGTGCCATCAAGCCCGGCGAAGAGCTGACCTATGACTACGGGATCACGCTGGACGAGCCGCATACGGCCCGCTTGAAGAAAATATGGGCCTGCCGGTGCGGTGCGAAGACGTGCTGCGGGACGATGTTGAAGCCCAGGCGTTGAACATCAAACGACGGGCCGTTGAACCGCCGTAGAAGATATCGGCCAGCCATCCACAAACTCGGGATGAGCCCCCATGCACATGGTCGCCATGACTTTTGACAGTCGGTAATCCAGGTCTGGGTGGGTAGCCTGTGCGGACCAAACCGGAGCGAACGACTTCAATGCGTGCAATGCTCCTTCTCGTGGTCCTGTGGATGGTCTCGACGTCTGCATCCGCCGTCCAGGTTGATGGCCGGATCGATGCCGCCGAGTGGGCGGGCGCGCGCCACATCACCGATTTTCGACTGACGCAACCGCTGTCGCGCGCACCCAGCCCCTACCCGACAGAGGCTTGGGTGTTGGCGACGCCCGAAGGTCTGGCCATCGCCTTCAGGAACACCCAGCCTCCCAATGTGCCGCGCACGCGCCAAGCCGTGCAGCGCGACGCCAACGCCGCCACCGATCGCGTGAATGTGTACGTCGACTTCGATGGCGAGGGACGGATTGGCTACAACTTCATGGTGCGCCTGTCAGACAGTATCCAGGACCAGACCATCACCAACGAGAACCAGTTCAATTCGGACTGGGACGGCAACTGGCAGCACGGGGTGTCCGAGGACGGCGATACCTGGTCGGCTGAATTCCTGATTCCTTGGTCCATCGCGCCGATGAAGGACGGCCACGACGGCAAGCGCACGATCGGATTGCAGCTCGATCGCGTGGTGGGCGCCACTGGCGAGCGAGTGGGATGGCCTGCGATCTTTGGAGGGGAACAGCGGTTCCTGAGCGTTTTCGCGAAGGTCGAAGTGCCCGCATACAGCCAGTCACTATTGACGGTGACCCCTTACGTGGTCGGTGTTTACGACAACATCCGTCGTCGCGAAAAATTCGACGCCGGTGGAGACATTTTCTGGAAGCCGAATGGCAGGTTCCAGCTCAGTGCGACCCTCAATCCCGATTTTGGTCAGGTCGAGAGCGATCAACTGGTCGTCAACTTCAGTGCGGTGGAAACCTTTTTCAGCGACAAACGACCGTTTTTTACAGAGAACCAGAGTTTCTTCGACGTGCCGTTTGGCTCGCTCAATAATGCCAATCGCCTGATTTACACGCGTCGCGTGGGCGGGGTGGCGGATGATGGGAGCGGTGCCGGTGACGTGACTGCGGCCGCAAAGGTCAATGGCAGCATCGGAGCCTTCAACTACGGCCTGTTTGCAGCGACCGAGGCGGACGCTGTTGGTCGCGATTTCTACGCACTGCGCGGCACGCGCGATTTCGCCACCCAGGGTGTTGGCGCGATGGTGACCCGCGTGGATCGACCGTTCCTGGACCGGCAGGCGACCGTGTATGAGTTCGATCACCGTTGGAATCCCGATGCGAAACTCGGCATTCGCACCACCCTGGTCGCCAGCGATGTGCAGCAGAAAGGCGTCGGTACCATCGACAGCGGCGGCCAGGTGCAGATCGATTACGACATGGGCAACACCTGGCGACAGCAGTTGTATGCCGAGCATCTTGGCCGCGGCCTGCAATTGAATGATTTCGGCTACCTGCAGCGCAACAACTACAACTATGCGCGGTATGAACTGGGTCATCGTGTCTCCACGCTGCCCGCGGACTCTTCATACGCATCACACGACTGGCGCTATGTGGCCCTGAGCGAGTACAACGACGCTGGTGTGCACCTCACCGATGCCGTGTCGCTCAAGCGGCAGAGCGATATGCGCCATGGTGGCAATGAGTTCTTGGAAATCAGCGCGTTCACGCCCGGATTTGACGACCTGACCACCCGTGGCAACGGCGTGGTGAGAGTGCCGGCCAAGTTGTATGGGTTTTACGAACGATTCTGGTCGCGGAAAGGACACTGGTCGCTGTATGCCAACACGCGCTACGCCGCGGAGGGCCTCGGCGGGCCCGCCAATGGATCAATCTCATTTGATTTGAATCCCACCTACTTCATCAGCGACAACTTGAATATCCAAGCCGAACTCTATGTGGAGCACAACCCGGATTCGCTGATCTGGCAACGCGACAACCTGCTCGGAAGTTTTCGGACAAACCAGATATCACTCAACAGTGGCCTACAGTGGACGATCAACCCGAAACAGGATCTCCGCGTCAAGCTGGAAACCATCGCGCTTGATGCGCGCATGCGCCAGGCGTGGCGCGTTGCAGCAGATGGCACCCCGGTGGCAAGCAACGAGCACGTGGACGATTTCAGCCTGCGCAACCTTGGGTTCCAGATTCGCTATCGCTATGAGCTGGCGCCCTTGTCGAATCTCTACATTGCCTACGTCCGCGGAGGGTTTGGCTTGAACCAGTTTTCGCAGGACGTGACGCCGCTGCTGGGCGACAGTTTTTCATTGCACGACAGCGAACAGCTGCTGGTGAAGTTGAGTTACCGCTTCGAGCTTTGAATGAGCAGTGCCCGGGAGCTAGAGGTCATCTTCGCCGGGAAACGAGATGCTGATCTCGCCGACGATCACGATGCTTCCCAAATGCGGATAGCGGCGATCATCACTGGAGAATGTGTCCTCGCCCATCGGATAAGCACCCTCGACCCCGTCGCGATGGTTCAGGCCGATGCCGCGGCGCTGCGGAGCCTTGTCGTCTGGCTGCAGACGACCGCCATTCCAGTCGCTGATTGCGCCGCCGTAATCCCAGTCGAATCCGGTAAACCGGATCGGCCTGTCGTTGAGCGCCTGCAATTTCGATAGCGGCATGCCGATGGCGACTCCGTTGTCGAGCTGCCAGCGCGATCCTTCATCCATCACCCGCACCATGCTGAGCCCGCGCAGCCGCTGCTCGTCCTGGAAATACAGATAAGCGCGGCGATGGTTGTCGTCGGGGAATAGGATCACTCCGCGCGACGTTTCGCCTTCGCCGCCAGGCACGTCGGCGACGTGGACATTGGCCTTCCCGAAACGTTGCTGCAGCCAACTCATGCTGGTGCTGGGCGCGAATAATCCCGGTAGGCGGTATGTACTCGCATCGCTGAGATTGGCTGGCGTTGCGTCGGCGTCTTCGGCCACCCCCGCCAGCGAGGCTGAATTCAGCGCCGGATCAGGATCGACTGTAGGCGTTGCGACTGCGATGGTGTGGTTCGATGCTGGTGATGTGCCGGGCGGCGGTGCCGGTTCGCGGCGACATGCCGTCAGCGCAAGTACCAACAAAACTACAACGCGAACAATTGTCACGGCAGAACCTCGTGCAGATTGGCCGTGGCGATCCGCCACGCCCGCTGGTCTGCCGTGGAGCCATCGACCGTGGAGCGTCGCAGGGTATAGGTGCCTGAGTACCGATGTTCGCTGCCGTCGCGACGCGATGCGGTGATCGTCACTGGAATTTCGATATACCGCGAACCTGCAGCGGCATCCAAGTGCGTGGGTGCCTGCGTCTGTACGTTGACGTTGGCAGTATCCGCATAGCCATCGGCAAATTGCTGCGGCGTTTGCCCGCTGGCGCGACCGTGATCGGACCACAGGGCCCAGGCATGGGCGAATCCAGCTTGGTTGATTGCGGAGTAGTAGTCATGGATCACGGCAACGGCGTCCTGCGGAGTAGGTTCCATTGCAGGGGATGGATCAGCCGATCCTGCCGGGATCTGCTGTGCTGCCATGTCGGTTACGCTGCCTGCGGGGGCCCCTGTTGGATCCGAATTTACTGGCGATGCGACGGTCTCGTCGCCGGCACTCGTGGCGCTTGGGGTCAACGGCTGCAGGGTCGATATGGCCGAGGCGGGGCCGGGCGTGTCCGGCATGCCGGTGATTGAACCGCCTTTGGCTTGCGGTTGCGGCAGCGAGGAGAAGGCAACGTCGGTGACATCATCGCTGCCTGTGCTACCTGGACTGGCCTGGTTTCGGTGGCCGCACGCGGCAAGCAATAACACCACGCATAGGCAAGCGGGGATGCGGGGACGGGTTAGCTGCGTCATGGCCATGCCAATCCGATTCAATTCCATGGGCGGACACAATGCCGTGGCGGAGGTGAACGCCTGCTCAAAGCAATTTCGTGCCTGCCGAGTCACGACGTCAAGGAGCATGGGAAAGCGAAGAACTCGCCTTGATATGGGCATTCACCAGATGCTAGGCACGCACCAGCCTGTCTTCAAAGCCCAACAAAAAAAGGGCCGGATAATGCCGGCCCTTTTTGCAAACGGTCGAACCGTTACGCAGGTTGCGGCACGATCAGGCCGCGGCGTCCTTGAGCTTCTTGAGCGGGCGCACTTTCACCTTCACTGACGCTGGCTTGGCGGCGAACCACTGTTCTTCCTTCGTGAACGGGTTGATGCCCTTGCGCTTGGGCTTGGCCGGCACGCTGACGGCGGAGATCTTCAGCAGGCCTGGCAGGGTGAACGAGCCAACGCCTTTCTTGTTGACGGAACCGTGCACCGCGCCTTCCAGCGCGACCAGTACGGCGCGCACGTCGCGCGGCGCGACGCCACTGTTTTCGGAAATGTGTGCGACCAGGCCGGACTTGCCCAGCGCTTCCTTGATCGGCTTGGGAGCGGCCGGCTTGGCGGCGGCCTTCGGAGCGGCTTTCTTCGTTGCGACTTTCTTCTTCGCCATATGTGTCCCGTGGTACTCGATGATGGATGGGTTGGCCAGGATTTCTCCCTCGGCAGTTGGAATGTAGGCGATGCGTGCGCAGACGCCAAGTCCCGAGAGGCTTTTTACGGCTTTTTTTTTCAATTTCCCAAATCAAGGTGTTTCCAGGTCGGCTTTTGAAGGATTTTTGCCTCAATCGTCTTCGTGTCGCGGCTTGTACGCGTCGACCAGCTTGTGCTGCACTGCCATCGGAACCGGCTCGTAATGGCTGAAATCCAGGGAATAGCGTCCACGGCCGGCAGTCACCGATTTGAGTTCGGCGGCATATCCTTCCAGTTCTGACAAAGGCACCTGCGCCTTGACCACGATCTCGCCGCCGCGCGCCGAATCGGTGCCATTGATGCGGGCGCGTTTGGATGACAACCCGCCGCTGATGTCCCCCATGTGCTGTTCGGGTGCTGCCACCTCAAGGTCGACGATCGGCTCGAGCACCTGCGGATTGGCCTTGGCGATGGCGTCCAGAAAGGCCTTCTTGCCAGCAGCCACGAAGGCTACTTCCTTGCTGTCGACGTTGTGGTATTTGCCGTCGTAGACCGTCACGCGCACGTCCTGCAACGGATAACCCGCCACCGCGCCACTGGCCAGCACCAGCCTCACGCCTTTCTCGACGGCGGGGATGAACTGCCCGGGGATCGTGCCGCCTTTCACTTCATCGGCGAATTCAAACCCTGCTCCACGCTTGAGCGGCTCGATGCGTAAATACACTTCACCGAACTGTCCCGCGCCACCTGTCTGTTTCTTGTGCCGATGATGTCCTTCGGCCTTGCTGCTCACGGTCTCGCGATAGGCGATCCTGGGCGGGCGCGTTTTGACCTCCACTCCGTATTTTTCGCGCAGCCGGTCCAGCATGACTCTCAGATGCAAGTCGGACAGTCCGCGCAGCACGGTTTCGTTTAGCTCCATGTGGTGCTCTACGACAAACGCAGGATCTTCTTCGGCCAGCTTGAGCAAGGCAGTTGCGAGCTTCTGTTCGTGGCCCTTGTGTGCTGCTTCAGCGGCAAGTCCGAACATCGGCTGCGGGAACCCCAGCGGCGCCAGGTGGATCTGGTCTTCGTCATGGCTGTCGTGCAGCACGGCATCGAAATGCAGTTCATCGACTTTCGCGACCGCGGCGATATCCCCGGGAATGGCGTGCGCGATCTCGATGTGCTCCTTGCCCTTCATCTTGAACAGGTGCGCCACCTTGAACGGCTTCTTGCCGTCGTCGACGAAGAGATGTGATTCCTTTTTCACCGTGCCCTGGTAGACACGGAAGATGCCAAGCTTGCCGACGAAAGGATCATTGACGATCTTGAAAACGTCCGCGATGACATGCGCATCGGGATCGGGAATCGCATGTATCGGGATTGCCTCCGCGCCGCGACCTTTGACGAAGGATGGTGGATTGCCTTCACCCGGGTGTGGAAAGAGTTTCGCGGTGATTTCAAGCAGTGCCCTGACGCCTGTGCCACGCCGCGCGGAGACGAAACACACCGGCACCAGGTGGCCTTCGCGCAGGCATTGCTCGAAGGCATCGTGCAATTCATTTCCCTGCAGGCCTGATTCGCCCTGGTCGAGATAGCGATCCATCATCTTTTCGCTCACTTCGACCACCTGGTCGATGATCTTCTGGTGCCATCCGCCGACCGGGCCCAGGTCGCTGTCGCCGGAGGATTGCCAGAAGCAGTCGATCACGCGTTTGCCGCCCTCTGCCGGCAGGTTCAGCGGCAACACTTCCACTCCAAACGTGCTGCGTAGTTCGTCGAGCAGGACACCAAGCTTCGCGCCGGGATGGTCGATCTTGTTGATGACGATGACGCGGCAAAGATTGCGCGTCTTGGCGTGCTCCATCATCCGGTGCGTGCCGTAACCGATGCCGGTATCGGCGTCTACTACTATCGCGACGGTCTCGACCGCCGCAAGCGCTGACAATGTTGGGCCACGGAAATCGGGATAGCCCGGTGTGTCTATCAGGTTGATGTGGACGGGCGCCAGGCCAGCCACTGAATGGTCGATGCTGGCAATCGCGGTATCGATGGAATGACCGCGGTCTTTTTCGATCGGGTCGAAGTCCGACACGGTCGACCCGCGTTCGATTGTGCCTGCCGTGGTGACGGCGCCGCCGGCATGCAGCAGGGCTTCGAAGAGGATGGTCTTGCCGGCGGCAGGGTGGCCCGCTAGGGCCACGTTGCGGATTTGCTCGGTGGTATAGGACATGAGGCCGTTTCTCCCATGGTTGGGTTCAAGGCCGTCATGGCTGTCCGCTGCGGAAGCGCTGCCGTCCGAGCGGGCGCTCGGCGGGCGGTCATGGCGGGTACCGGCCCAGGGCCGGGAGGCCAAGACTCCCGCAGGCAGGGGCGGGGGTCAAGCGTGCCGTGTGTTTCGTCAATCCGGTCGAAGGCACTCGAGCGACGATCAGTTGCTCACATCGCAACAAGTAATCTTCCTGCCGTCCAACAGGAGAACCACATGACAACTTCCCGTTACGCAACCGCGCATTGGCAAGGCGACCTTAAAACCGGCAAGGGCACGCTCAGCACGCCAGCCAGTGGACTGATGAGCGACACGCCTTATGGGTTCAACAGTCGCTTTGGTGACCTCAAAGGCACCAATCCGGAAGAACTCATCGCTGCCGCGCATGCCGGGTGCTTCACGATGGCGCTGTCGGCCAAACTGACAGAAGCCGGACATCCGCCGGCCGCACTCGACACGCGCGCGGAGGTGGATCTGTCGATGGAAGGCGGCCCGTCGATCTCGGCGATCCGGTTGCGTGTGACTGCCGACGTGCCGGGACTCGATGCGGTAGCATTCCGTGCGATCGCGGACGACGCGGGAAAACATTGCCCGGTATCGCGGGCGCTCAGTGCAGTTCCGATCAGCGTGGAGGCTTCACTGGCCTGATGCGCGCACGGCGTTGCCTGTCGCCACGCTAAACGGTTTGAGCAATGCTTGTCGGGTTCAGCTTCGTTTAACGCGTCCGGGACAACCATGCTCCCACGCCATCCCGGCGTGCGGAGTCTGCACATGAATCGCCTCACTGCTTCGATCCTTGCCTTGGGCCTGGCCGCGAGTGTCGGTACCGCCTCGGCGCAATCCTCGGGGTACTACTCCGGCTACGGACAGCCGACTTATGGGCAAACAACCTACGGACAATCTTCGTACGGCTACGGCCAACCCACCGTTGACCGCTACGGCCAAAGCAATGGCGCGTATTACGACTACGCCACGGTGCTGCGAGTGGATCCTGTCATCGACTCGGGATATGGCAATGGCTATCGGACATCCGATAACCGCCGCTGCTACAACAGCGACGATGAGTCCGGCAACAACCGGTATTACAACAACGGCTATTCCAGCAACGGGTATCCAAACAACGGCTATTCGAACAATGGCTATTCGAACAATGGCTATGGCAGTAATGGTTATTCCAACAATGGCTACTACGGCAACCAGGGTTATTCCAACCAGGGCAGCACCGCTGGACGCACCGTTGCTACGGTGATCGGTGGCGTGCTCGGCGCGGCCCTTGGCAGCCAGGTCGGTGGTGGCTCGGCACGCTACGCGACATCGGCCATTGGTTCGCTCGTCGGTGGCATTGCCGGGCAGCAGGTCTATGAAAATTCGCAGCGGGCACGGTATCCGCAGCGCGTTGGTCACGTGCAGGTCTGCGATCCGGTCTCCGTGGACAGCAATGGCTACTCGTCCAATGGCAGCTATGGAAGTTCCCAATACGGTCAATACGGACAGGTCAGCAACAACCGCGTGAGCGGCTATAACGTTACGTATGAATATGGCGGACGTACGTACACCACGCGTACCAACTACAACCCTGGCAATCGCATCCGCGTGCGGGTGAATGTCGATCCCAGCTGACCGTCAGCGCCTCCATTGCTGTGGGATGCAAACTTGAAGGGACCGCATTTGCGGTCCCTTCTTTTTTTCCAAGTCCTTCAGTGCCAGTCGATGTTACCGGCTACCACGGTGCAGGCACGACCACCGGATCGCGCCGCGAACGCGCCCGTAGTTGACCATGTGCAACTCGCCGCCGCGCGCAAGGACACTTGATTTACCAATCGATGTAGCCGTTGACGATGATGCAGGCACGCCCTCCCGACCAAACATCTCCCGCACCATCCACGCGCAACTCAATGATGGCGTCGTGGCCGACTTCGCGCCCTTGGCTCACACGATAAAAACCGCCGGAACCAGGTAACGCGTTCATGGAAGCGAGCCACGCCGCCAGCGTCGCGTTGGCGGCACCCGAAGCGGCATCCTCGAAATGCGCGGGAGACCCTACCCACGCACGTACCGCCAGGTAATAGACCGGATCCTGGCTGCGCGCGAACACGCAGACCCCCATGCTCGCGGTGTCGTTGGCGAGCCGGCTGATCGCGGTCCAGTCGGGAATCGCTGCCCGTAGCGACGCTTCATCGGCAAGCTCAACCAGCCACCAGCGGCGTCCGCCATCCATCAATGCGGGCGGCAGTGCGCCGAGCGGCAAACCCTGCAATGCCTCGCGCAATCGCTCGTCGGCAGCATCGGCAACCTCCATCACTCGAGCCAGCGGCGTCCGCACGGCAACCGTGCGTGACGCGCCGAAACCATCGACCCGCAACGGCAGCAGCCCGGCAATGCCTTCCTGCACGAGCAGGCCATCGCGCACTTCTGCGAGCCCCGCATCCAACACGGCATGCGCGGTCCCGACGCTGGGATGGCCGGCAAACGGCACTTCGCGGCGCGGACTGAAGATGCGCAGCCGGTAGCTGGCCTCGGACGTCGTTGCCGCGAAGACGAAGGTGGTTTCCGGCAATCGCGTCCAACGCGCAATGGCCTGCATGGTCTGCTCGTCGAGCCCGTCGGCATCCAGCACCACCGCGAGCGGATTCCCGGCGCCGGGACGATCGGCGAACACATCCATTTGGACATAGCGACGAATCATGCGGCCCGCCCGACGCTGGTCGGCCAGCTGACATGGCCATCGATCACTGGTTGCACGGCACCACCGATCCAGACGTCGCCATTGCCATCCACCTGTACCTGCACGATGCCGTCGCGCCCCAGCTCACGTCCCTGGCTGGCGACGTAGTGGCCGCCCGCGCCAGGCAATGTCCCAGCTTGCGACAGTTGTGCGGCGATGCAGGCATTGGCGCTTCCGGTGACTGGATCCTCTGGGATGTTGTCGGCCGGGCAGAAGGCGCGCACGACCAGATGATGGTCCGCGGAATCTGCCCCGCCATGAACCGCCAGGCCAACGGCGCCGCTGGCGCGCGTCAATGCGGAAATCGCCGCCAGATCCGGTTGCATCGTGCGAACCGCGTCGCCATCAGCCAGTTGCACCAACCACCATGGCGGCCCGTTGCTCCACAACGCCGGCGCAAGGCGGCCGCGTTGGAGGCCGGCAAGCGCCGCATCAATGAGCGATTCGTGCGAAGGCGAATGCGCAAGTCGATGGGCGCGTGGTGCGCGCACATGCACGCCAACCACGGGTTCGCCATCGGCGCCGGTCGAGGTTTCGATCCGCACGGGCAACAAACCCGCCGCGCACTCCTGGATCAGCACGTCGCCATCGGCGCGCACAAGTCCCCCGGAAAGCGCCGCCCACGCCGCGCCGACGCTAGGATGCCCTGCGAACGGCAACTCCTGGCGCGGGGTAAAAATGCGCACGCGATAGTGCGCAGTCGCCTGGGTGGGCGGAAGCATGAAAATGGTTTCCGACAAATTGGTCCATGCGGCGAATGCCTGCATGGCAGCGTCGTCGAGATCCTGCGCATCCAGCACCACCCCCAGCGGATTCCCGGCACCCGGACGCGCGGCAAACACGTCGATCTGGAGATATCGGCGCGACAAGCGGTCCTGCGGCGTGAACGAGGGCATGGCAGGCATCGGGTGACCAGCGACAAGTGTCGCAGACCCGGCCACGTCCGGCGAAACAGTCGGTGTCGCCTGGAGACCCGCGGCATCCGAACGGCATGGCGGCAACCATTTAGAATGTGTCCCTCGTGCCCGCGCCGGGCGCTACGACTTACCGTCGAATCATGACCTTGCCCTGCGATCGCTGGACCGTACTCAAGTTCGGCGGCACCTCGGTGTCGCGCCGGAATCGATGGGACACCATCGGCCGGCAGGCGAGCGCGCGCGATGGACGGGTATTGGTCGTGGTGTCTGCATTATCCGGCGTCACCAACGTGTTGCAGTCGATTGCCGATGGCGCCGACGATCCCGTGCAAGCCATGGCGACACTGGACGAACGCCATCGCGATTTCGCGGCTGAATTGGAGCTCGACGCCGATGCCATCCTGGGCGAACGGATCGCCATGCTGCATGCGCTGTCGACCGATCCGCGGGCCACAGCGCGCACGCTGGACTGGCAAGCCGAGGTGCTGTCGCAGGGTGAGTTGCTGTCCTCAACGCTCGGCGCTGCCTATCTTTGTGCGCAGGGAATGGATTTCGGCTGGTGCGACGCGCGTGACTGGCTCGATGCCGTCGCACTGCCCAACCAGAACGCGTGGTCGACACGACTGTCCGTGTCCTGCGCCCGCGATAGCGACGTCGCCCGGCGCGCACGCTTTGCACAGCAACCTGCCCGCATGCTGCTGACGCAGGGCTTCATTGCCCGGCACGGCGATGGCGGCACCGCGATCCTGGGCCGTGGTGGTTCCGACACGTCAGCCGCCTATTTTGGTGCGCTACTCGGTGCGCAATGCGTGGAAATCTGGACCGACGTGCCCGGCATGTTCAGCGCGAATCCGCGTGAAGTCCCAGACGCACGCCTGCTGACGCGGCTGGACTACGCCGAAGCGCAGGAGATCGCCACCACCGGCGCCAAGGTGCTGCATCCGCGCGCGATCGGCCCGTGTCGCGATGCCGGGGTACCGATCGCCATCCTCGACACAGAGCGACCGGATCTTCCCGGCACGCGCATCGACGGCGGCGTCGACACCGTTCCCGGCGTCAAGGCGATCAGCCGTCGCAACGGCATCGTGCTGGTGTCGATGGAAAGTATCGGCATGTGGCAGCAGGTGGGATTCCTGGCCGACGTGTTCGAGCGTTTCAAGCGCCATGGATTGTCGATCGACCTTATCGGTTCGTCAGAAACCAACGTGACCGTCTCGCTGGACCCCAGCGAAAACCTGGTCAACAGCAACGTGCTGGAAGCGCTGAGCGCCGACCTGGCCGAAGTCTGCCGGGTCAAGGTGATCGCGCCGTGCGCGTCGATCACGCTGGTCGGTCGCGGCATGCGCTCGCTGCTGCACCGCCTGTCGGACATCTGGGCGGCCTTCGGGCGCGAACGCGTGCACCTGATTTCGCAGTCGTCCAACGATCTCAACCTGACGTTCGTTGTCGACGAAGCCGATGCCGAGGGCTTGATTCCGCAGTTGCACGCACAGCTGATCCGCAGCGGGGCGATGCCGGTGCAGGACGCCAGCGTGTTCGGACCCAGTTGGCGTGAGATTGCAGATGGACAGGTGGTGCGTGAAGCGCCGTGGTGGCGATCACGTCGCGACCAACTACTGCAGCTCGCCACGCAGGGGACGCCACGCTACGTCTATGACCTGGCGACCGTGCGCGATCGTGCGCGTGGCTTGCGCGCGATTGGAGCGATCGACCACCATTTCTATGCGCTCAAGGCCAATGCGCATCCGGCGATCCTGCGTGCGCTGGACGCGGAGGGTTTCGGGTTTGAATGCGTGTCGCTGGGCGAACTTGAACGCGTATTTGCCACGCTGCCGTCGATCGAGCCATCGCGCGTGTTGTTTACACCGAGCTTTGCGCCACGCCACGAATACGAGGCGGCATTCGCGCGCGGGGTGACCGTCACCATCGACAGCATCGAGGCATTGCAATGCTGGCCGGATGTATTTCATGGGCGCACGGCATGGGTGCGCCTTGATCTTGGCTACGGGGAAGGGCATCACCAGAAAGTACGCACGGGCGGAAGCGATGCGAAATTCGGATTGCCGGTCGCGCACCTGGATGCCTTCATTGCAAAGGCGCGCACGCTCGGAATGCGCATCAGCGGATTGCACGCACATCTTGGCAGCGGCATCGATGCCACTGGACATTGGCGCGCCGTGTATGCCGAACTCGCCGGACTGGCAGACAGGATTGGCACGGTGGACACCATCGATATCGGCGGCGGCTTGCCCGTGCCATACAGGATCGATGAGAAGCCATTTGATCTCAATGCATGGGCCTCTGGCCTGGCCTCGATCAAGGCGGCGTATCCCGGGTTTGGGCTTGCGATTGAACCTGGTCGCTACCTCGTCGCTGAAGCAGGCGTCCTGCTGCTGCAGGTGACGCAGGTGATCGACAAAGATGGCGTGCGTCGCGTCGGGCTGGATGGCGGAATGAATGCCTTGATGCGGCCGGCCTTGTACGAGGCGTATCACGGCATCCATAACCTCACCCAGTGCGATTCCGACGCTACCGGGGAAAGTATTGCGATCTTCGATGTCGTGGGCCCGATCTGCGAAAGCAGCGATATCCTCGGCCAGCAGCGGCCGCTGCCAGCGGGCACCTGCGAAGGTGATGTCGTGCTGGTATCCGACGCCGGTGCATATGGGATGGCGATGGCGAATACCTACAACCTGCGCGCGTTGCCGGTCGAGAGCGTGCTCGGCGAAGACATGCTGATCGAAGATTCGCATTCAAAAGGCAAGACCAATGTCTGAGTGGACATTCCAGCGCGATGCCGTCGGCACGTTCCGCTTCGTGCGTTGTGGCTTCGACCCCGCATCAGGCATCGCACGGTTGGTGTACGCATTTGACGAGGGTCCAGAACTGGTCGAAACGATCACCGTCCCCGGCGCGCCCTTCCTGTTGGACGAACACCGCGTTGCAGCGGTGGAACATGCCTTGCAGTTGCTGCACCTGATCGCAGGAGTCAGCTATTACAAGGCAGCCGTGCCGGATGTTATATGCATCGACTCCTATGCGATCGACACTGAGACGGCGGCATTGCTCGAAACCATTTATGTCGATGGTCTTGGCGAATTTGCGTACCGAAACGGCTTGAAGCTGCGGGGTAGGATTCGGTTTCCATCCTTGCTTCCCACGCTGTCGCGTGAGCAAGGAAGCCAAGGACACGCAGATCAAGTCGGCCTTCAAGGACATGCACTTGTCGCGATCGGCGGCGGCAAGGATTCCCTGGTATCGATCGAAGCCTTGCGACATCTGGGTATTGCACAGACCGTAACCTGGATCGGCGGATCGCAATTGATCGCAGCCTGCGCGCAACGCACGGGGTTGCCCACGTTGAACATCGGCCGCCAACTCGCGCCGCAACTCTTCGACTTCAACCGACAGGGCGCGTTGAACGGCCACATTCCGGTGACGGCGGTGAATTCGGCCATCATGGTCTTTGCCGCGATGGTGCTTGGTGTCGACCAGGTCGTGTTTTCCAACGAACGCTCGGCCAGCTATGGCAGCCTGATTCTTGCGCCTGACGGAAGTGTCACGGATGAAGTGAACCATCAGTGGTCCAAAGGTTGGGCATTCGAACAGGCCTTTGCCGCGCACGTGCGCAGCCATGTTGCAGCAGATCTTCGTTACTACTCACTGTTACGACCCATGAGCGAACTCGCCGTCGCGCGACAGTTTGCGAAGAGTGATCGCTACGATGCGTGGTTCTCCAGTTGCAACCGAAACTTCCATCTGCTCGGAGAACGCCCGGCAAATCGCTGGTGCGGCATCTGCCCGAAATGCCATTTCGTCTTCCTGGCGCTGGCGCCGTTCATGCCCAAGCCGCGCCTGGTCGGTATCTTCGGCCGCAATCTGCTGGACGACGCGGCGCAAATGGCGGGCTACGACGCATTGTTTGAATTCCATGACCACAAACCTTTCGAATGCGTTGGCGAGGGTCGCGAATCGCGCGCCGCCATGTCCGCATTGACCACGCGCCCGGAATGGCGCGAAGACGGGCTGGTGGAACGCTTCGCACGGGTCATTCGTCCGCAACTCCAATCGGACGACCTGCGGATCGAACCGTTGCTGGTTCCCGACAGCGAGCACGGCATTCCTGCGGCGATCTGGGATCAATTGCGTGCGCATCTCGCAGCTTGAGTCCATCGCGGCCAATGGCGGTCACGTTGCGCTGTGGGGCTGGGGCCGGGAAGGCCAGGCGGCCTACCACGCGATTCGTCATCGACTGCCCGCGCTTGCACTGACACTGTTCTGCAGCGTCGGGGAAGCAGGGCAGGCACGCGAAATCCAGGATGGATTGCTGGCCATCGAAACAGACGCAGGCGCCGAACGACTTGCCACATTTGATCTGGTCATCAAATCCCCAGGCATCAGTCCAAACCGACCCGAAGTCGTTACTGCTGCGAAGGGCGGCACCCGTTTCATCGGGGGAAGTGCATTGTGGTTCGCCGAGAATCCGGATGCGCGCACGCTATGCATCACGGGGACAAAGGGCAAAAGCACGACTACGGCATTGCTTGCCCATCTTTTACGAACGGCTGGGTACCGCACCGCACTTGCCGGCAATGTCGGACTGCCATTGCTCGAACTGGTCGATCAAAGCGCAGATTTCTGGGCGATCGAACTGTCGAGCTACCAGACCGGCGACGTCGCCGACAGCGGCGTGCGTCCGGAGATTGCCATCGGGCTCAACATCTTTCCCGAGCACCTGGACTGGCATGGTTCGCAGGCGCGCTATGTCCAGGACAAGCTGCGGCTGTTCACCGATGCGCAACCGCGCATCGCCATCCTCAATGCGAACGATCCAGTGCTGGCGGATCTGGCGTTGCCCGACAGCGACGTGCGCTGGTTTGGTGGCGGGGAGGGTTGGCACCTGCGCGGCGACGCCCTGCATCGTGGCCAGGCGGAAGTGATGGATACCAGCCAGCTACCACTGCCCGGCCGCCACAATCGCAGCAACCTGTGCGCAGTGCTGACGGCAATCGATGCGCTTGGATTCGACGCGACTGCGCTGGCGCCGCACGCCGCGAAATTCCTGCCGTTGCCGCATCGCCTGCAGGTGCTGGGCACGCGCGATGGAATCACGTACGTCAACGACTCGATCAGCACCACCCCGCATGCCACTCTTGCCGCGTTGGATGTATTCGGGAGCCAGCGCGTCGCCATCCTGGTGGGTGGGCATGATCGCGGGCTCGACTGGCAGGGCTTCGCGGACGCCATGAAATGCCACCCGCCCACCGCCATCGTGACCATGGGTGGCAACGGCCCGAGGATTTTTGAACTGCTCGCGGCCACGAAGGCCGCATGTACGCTGGATGCGGCGACAGATCTGGAGGGTGCAATGGGCATCGCCCGTCAGCGCCTGGGCGGTAGTGGCATCGTATTGTTGTCGCCCGGCGCCCCCAGCTTCGGCGCGTATCGCGATTACACGCAGCGCGGTCGACACTTTGCGGAACTGGCGGGATTCGATCCGCAGGCGATCGCCTCGATTGCAGGATTGGGCATCGCGTAGAAAACCTATGCGGGCGAGCACGTTCACCATCGCTGAACACATGCTGATCGACTCTTGACGTGCCCATTCGGAGATCCCCATGAATCGCCTGCTCACGATGTTGCCGCTGCTAATGCTGTCCGCACCTGTCTTTGCGAAGATGCAGGAAAAACCCGTTGAATGGACACTGGACAAACAAGCCTTCAGCGGCGTGCTGGTCTATGACGACGCGACCACCACCAAGCGTCCCGGCCTGGTGATGGTGCCGGACTGGAAGGGCGTCACCGATGCCGCCGTCGACACCGCACGCAAGATCGCCGGAACGCAGTACGTCATCCTCGTCGCTGATGTCTACGGCAAGGGCGTGCGGCCGAAGGACGATGCCGAGGCGATGGCGCAGGTGAAGCTGATGTACGCCGACCGCAGCGTGCTGCGCGCACGCGCCAACAAGGCGCTGGACGTCCTCAAGGCGCAGGCCGGGAAAGCGCCGCTGGACGTGGGCAGGCTGGGCGCGATCGGGTTCTGCTTTGGTGGCTCGACGGTGCTGGAACTGGCGCGCAGCGGTGCAAACCTCGCCGGCGTGGTGACCTTCCATGGTGGGTTGACCACGTCGATGTCCGCCAAGACAGGCGCAGTCAAGGCAAGCCTGCTGGTGCTCAATGGCGCCGACGACGCCAATACCACGGCGGAGGACATCGCGGCGCTGCAGAAGGAAATGAACGCGGCGAAAGTCGACTGGCAATTCGTCAACTTCAGTGGTGCCGTGCATTGCTTTGCATTGGAGCACGCAAACTCGCCTCCGAACTGCATGTACAACCCACGTGTCGCGCGGCGCGCCTTCGTGATGATGAACGACTTTTTCGGCGAGCGCTTCGCGATGAAGCCCTCGTCGGCGGCACCGCATTGAGTGAACGGCGAGCTCAGTTCTCGCGACTGACCGCGTAACGCGCCAGCCCGCGCAGTGCGGCGACATGGGCGTTGCCGACGAGTCCTGCGATCGCGTTCTCGGCGGCGAGGGCATAGTCGCTGGCGCGCTGGCGACTGTACTGGAGGCCGCCGGTGGCGTGGATCGCATCCAGCACGTCGGGCAGGGCACTGATGTCGCCTTGCTGAATTGCCGCGCGAAGGCGTGCCTGCATCGGATTGTCGCTGTGTGCCATGGCATGGATCAGGGGCAGCGTCGCCTTGCCCTCGGCCAGGTCGTCGCCGAGGTTCTTGCCCAGCGTTGACGCATCGGAGGAATAGTCGAGCACGTCATCCGAAATCTGGAAGGCATAGCCGAGGTTCAATCCATACGCATGCAAGGCGTCGCAGGTCGCTGCATCGGCGCCGCCGAGCAGCCCGCCAAGCCGCGTTGCCGCGGCAAACAACACTGCGGTCTTGCGATCAATCACGCGCAGGTAGGCAACCTCATCGGTATCGGGATTGCGCACGTGCAGCAGCTGCAGAACTTCGCCTTCGGCAATCTGGTTGGTGGTGTCTGCCAGGATGCGCATCACCTCGGCGCGTTCCAATTCGACCATCAACTGGAAGCTGCGCGAATACAGGAAATCGCCGACCAGTACGCTGGCGGCGTTGCCCCAGACCGCATTGGCGGTGTTGCGGCCGCGGCGCAGGTCGGATTCGTCGACCACGTCATCGTGCAATAGCGTCGCGGTGTGGATGAATTCAATGACCGCAGCCAATTGCCGCACGTCACCATCAGAAGCTGGCAGGGTGGGGTCGTGGGTGCCTGGCGAGTGATAGGGGCTTACCGCGCGTGCCGCCAAGAGCAGCAGCATCGGCCGCAGGCGTTTGCCGCCCGCACCGATGATGTATTCGGCAACCTGGTTGATCAGCGCCACGTCCGAGGCCAGCCGGGCCCGGATCAAGCAATCGACCGCGGCCATGTCATCGCGCGTCAGGGCCTGGATCGCCATAAGGTCTGGCATGGATGCAGAAGCGGGAGAACGCATGGATGACCCGGTGACTGGACGCTTGCGATTATAGGGGAAGGCGCCTGGCCTACCTTTGGCGTTCACGTTGCAGGTGGGGAATGGGGAGAATCCCGATGCGTCGTCGCGGTGCAAGCCGACTCCCAGACCCGGCGCGTATAATTCAAGCTTCGGTCAACCGCCCGCCGGGCGACAACA
>JBBSUF010000037.1:0-18652 GCA_038235185.1 Lysobacterales bacterium
ACAACCTCAAGACCGGCAGCATCGACAGCGGTGGCGAACCCGGCGGCAGGGTCAAGATGCACCTCTTGCCGCGTACGGGCCCGGCTGCGCAGCCAGCGGCCCCGACGCCTAAGACCGCGTCCTGATGCTGGTCGCCGAGGGACTGCGCAAGCGCTATCGCTCCCGCGAGGTCGTTCGCGATTTCGGACTGACGCTGGACGCTGGCGAAGTGGTCGGCCTGCTTGGCCCCAACGGCGCCGGCAAAACGACCTGCTTTTACATGATCGTCGGGCTTGTGCCGGCCGATGCAGGCCGGATCGTGCTCGATGGCCGCGACATCACCGCCGAGCCGATGTACACGCGCGCCAAACTGGGTGTCGGTTACCTGCCGCAGGAGCCGTCGGTGTTCCGCAAGCTAAGCGTCGCCGACAACCTGCGGCTGGTGCTTGAACTGCGCCCGGATCTGGATCGCGCCGGTCGCCAGCGCGAACTCGACAGCCTGATGAACGAATTGCAGGTTGTCCACGTCGCCGACCAGAGCGGCGCCAGCCTGTCCGGCGGCGAACGTCGGCGGGTCGAAATCGCCCGCGCACTGGCTGCCAAACCGCGGCTGATGCTGCTCGACGAGCCTTTTGCAGGCGTGGATCCAATCTCGGTCGGGGAAATCCAGCGCATCGTCCGGCACCTCAAGAACCGGGGCATTGGCGTGTTGATCACCGATCACAATGTTCGCGAGACCTTGGGCATTTGCGACCGGGCGTATATCCTCAACGAAGGCGGCGTGCTCGCGCAGGGGGCTCCGGACGCGCTGCTGGCCAATCCCGACGTCCGTCGCGTGTACCTGGGCGAATCCTTCCGCCTCTGATCGCGGGCGGCCGTCCTCGCCTGGACGCGCTGAGACCGTGATGAAGCCTCGCCTGCAGACATCGCTCGGCCAGCACCTGGTGCTCACGCCCCAGTTGCGCCAGGCAATCCATCTGTTGCAGCTGTCGGCCCAGGAACTGGAAGCCGAGCTGACCACCGCGGTCGAAAGCAACCCCCTGCTCGACTGGGCCGAGCCTGAACCTTTGTCTCCTGACACCCACGGCGAGGGTGATGGCCACGGCCAACGCGACGATGTCGACAGCGTTGTCCTGCCGCCTGGCGACGAACCACCACCGTGGGCGCGTGGTGAGGAGCCATGGCAACAACGCGGCGGCACCGGATCCGAGGGCAGCGAGGATAACGATGCCGCAGAACGGGTCGCTGAAGCGCAGACATTGCAGGATCACCTGCAATGGCAACTCCATCTCACCCATCTGTCGCCGCTGGATCGCCGCATTGGCGCGACGCTGATCGATTCCATCGACGACAACGGCTACCTGCGCGAATCGCTGGAGGCGCTGTGCGAGGCACTGCGGCCGGACGTCGTCACCTGCGCCGAACTCCTCACGGTGCTGCACCAGTTGCAATGTTTCGATCCTGCGGGCGTCGGAGCACGCGACCTCGGCGAATGCCTGGCGCTGCAGTTGACGCCACTCCCCGACGATACGCCGGGCAAGGCGCTGGCGCTGCGCATCACCGCCGGGCCGATCGAACGCCTGCCCAAAAGTGGCGTGGAGGGCATTGCGGCGGAACTGCAATGCCCCGTGGATGACGTCGCCATCGCGCTGCAGTTGTTGCGCTCGCTCGACCCACGCCCGGGCGCCCAGATCGGCGGCATGCCCGCCGATACCTACATCACGCCGGACTGCGTGATGTGGCGACAGCAAGGCGTCTGGCGCGTGGCGCTGGCGTCAGGACGCGCTCCACGGCTGACCATCCATCGCGGCTACGAACAGATGATCGGCCACGCCGGTGCGAGCGACAGTTACCTGCGTGGACAACTGCAGGAAGCGCGTTGGCTGCTGCGGAATATCGAAGCGCGCGGTGAGACCCTGCTCAAGGTCGCGCGGTGCCTGGTCCGCGAGCAGTCGGGGTTTCTCGAATTCGGCGCCCAGGCATTACGGCCGCTGACATTGCGCGAAGTCGCCGGAGAGGTGGGTTTGCACGAATCGACGGTGTCGCGCGCCATCGCACGCAAATATGTGTACACCCCGCGCGGCACGATCGCGCTGCGCAGCTTTTTTGCCTCCGGCATCGATAGCGATGGCGGCGGCGAAACCTCCAGCATCGCCATCCAGAGCATGCTGCGCCGCATGATCGACGACGAAAACCCGCGAAAACCCTTATCCGACGCGCGCCTGGCTGAGACCCTCAAGGCGGCAGGCGTGCCGGTCGCGCGACGCACCGTGGCAAAATACCGGGAAGCCATGGGAATCGCCTCATCGCAAGAGCGGGTGCGCATAGCGTGATGGTATTGATCAATCGCCGGACTGTTTTGCGAGGGAACCCATTATCCTCGAGGCTGCAACATCGCCGGATCGTTTAACAGGATTTCACAGCAGCAACCCAGATTCGCGCGATGCTGCCCCGCCCACACTTTGTTCCAGGAGACGCCGATGCGCATCGAAACCCATGGCCAGCAGATCGAAGTCACTCCCGCGCTGCGCGAGTACGTGGAGACCAAATTCGCACGCCTGGGACGGCATTTCGATCAGCCCATCGATGTGCGGACCACGCTGAGCCTGGACAAACCCAATCATCGCGCCGAGGCCACCGTGACCTTTGCAGGCCGCACGCTGCATGCCGATGCCAATGCCGTCGACATGTATGGCGCGATCGACCTGCTCGCCGACAAGCTCGACCGCCTGCTGGTCAAGCACAAGGAAAAAATCGTCGACCACCATCGCGGCGAAAGTGCCGCGCGAAACGGCGATTTCGCCTGACTGCACCGCCGCCCGTCCAAAGGCTCCTGCCCATGTCGCTTTCGGATTACCTCAGCGCCGACCGCATTGCCCTGTTGCAATCCACTTCAAGTGACATTGTGTTTGATATCGCTAGGGAACGCCTCGCAGGCCGCAGCCGCGACCCATCGTGTGGGCGGTCATCCAGCGCCATGGCGGCCTGATTGATGATTGCAAGGATCAGCGCCGCAGAATTGTTCGCGCAACAGGGCGAACGCCTGGAGTTACGTTGGCTCGCCGGTGAGCAGGGTGGGACGCGCGTGCTGGAATCCGGTGACACGGTCGCCAGGCGTCCATCGTTGGCCGGGTATCTCAATGCCATCTACCCCAACAAGGTGCAGATCCTGGGGAGTGAAGAGCTGGCTTGGCTCGATGGCCTGGATTCACGTCTGCGCTGGGAAACCATCGCTCGCATCATCGGGTTCGCGCCGCTGGCTCTGGTGATCAGCAAGGACCAGCCTTGCCCCGAAGATCTTCGCATCGCGGCGGAGGAGTTCGGCACGCCGTTGTGGACGTCGCCCAAACGCGGGCATGAACTGCTCAACCACCTGCAATACCATCTCGCACGCACGCTCGCACCGCGCGTCACGCTGCACGGCGTGTTCATGGAAATCTATTCGATCGGCGTGCTGATCACCGGGGATTCGGGCGCAGGCAAGAGCGAACTCGCACTGGAACTGATCACGCGTGGCCATCGGCTGGTGGCCGACGATGCACCAGAATTCACCCAGATCGCGCCGGATGTGCTCGACGGCACCTGCCCCGATCTGTTGCAGGACATGCTCGAAGTTCGCGGCCTGGGCGTGCTCGACATCCGCCAGATGTTTGGCGACACCGCCGTCAAGCGCAACAAGTACCTGCGCCTGATCGTGCATCTGACCAGGCCTCACCTGGAGCCGCAGCCGGAAGGCCTGGATCGCATCACCGGTGATCTGGGCGCGCGCCGCGTACTCGACCTGGACGTGCCGATCATCAGCCTGCCGGTGATGCCCGGGCGCAACCTGGCGGTGTTGACCGAGGCTGCCGCACGCGCACATATCCTGCGGGCCAAGGGCGCCGACCCCGCGGCGGCATTCATGGCGCGGCACACGCATTTCCTGGAGCGGTCTACATGAGCGCGGAGGATGTCGCCACGCGATCTGTCCCATCCCTGATCATCGTCAGCGGCATGTCGGGCTCGGGCAAATCGGTGGCCTTGAATACGCTGGAAGACCTCGGTTTTTACTGCGTGGACAACCTCCCCGCGGAACTGTTGCCGGACTTCGTGCGCAGCGTGGCGCGCGACGACGGGGCGCCGCAAAAACTCGCAGTGGGCATTGATGTCCGCAATCGTCATAGCGACCTGGCCAATATTCCAGAATGGCTGTCCGCTGTTGGCGCGTTGGGCCTGAATCCGCGCCTGGTGTTCTTCGACACAGCCGAATCGATCCTGCTCAAACGCTATGCGGACACCCGCCGACGGCATCCGCTCAGCCAGCTTGGGCTGTCGTTGGCTGATGCGATCTCGCTCGAACGCCAGGTGTTGAAACCCCTGCGCCAGATCGCCGACGCGGTGATCGACACCACCGACCTCAACGTTCACCAACTGCGTCGCCAGGTGATCACCGAATTCGGTTTGACCACCGATTCATCGTTGTCGCTTTTGTTTGAATCATTTGCTTACCGGCGCGGCGTCCCGGCTGATGCGGATTTCGTCTTTGACGCGCGCGTGCTGCCCAATCCACACTGGAATCCAGAATTGCGCCCGCTTTCCGGGCGGGACGCGCTGGTGCGCGATTACCTGCAGACGCAGCCTGATGTCATCGAATACGTGGGCCAGGTCCAGCAATTCCTGGACAGCTGGCTGCCACGCATGCGCTCGGATACCCGTAGTTACGTCACCGTCGCCTTTGGCTGCACCGGCGGCCGGCACCGTTCTGTCTATCTGGCCGAGCGCCTGGCCGAACACTTCCGTACGCACGATTGGGGCGAAGTGGCGGTGTTCCATCGCGAACTGGATTGACGCGCTTCCGATCGGTCACATCCCTCTGTTAAGTTGCCCACATGTCCGTTGGCATTCTCCTGCTCACCCACGAAGGCATCGGCACGGCGCTGATGGCCGCGGCGGCGCGCCTGTTGCGGCAATTGCCATTGAAGACCGAAGCGTTCGAGGTGTCCTATGACGCGGACGCCGACGTCCTGCTGCCGGCGGCAAGCTCGGCGTTAAGGCGCGTCGACACCGGAGCGGGCGTGTTGATCCTCACGGATTTGTATGGCGCCACGCCCAGCAACCTCGCGGCCAGGCTGGCGCAATTGGGAACACCGGTACGCAGGGTCTCCGCTTTGAACTTGCCGATGTTGCTGCGAGTGATGAACTATGCGGATCTTGACCTGGATGAACTACCCGCCGTTGCCGCCGCCGGCGCGCGCAATGGCGTCATCCAGGATGAAGCCTGAGGCCATGTCGTGATCGAACGCGAACTGCTGGTCACCAACCGCCTGGGGTTGCATGCCCGCGCAACCGCGCGCCTCGTGCAATTGCTGTCCGGCTATCGCTGCGATGTCACGCTGACGGCAAAGGGGCGCGAAGTGAACGCCAAAAGCATCATGGGCGTGATGCTGCTGGCTGCCGGACCAGGCACAACCGTGTTGTTGCAGGCTGATGGCCCCGACGAAATTGCCGCGGTAACAGCCGCGGTTGAGTTGTTCAAGCGCAATTTCGACGAGGAAAGTTGAAGTGCGGCTGGAGTTGCCGGGTCACGGCGCGTCGCGCGGTAGTGCTTTGGGTCGCGCACGCTTGCGCCTGCCGCACGCGCTGGAGGTCAGCGAGGAGCGCATCGAGGATGTCGATGCCGAACTCGCGCGCCTGCACGCCGCCATTCGGGTGGTGCGCGACGAGATGCGCGTGCTGCGAGAACGCCTGCACGGCGCATTGGCGCAGGAAGTTGGCGAATTCATCGATCTGCACGCATTGCTGCTCGACGATCCCGAATTGCTGCATGGGCTGGATACGCTGATCCGTAGCGAACGGTATTCGGCAGACTACGCATTGAGGTTGCAACGCGACCGCATCGCCAGCGTGTTCAACGACATGGACGATGCGTACCTGCGCAGCCGCATCGATGATATCGACCAGGTGATCGGGCGCATCCATGCCGCGCTGCATCGGCGTGACCTGGATGTGCGCGGAGTCGCCGGCGAAATCCTGGTCACGGACAACATCGCGCCGACTGAGTTGCTGCAATTGCAGGCGCAGGGGGTGATGGCCGTGATCACCGCTGGCGGCAGCATGTTGTCGCACAGCGCGATCCTGGCGCGCAGCCTGCACCTGCCGTTGATCGTTGGCGCGACGCAGGCGTTCCAGAAGATCAACGACGGCGACGCGTTGGCAGTCGATGGCGGCAGCGGCCTGATCATCCGCGAACCCGATGCCACGGACCTGCGCGCGCACCGCGACCGGATGCTCGCACAGGCGCGCGAGCGCAAGCAGCTCAACCGCCTGCGCCGGGAGCCGTCGCGCACCGTGGATGGCGTCGACATCAAGCTCTGGGCCAATGCCGAATCGCTGGATGACGTCGCTGAAGCGCACGCGCTTGGAGCGGCCGGCGTCGGCCTGTATCGCACCGAGTTCCTGTTCCTCAACAGCCATGTCTTGCCTGACGAGGAAGCGCAGTTCCGCGCATATCGCGATGTCGTGCTCGGCATGACCGGGCGCACCGTCACCATCCGAAGCCTGGACATGGGCGCCGACAAGGCCGACCGCAGCGGGCTTGTGCTGAACGACGAATCCAACCCTGCACTGGGTGTCCGCGGAGTGCGCTTGTCGATGCTGCACGACCAGTTGTTTGAAACCCAGTTGCGCGCGATCGTGCGTGCTTCCGGATACGGACCGGTGCGGCTGCTGATCCCGATGGTGTGCTGCCGCGAAGAGATGATCGTCGTGCGCGCCTTGCTCAATCGCGTCATGGGCCAGTTGAGAAGCGAAGGTTGCGAAATCGCCGAGCACATTCCACTGGGCGCGATGATCGAGGTGCCCGCCGCCGCGATCGCGCTGCCGGCATTCATCGATACGGTCGATTACCTGTCGATCGGCACCAACGACCTGGTGCAATATCTTCTCGCTGCCGACCGCAATAATGAAGCGCTTGGCGAGTTGTACACGCCACTACACCCTGCAGTGCTGCGATTGCTGCAGTCGGTGATTGCCACCGCCAACAAGCGCAAGAAGCCCATTGCCGTGTGCGGCGAAATGGCCGCGGATCCGCTGTTCGCGCCGCTCCTGCTGGCGCTGGGATTGTGCGAACTGAGCCTGCATCCGGCGACGCTGCTGGAAGTTCGCCGCACGATCCGCCAGTGCGACCTGGGCGCATTGCGTGCGCGCGCGCCGGCACTGTTGCGCGCGCGGGATCGCGAGGGAATCGAGAAATGGATGCTGGCGGCGCGATGACTGCTGGGAGCATCCCCGTAACAGCCCGCAATAAAGGTGGGCATCCCTCTATCCAGAAGCGATAATGCGTCGATGAGTACCTGACCCTGTCGCGCCCCTGGTGGATGCGACCGCCGCCACTGGAAGCCCGCATGGCTGAAGCCGTCCGCCACGAAAAGACCGCGCGCCAGCTGCGTCTGCTATCCGACGCGCTCGACAGCGGGCGTCTTGGCCCGGTGCGGAGACTCGTCAATACGTTGTCGCCGGCTGAAATCGGCAACCTGCTTGAATCATTGCCCCCCGGGGAACGCACCGTGGTCTGGGGTTTGGTCGATCCCGAGGACGACGGCGAGGTCCTGCTGCACGTTGGCGACGAAGTCCGCGAAGGCCTGATCGCGGACATGGATCCGGACGAGATCCTGGCCGCGGTCGAGGATCTGGATATCGACGACCTCGCCGACCTAGTCGAGGACCTTCCCGATACCGTCATCGACGAAGTGCTCAAGTCGATGGATCGCGAGAATCGCGAGCGGCTCGAACAAGTGCTGTCGTACCCGGAAGACAGCGCCGGCCGCCTGATGAATCCCGACGTGGTCACGGTGCGCGCCGACACCACCGTCGATGTCGTGCTGCGTTACCTGCGCCTGCGCGGCGAACTGCCCGACCACACCGATCACATTTACGTCGTCAGTCGTCGCCATCAATACCTTGGCCGCATTGCCTTGCAGGCGTTGCTCACGCGCGAGGCGAGCACGCCGATCAACGAACTCATCGACGACGAGCAGCCGGCGATCGGGTCGGATGAATCCTCCAGCGATGTGGCGCGGCAGTTTTCGGATCACGACTGGATTTCCGCGCCGGTCGTGGACGACAACAACATCCTGCTGGGCCGCATCACAATCGATGACGTCGTCGACATCATCCGCGACCAGGCCGAGCACCAGGCGCTTGGCGCGGCGGGCCTGGACGAGGACGAAGATCTGTTCAGCCCGGTGCGTCGCGCCACCAAGCGCCGGCTGTTGTGGCTGACGATCAACCTGGGCACGGCGTTCCTCGCATCGGCCGTTGTCGGTCAGTTCCAGGGCGCGATCTCGCACATCGTGGCGTTGGCGGTGTTGATGCCGATCGTCGCGGGCATGGGCGGCAACGCCGGCACCCAGGTGCTGGCGTTGGTGGTGCGCGGATTGGCGCTTGGCCAGCTTGGCGCCACCAACGTACAGGTGCTGATCTGGAAGGAAATCCGCGTGGCATTGCTCAACGGAATCGCGCTTGGCGTGATCCTGGGATTGATTGTCTGGGCATGGTTCGGCGAGTGGCCGCTGGCGCTCGTGATCGCCAGCGCATTGACGATCAACCTGTTGTCGGCGGCGCTGGCGGGCGTCATGGTGCCCGTGACATTGAGGCGACTGGGGTTTGATCCTGCGCTGGCAGGCGGGGTGATCCTCACCACCGTTACCGACGTAATGGGCTTCCTGAGTTTCCTGGGACTGGCGACGCTGGTCCTGCTGCACTGACCGCGCAGCGCGGTTGCTGCGTAGGATGCATCAGCGCATCAATTCTTCCAGCACGGCCATCCTGACCGCAACTCCGTTCGCCACCTGCTGCAGGATCAGCGACTGTGGTCCGTCGGCGACGGCATCGTCGATTTCGACGCCGCGATTCATCGGGCCTGGATGCAGCACCACCGCATCCGTCGAAGCACGGCGCAGGCGGGCGACGGTTAATCCGTACTCGCGATGATAATTTTCGAGCGAATCGATCAGACCTTCCTGCATGCGTTCTCGTTGCAGGCGCAGCATCATGATCACGTCGATGCCTTCCAGTGCGGCGTCGAAATCATCCACGACCCTGCAACCACGCAGTGTGTCGTCCGAAGGCAGCAGTGATTGCGGGCCGCAGATGCGGATGTCATGCGTGCCCAGCGCGCGCAATGCATGCAAATCCGAACGCGCCACCCGCGAATGCCGGACATCCCCAACGATCAACACCTTCAATCCCGCGAAATCATCACCTTTCGCCTGACGCAGGGTCAGCATGTCCAGAAGCCCTTGCGTCGGATGCGCAGTGCGGCCATCGCCTGCATTGACCACCGCTGTACCGGCGTTTGCCGCCGCAACCAACTCCGCGATCGCGCCATCCGTCGGATGACGGATCACGAAGCCGTCCACGCCCATCGCCTCGATCGTCTTGAGCGTATCGATCGCGGTTTCGCCCTTGGTGGTGGATGAGGTCGACGCATCGAAGTTGAGCGTGTCCGCGCCCAGTCGCGTTGCGGCCAAATGAAAGCTTGATCGCGTGCGCGTGGAGGGTTCGAAGAACAACGTGCAGATCGCCTTGCCGGCCAGCACTTTGCGTACACCGCCGTCATGCGCGTGCTCGCTGAAGTGCTGTGCGCGATCCAGCAGGTGCACCAGCGCATCGCGCGACATGCCGTCGAGTGTCAGGAGGTGGCGGCCATGTCCAGCGCCATCAGGTTGCGTCAACGTCATGTGGAAGGCGTCCCGTCAAGTTGAATGGCGTCCATCGGTGCAGCCAGCCAGCGTTCGACGATGACCGCCGCGGCGACGGCATCCAGCGCGGCGGCATCGCGACGCTTCCTGCGCCCTTGCGCGCGGTCGTCGGCGAAACGCTGTGCCGCCTCGATCGAACTGGCGCGCTCGTCGACCAGCACCACCGGTAGCGCGTAGCGTGCGTGCAGTTGCATGGCGAATTCGCGTGCAATTGTGCGGATCGGCTGGTCTCCGCCGTCGAGCGTCATCGGATCGCCAACCACGAAACCGTCGGGCCGCCATTCCTTGTGAAGGCGGTCGATCGCCGGCCAGTCCGGTCCGTGCCCATGCACATCGACCACGGCCAGCGCTCGCGCGCCGTGGCCAAACGCACTGCCAACGGCGACACCAATCCGCCGCGACCCGACATCGAAGCCCAACACTGTCCCATCGCGACGCAGGCTCCCGAGCTGTGGTTCAGGCGAGTCAGGCATGGCCGCTGTAATCGGCCATGCGACTCATGTCCACGCCGATGCGTGCTGCGGCGGCTTGCCAGCGAGCATCCAGCGGCAGCGCGAACAGAAGTTCGGGGTCGGCCGGCGCCGTCAGCCAACTGTTGTCGATCAATTCGCTTTCCAATTGTCCCGGCGCCCATCCCGCGCAGCCCAGCGCGACGGTGGCGTGTTGCGGGCCATCTCCGCGCGCCATGGCTTCCAGCACGTCGCGCGAAGTGGTGACATACAGATGCTCGGCGATGGTCAGCGTCGAATCCCATTCCTGCGCGCCGTCGTGCAGGACGAATCCGCGCTCAGGATGCACCGGCCCGCCTGCGAGCACCGGTTGCGCACACAGGCCTTCGTCATCGCTTGCGATGCCCATCTGCTCGAAAACTTCACCCAGCGTGTATTCGGACGCGCGATTGACGACCACGCCCATCGCGCCCTCGGTGTCGTGCTGGCAGATCAGGGTGACGCTTCGCGCGAACGGCGAATCGGCGAGCGCTGGGAGCGCGATCAGCAGGTGACGGGCCAGGCAATCGCCCACAATGGTTTCATTCAAACGCGCGCGCGGAGCTGAGGGGAAAGCGTCACTCATTCTGCAATTCTAACGCGCACGCCCTGCGGGTCGGCAGCGCACGGTCTTCAGGCCAGCATTTGAAATCCATACCCCCGCCAGCCATCATGCCGGGAAACCTGTCCGGCCAATGCCGTTCGCCCGCTGCCCACGCCGGATCTCCGCCACGCATGCCAGACCTTGCTTCCCAACAATTCTGGCTACGCTGGCGCCTGCCCGTGCAGGGCCTCGTGATATTGGCGATCGTAACGTTGCCGTTTCTCTTCCTGCGTGTGGTCACGCTGAACAGCCTGAAGGCTGCCGCGCTGGTGACCCATTCCAACCAAGTGCAGACGGCCGTGCGCACACTGATGTACGACGTGCGCGATCTGGAGGCCGCCGCCGTGTCCCGGGGCGCGGGAATAGATACAGCCGTAATACGCGACCGCGCACTTCAAAGTGCGGCCGATGTGCCGGTCGCGCTGCAATCGCTAACTCAGTTGACTCGGGACAATCCAGGCCAGCAGGTGCGCATCGGCATGTTGCGGGCTAACGTCGAGCCGCGCGTGGCTCTTGCCGCGCAAATCCAGGCCAATACATCGCCGACGCAATTGCGCCAGGCGGTTGAAATCCTGACGACGCGCTACCCGATCCGCCAAACCGCCGGCACCATCATGGCCGAAGAGCAGCGCTTGCTGGGGAGTCGGCAGCGTGACGCCGAGCGACAAGGCCGATGGGCCATCAACCTGACCTGGATCGCGATGACCGCGCAGTTGCTGCTGCTGGGCCTGATCACCTACTTCTCGCAACGCCACATCACGCGCCGACTTGCCGCTGAGTCAGCATTCAACCGCGCCAGCGCGCGCGCCGAGTCCGTGCTGCAGACCGTGCGCGAGCCGATCGTGCTGCTGGATGCCGAGCAACGTGTCGTGATGCATAACACCGCATTCTCGGAACTCTATGCGCTGGGAGACGACGTTCACGGTACCTCGCTCACGGATGTCGGCGACGGCGCATGGAGCGATCCGGCACTCCACCAGCGCCTGAAAGACGTTCTCCTGCGCGGCCGCGAGTTGTGGGATTACGAGCAATTGCAGGTGGACGCAGCGGGCGTCAATCGCACCATGCTCGTCAATGCGCGCACGATGCCGCTACCCGATAGCGACGACAAGGTCGTGCTGATGACCGTCAGCGACATCAGCACGCGCAAGGTGGACGAGGATCGTATCCGCGAACTCAACCGGCAACTGGAGGGCAAGGTCGACCAGGTGACGGAAGTCAACCAGGAGCTGGAAGCCTTCAGCTATTCGGTCTCGCACGATCTGCGCGCACCGTTGCGGCATATTGGCGGGTTTGCCGACAAGCTCGGCCGCCACCTTGGCGAGCGCGCCGACGAAAAAAGCCTGCATTACCTTGAGATCATTGGCGGCTCGGCTACTCGGATGTCGACGCTGATCGACGACCTGCTGGTGTACTCGCGCCTTGGCCGCAGCGCACTGCGGCTGCAGGCCGTGGACATGCAGTCGCTGGTGTCTGAAACCCGCGCGATGCTCGATGCCAATGCGCAGACCGATACGCCCGGACGTCGCATCGAATGGCAGGTCGCCCCGCTGCCGATCCTGGTCGCCGACGAGAACATGATGCGGCAGGTCTGGATGAACCTTCTCGGCAATGCGGTCAAGTACAGCAGTAGCCGTGAAATCACCCGGATCGCGATCAACCACGAACGCACTGACGACGGCAGCCACCACTTCAGCGTAGGCGACAATGGCGTCGGCTTCGACATGGAGTACGCCGCTAAATTGTTTGGCGTGTTCCAGCGCATGCACAAGGCCAGCGAGTATCCGGGCACGGGTATCGGATTGGCCAGTGTCCGCCGCGTCTTGATGCGCCACGGTGGCCGCATCTGGGGCGAGTCCGCGCCTGATGCCGGCGCAACATTCCATTTCGTGCTTCCCTCCTCTCTCGATACCCCCGTACCTGCCCGCGACGGAAATTCCATATAAAGGCCGCCACATGAAGACATCTGCATGAAGATCATCCGCCCGATCCTGCTCGCCGAAGACAGCGCCGCCGATGCCGAGATGGCGATCGATGCGCTGCGCGAAGCGAACCTCGCCAATCCGATCATTCACGTTGAGGACGGCGTGGAGGCCATGGATTACCTGTTGCGTCGCGGCCGTTTCGCCGATCGTCCGGAAGGGGATCCGGCGGTGCTGATGCTGGATATCAAGATGCCGCGCATGGATGGCCTGGAAGTGCTGCAGCACATGCGAGGCGATGAATCGCTGCGCCGTATTCCAGTGGTGATGCTCACTTCCTCGCGCGAGGAAAGTGATCTGGCCCGCAGCTGGGACCTGGGTGTCAATGCCTACGTCGTCAAACCGGTCGATGCCGAGCAGTTCTTCCTGGCGGTCAAGACGCTCGGTCGCTTCTGGGGTGTTTTCAACGAGCCGCCGCAGGAGTAATCAGGTGTCCGCCGTTCCCGTGGCACGCCTGTTGCTGGTCGAGGACAACGACGATGACGCCGAGTTGTTGTCGCTGGAACTGACAGCCGCCGGATTGACCTTCGAGTTGCGCCGCGTGGAAACACAGGCGCATCTACGTGATGCGATGGCCGCCTTCGACCCGCACCTGGTGATTTCCGACAGCAACCTGCCGGGGTTTTCGGGGCTGGAGGCGTTGTCACTGGTGATCGAACTCTCGCCGGCAACTCCATTCCTGCTGTTCTCCGGTGACGACCAGGAACATCTCATCGCCGATGCGCTGGTTCGTGGCGCCTCTGCCTGCGTTTCCAAACAGCACCTGGACCGCATGCCAGCCACCATCGCGAATCTGCTCGCAGACAGGACAGCCAGCACGCGCAATTGATTCACCGCATCAGCGCCTGCAGGGACCACGCGCTTTCACGCATTTCGTCCTTCCAGGAAAATGAACGCGAGTCCGGTGCCACGTTTACTGCTGCTTGCTCACTTCAGCGGCGCACTGTCCTCCCCGCCGGCGCCTGCGCGCTCGACCTGCAGTTCGACGAACTCTGGCGCATCAACTCTTCCACGCCCATGCACAGGCCGTGACAGCACCGTCGCCATCCCCGTGACCGCAATGCCTTGTTGACGCAACAGATCGCTGATCGCCTGGGCGCGCGACTTGGCACGTTTGGCGCCATTGGACGCTGCGTGGCTTTGGATGCTGACACCAGCGGCCGCCCATCGCGACAGCGCCCACGCATCGATCGTCGCTGCGTGCGTTGCATCGGCAGACAGCTCCACGCTGTCTGCATCAAAGACAATCGGCAGCAGTGGCTGCAACGGCGGGATGACGACAAACCCGCTGGCTTGTTTTTCTGCCCGCACCGCACGCTCCATTGCCTCGCACCCGGCCAATCCGATGTCGCTGCCCGCACCGACGCGGAACCGGACCGGGTTGCCTGTCGCATCGCTCTCGAGGGTTCCTACACTCGCCAACAGCCGGTCGCGCGCTTCAGCGGCGTGGGTGCGGAGCGCATTCTCAGTCAGTCGGGTTGCATCCGCTGCCCCGCGCAGTGCGTCGACATTGCGCCGCAACTCCGCCAATGCGGCCTGTTCACGCGTCTGCGCGGCGTCGGTCGTGGTCAGGACCTCGCGCAGGTGCAGGGTGACATCACGATGCAGCGTCGACCGCAGCGACTGTCGCAGCCGAGCCTCCACTCCCGGGGCATGCCGTGGCGCCATCAATACCGCGTCCACAAGCAACGGTTTCGCGAATGCATCGACGCGAACAGTATCAATGCGCCCGGACACGCTGGTGGCCGCCTCATCAAGCACTTTGCGCGCGCTGCCCTCGACATGTGCGCGAACCGCGATCTTGCGCAGCGCCAGCCCCAGCGGTATGGACAACAGCAGGAAGCTCGCGACAATCAGCATCGCTTGAAGCGCAGACTGGTGAGGTGTGTCGCGGCCGGCAAATCCGTAGATCCGCCCCATGATCGTCGCCGACAACGCGATCGCCAAGAGGTTGGTCATGAACAGGAACGCCGCGCCGCCGGCGACGTGCGCATTGCCAAGCGCAAGCCCGACGCCGGTGACCGCCAACGGCGGCATCAGTGCGGTGGCGATGGCGACGCCAACGATGGTTTCGCCCTTGCGGGTGATCGTCGCGTAGGCGCCGGCGAAGCCTGAAAATACCGCGACGAGCAGATCGAACAGCGTCGGTTCGGTACGCGCGAGGATTTCGGGTGTCAGTTCCTTCAACGGCGACAACCACACGATGGCGATCGCCAGCCCGAGCGTCAGGGCCACTCCCGAGAGCAGCGCCATCAGCGCCTTGCGCGCGCGCCACCAGTCAAAGGTCGTCAAGCTGATGCCCAACTGGATAATCGGCCCCATCAGCGGGGAAATCAGCATCGCCCCGATGATCACGGCCGCTGAATTCTGTAACAGCCCAAGCGTCGCGATGCCGCACGACATCAACGTCATGAAGGCGTAGCGGGGCGCGAGTTTCGCCGATTCGTCGACGTGCTGGAGGACTTCGGCGTGGCTGGACTGCTCCACCAGGTTGCGGCGTCGCCAGTGCAGTATGTCGTTCCAGAAGGTCTCGAAAGTGGTCATGGCCCCGCCGTGGATTGCATAGCAGCCCGATTATGCCCAGTTGTCCCGGCTTCCTGCCGACGCATGACCCATGCCCGCGCTAGACTGCCCGACCCCTTGGCACGAGTTCATTGATGTTCGCGATTGCCGTCATCGCCCTTGTGCTGACCGCCCTGTTGGCCTATGTCAATGCGCGCTTCGTCGGGCTGCCGACCACCATCGGCGTCATGGCGATCGCCATGCTGATGTCGCTCGCCGTGGTGCTGTTCGATCACATGGACGTCAGCAACCTGGCGCGCTACCAGGTGGATTTCCTGCGCTCGATTGATTTCTCGCAGGTATTGATGGAAGGGATGTTGTCCATCCTCCTGTTTGCCGGCGCGCTGCACATCGACCTTGGTGCGTTGCGTCGGTACCGCTGGCAGGTCGGCGTGCTGGCGGTGCTCGGCACCATCGCCTCGACATTCATCGTAGGCATGGCGGTGTGGTGGCTGCTGCCGTGGTTCGGCCTGACGTTGCCATTTGCCTGGTGCATGCTCTTCGGGGCGCTTATTTCACCGACCGATCCCATTGCGGTCATCGGCATCCTCAAGTCGGCCGGCGCGTCGGGCGACGTCGGCCTGGTGGTGTCCAGCGAATCGCTGTTCAACGATGGCGTCGGCATCGTGCTGTTCACCGTCCTGCTTGGCATGGCCGGCCAGGGGGTCACACCGAGCCTTGAAACCAGCGGAATGCTGCTGCTGCAGCAGGCCGGGGGTGGGCTATTGTTCGGTGCCCTGCTGGGCTGGGCCACGCTCCGGTTGTTACGAAAGATTGACGACCACAACGTGGAAGTGCTGCTGACGCTGGCCTGTGTGCTGGGCGGTTACGAACTTGCCCACGCACTGCATGTCTCCGGACCGCTGGCGATGGTGGTGGTCGGCCTGATCATCGGCAACCACGGCCGCAACGCAGCCATGTCGGAAACCACGCGCCTGAGCGTGGACATGTTCTGGGGTTTGCTGGACGAGATCCTCAATGCGGTCCTCTTCATGCTGATCGGCTTGGAGATCGCCGTCATCAGTTTCCCGTCCCGCAGCCTGCTGGCGTCGCTATGCGTCATCCTGATCGTCCTTGGCGCGCGACTGCTCACGGTCGGGATGCCGGTATTGCTGATGCGCGGCTGGTTCCGGCTTCCGCCAAGGTCGTGGAAGATCCTCACGTGGGGTGGCCTGCGCGGCGGCATCTCGGTGGCGCTCGCACTGTCGCTGCCGCTGGGCAGCCACCGTGACCTCATCCTCACCCTCACGTATTCCGTGGTGGTGTTTTCCATCCTTGGCCAGGGGCTGACCATCAAACGGCTGATCGCCGGCCCACGTTGATTTGTGGCACGGCAGTGGTGGGTGTTCCACCCAAATCGCGTGCCGTCGCGCTGGTTGCAGGCCGGTAAAAAAAAGCCCCGCCTTGGCGGGGCTTTTGGATGGTGCGTCGATCAGTAACCGAGAAGCTGAGAGATCAGTCCGGTTGCAGTGGAGATCAACAGATAACGGCCACTCTCCGGTTGCACCCAACGGTACCCGCGCGGAGGCGGCGTCAGGTTGTAGGCTCTGTAATCCCGCACGTAATAGCGCTGCTGCCTGTACATGTACGGCACCCGCTCGCCACGTTCGAACTTGTGTTGCCCCAAGTGCAGGCCGTTGTCATGGTGGACACGATGGCCATAGGCGTAGCGATGGCCGTGCCTGTCACCTGACCAGTTTCCGCGATCACCGCGATCCCCTTCATCATCACCGCGATCCCCGCGATCCCCGCGATCACCGCGGTCGCCATGCTCGTTTCCACGATCGTGCTTGTCGCCACCGTTGCCATGGGAGTTGCCATGTCCCCCGCCATGACCCGGATCGGCGGAAACACTAGGGGACAGGAGTGCGGTGGACAGCAGCAATGATACCGATGCGGCTAGTAGAAGACTTTTCATGATGAACCTCGACATGAGCGGGATACGGCCTGATGTTAGGACGCCCAGCCTTAACAGGGACAGGTTTTTGCTCACGTCGAATCAGGGCGTTCAGCTGACCACAACAAGAGACTCTGCCCCTCCCCTTCAGATTGAGGGCGCAGGCATTGGCACAAACAACGCCGTTCATGTTCATCTCCGACGACGATGACCAGAGCGTTTCGCTGCATTGGATCAACGTTGCGCGCTCAGCGTTAGGATGGGGTCTGTGCCGAACGAGGTCCCTCCATGCGACTGCTGAACCGTCATCCCCTGCTGATCGCCTGTTTAGCCACCTTGGCCATGGCTGCCTGCCAACGCAGCGCTGAACACTCTTCACCCGATCCCACGCCTGTCGCGCCCGCGACCACCATGTCCTACGCACGGCAGCACGCCGGAGATTACGCCGTCGTCCCGCTCAAGGCCGACCTGTCGGCGTTCGACGAAAACGGCAAGCACATGATTGCGCTGCTGGTGCAGGCGTCCGAAGTGATGAACGATCTTTACTGGCAGCAGTCCTGGCCCGACAAGGCCTCATTGCTGGCAAAAGCGCCTGACGACGCCACACGTGCCCTGATTGAGCTCAACTTCGGCCCATGGGATCGTCTTGTTGAAGACACGCCACTGCTGCCGGGTATCGGCCCGCGACCAGCCGGCGGTGAGTTCTATCCCAAGGACATGACCAAGGACGAATTCGAGAAGGCCCCTCTCAAGGACAAGACTTCTTGGTACACGCTGCTGCGCCGCGACGACGCCGGCAAACTGATCACCGTGCCGTATCACCAAGCCTATAAACCGGACCTCGAACGCGCCGCCGGGCTGTTGCGCGCAGCCGCAAAACTCAGCGCCGACAAGACCTTCGCCAATTACCTGATGATGCGTGCCGATGCCCTGCTGTCCGACGACTTCCAGCCCAGCGACCTGGCTTGGATGGACATGAAGACCAATCCGGTCGACATCGTGATCGGCCCGATTGAAACCTACGAGGACCAGCTTTTCGGCTACAAGGCTGCCTACGAAGGCCTGGTACTGGTCAAGGATCAGACCTGGAGCGCCAGGCTCGCGCGCTTCGCGCAGTTCCTGCCGTCGCTGCAGAAGGGACTTCCTGTGCCGGACAAGTACAAGGCGGAAACACCAGGCTCCGCCGCCGACCTCAACGCCTATCGCGCCATCTACTACGCCGGCAACGCCAACGTTGGCGCCAAGACCATCGCCATCAACCTGCCCAACGACGAGCAGGTGCAGCTGAAGAAAGGCACGCGTCGGCTACAGCTGGAGAACGTGATGCAGGCGAAGTTCGACACCATCCTGGTGCCGATCGCCAAGCAGTTGATCGCGCAGGACCAGCTGAAGAACGTCAC
>JBBSUF010000038.1:0-16942 GCA_038235185.1 Lysobacterales bacterium
ACGCGCATTGGCGCCGGATGATGGCGCGGTTCGCCTAGCCTCGCGTCGGCTATTGCCGGTGGCGAATGCATGCTTCGATCGTGAATTGCGACGCAACAACCTTGCCCGTGCCCAGGCGTGCCTCGATGCCCGCGTGTCGCTGGGCGGCGAGGCGAATGTCAATGCGCACGATAGACGACGGCTCGCATTGCGTTGGCTGGCGGTGGGCGATGAGCGGTTGAGTGCGGGGGAGGTCGCCACGGCGCAGGCCGCACTGGCGCATGCCCGCCAAACGGATCCGACAACGCCCGGCATCACCGAGTTCGTCGAGCGCCTGCGCATCGCGGGCGGCCACTGAGCGTGTTGATGCGGGGGCGGACAGACTCCTATGACAGGAACAATTCCCGGACCGTCGCGCGCGCGGCATCGATCGAGAAATGCCTGGTGACGTTGTCCAGTCCGTTCTGGCTGAGCTTCAGCCACAACTCCGGGTCGCGATAGGCCAGCGCGATTTTCGTGGCGAATCCTTCAGCATCATCGCCAACCAGCACATCCAGGCCGTCATGCAGGTGCATTCCTTCGATTGCGCAGGATGTGGCAACGACCGGCTGTCCATGCGCCATGCTCAGGTTGATCTTGCCTTTGACGCCGGCACCGTAACGCAGCGGCGCGATGGCGATCCGGCAACCGTCCATGTACGGCGTGATGTCCGGGACGTGGCCATGCACGAGCACGCCGTCGTGGTGCGCCAGTGCCGCTATTTCGGGAGTGAGGTGGCTGCCAATGCAGTGAAACCGGATCTGCGGCAGTTGCGACCGCAACAGCGGAAAGATGGCTTGCACGAACCAGCGCACCGCATCGACATTGGGTGGGTGACGAAATCCTCCGACGAACACCAGGTCCTGTCGCTGTGCGAAGGATAGCCCCGGGCCCGCGATCCGGTGCAGGTTCGACAGCACCTGCACCCGCGCCTGGGGGGCATCCTGCGCCAGCAGTGCCTGCTCGTCCTCGCTCACGACGATCGTGACATCGGCGCGTGCGATGACATCGAGTTCCAGCGCGCGCGTGTTGTGTGCAGCGCGCAGCAGCCGGACGTCATTCGTCAGCTCGGCGGCGCGACGCTCCCGCAGGTAATGCAGGTCGATGCTGTCGAACATGATCCGCGCCTGGGGCGCATAGCGGCGCAACAGCGGCAGGAACTCCCTAGCGACGTAATGCCGGCAAACCAACACACTTTCAAAGCGCGACCCATGCTCGCGCAACCACGCCGGTGCTCGCGATGCGAACGGGGCGTGCCAGGCTTCCACGCCCATTGCCTGCAGCGCATCGGTGTAGTGCCCGGCGTGTTCGCGATTGGCTGGCAGGAATACGACATGCGCGCCATCCTCCAGCAACATCCGCATCAGGTTGACCAGCCGTAACGAGCCGGAATCGTGATCGGGCTGCGGCGTCAGTGCGTCGATCACCAGGATCTGGCGCTGATGGCGATGCACCAGTGAGGGCGAGGGCAGGGAGGCCGGCGGCAACTGCATCTGCAGCGCGGCATGCCGATGGGTGGCGAAGCGCTCGCGATTGCGCGCCTGATACGCCTTGGCTCCGCTGTTGATGTCCATCCCCGACGTCGTCCCCTCGTCATGCACCACGCACGCTACCGGCTGGTACAGCACGCGCTTGCCCAATGCGCGCACCGAGAACGCAAGATCCGTGTCTTCGTAATAGGCCGGGGCGTAGCGCGCATCGAATCCCCCAAGCTGTGCGAACAGTGCACGCGGAATCGCAATGGCCGCGCCACTGACATAATCCGCATCACGTAGATAAGCGAAGCGCGGATCGTCCGGCGATTCGTGGCGCCCATAATTCCAGCCGCTGCCATCGGCGAAAACGACCCCGCCGGCTTCCTGCAATCGACCGTCCGGATACAACAGCTGCGCGCCGACGAGCCCGGCCTCGGGATGCTCGGTGAACGTCTGCAGCAGTGCGTCCAGCCAGCCTGGCTGCGGCACCGTGTCGTTGTTGAGGAACACCAGGCAATCGCCATGTGCCAGTTGCGCGCCGTCGTTGCAGGCGGCGATGAAGCCACCGTTTTCTGCGCGCCGGTGATAGCTGATGCCGTCGACCTGTTCCAGCGCGCGCTGCGTGTCATCGCTGGAACCGTCATCGACGACGATGATTTCGCAACTCACGCTCGGCGGATGCTCGGCCAGCGCGCGCAGGCACGCGAGCGTATGCGCGAAATGGTTGAACACGGGGATGACGATGCTCGCGCGTGGTGGCTCTCCATCGTTCGCATGGATGAAGGGCAACGCGAATGGCACGAAAGCGGCCGACGTCGGCACGTACAGGGACTTGTGCAAAGCCAGGGGTTTGGGCCGCAACTGCAATTTCGTGCGCGCCCAGCTCGCGCGCCATCCACGCACGCGCAGGCTGACCCAGCCGCGGCGGACGAGGCCGATCATGCGCGCCAACAGGAACCGCGCATCGGCCAACGACATGCAATGAAACTCCGGCTGACTGGGGACAAAACCGCGTGCCAGCTGCCGCAGCGGGTGCGTTAGACTCGCCGCTGCGCTGGCAGCGCCTGCCATTGTCGCACTCGCGAATGCCAGCCGGCAGCCGCAGCGCCCATCTTGCCCGAGCTTATGCCCCGCATCGATTACGACGAAGATGATCACGCCCCGGCGTCGCGCTCGCGCCATGACTCCAGCCGCGATGGGTTCGTCCTGGGCTGGCGGCGCCGATTACTTACCTGGGGGTTGATCGCGGCGGGGTTGGGATTGGGATTCCTGATTCCCTACACGCTGTACCTCAATCACCATGTGGTGCAACGCTTCGGCCAGTTGCGCTGGCAGCTACCGACCCGCGTCTATGCGCGCCCGCTGCTGTTGCAGCCGGGTCTGGCAATGGACGCACAGACCCTGAAGACCGAACTCGATGCCGCCTCCTATCGCGATGACGGCGCTGGACTGCGCGCGGGTACGTATCAGCATGATGGTGGGCACTGGCGGATTTCCAGTCGCGGATTCCACGATGTCGACGGCCAGGTCGGGCCAAGCCGGATCGAAGTGACGTTGTCCGGCGACCGTGTCGCCGCCGTCCGGGACCTCGTTGGTGCGCGTACCGTCAAGTCCGTCCGACTGGACGCGGCGCGCATCGCGACCTTGTACGGCCAGAAGCAGGAAGAACGACGCCTCGTGCGCATCGAGGAAGTCCCCGAATTGCTGGTGACTTCGCTGCAGGCGGTCGAGGACCGTGATTTCGCCCACCACCACGGCATCGATTTCGGCGGGATGCTGCGCGCGGCCTTCGTCACCGTGCGTTCGGGCGGCGAGAACAAGCAGGGGGCCAGCACCATCACCCAGCAGCTTGCGCGCAGCGGTTTGCTGGGCATTGGCCGCGAACAGACGATCAGCCGCAAGGTCAAGGAAATCATGTACGCGCTGTTGATCGAAGCGCATTACGACAAGCGCACGATCCTGGAAACCTATCTCAACCAGGTGTACCTCGGCCAGCGCGGCTCGCAGGAAATCCGCGGTGTCGCGGCTGGTGCGGAATACTGGTTCGGGCGCGACCTGCGCGACCTGAGCACCGAACAGGTCGCGTTGCTGGTCGGCATCATTCGCGGGCCGTCGTATTACGATCCGCGTCGTTATCCCGACCGTGCCACGGAGCGCCGCAATTTCGCGCTGGCGAAGATGCATGAGACCGGCCTGATCGGTGATGCCGAATTTACCCGGGCGACCCAGGCGCCGCTCGCCATTACCAGCGCGCCCGGGAGTCTGGCGGCTGACCGCTTTCCATCCTATGTCGACCTGGTGCGCCGGCAATTGCAGCGCGACTATCCCGCCGATGCCTTGCAGGGCGCCGGCTTGAGCGTGATGACCGCGATGTCGCCAGCAGCGCAGGCCTATGCGGAAGGTGCCGTCACCAAGACCCTGCGAGCGCTGGATACCAAGCATCGGCCGCCGCTCGAAGCGGGCGTGATCCTGACCGATGTCCATGATGGCGAAGTCCGCGCCGTCGTCGGCAGCCGCGAGTTCAGCGAGCATGGCTTCAATCGTGCGGTCGAAGCACAGCGACCGGTGGGGTCGCTGCTCAAGCCATTCGTGTACATGCTGGCGCTGGCGCAGCCGGACAAATGGTCGCTGGCGAGCTTTGTGGACGATTCCCCGATCACCGTGTCGCTGGGCAATGGCCGGCACTGGACGCCCGGCAATTCCGAAGGGCGCAGTCACGGGATGGTGCGGCTGATCGACGCGCTTGCGCATTCGTACAACATCGCCACAGTGCGCCTGGGCATGCAGGTGGGGCCGGGTCGTGTGGCCGACCTGATCCACACGCTCGCGGGCATCGATGCCAAGCCCAATCCGTCGCTGATCCTGGGTGCGGTCGACCAGAGCCCGTATGCGATGGCGCAGCTGTACCAGTTCCTGGCATCGGATGGCGAAATCCAGCCACTGCACGCGGTGCGCGGCGTGCTCGACCCCAGCGGCAACGCCGTCAACCGCTACGACAAGGCGCCCGCGCCGGCGCAAGAAGGCGACGCGATCGCCGCGCGCGTGGTCACGACGGCTTTGCAGCAGGCCATCATCGGGGGCACTGGCCACCAGTTGATCGCCGATGGGTTGGGCCGCCTGCAACCGGCCGGCAAGACCGGCACCAGCAACGATAGTCGCGACAGCTGGTTTGCCGGGTGGACCGGCGATCACCTGGCGGTCATCTGGGTCGGCAACGACCAGAACCAGCCCACTGGTTTGTACGGAGCTACCGGTGCGATGAAGGTGTGGTCGGGCATTTTCTCGCGCCTGCCCAGCGCGCCGCTGCAGGTCGCCGACAAGGGCCTGGACTGGCAGTGGGTGGTGCAATCCAATGGCACCGACGCATCGTGTCCGGGAGCGCGCCGCTTTGCCTTCGTCGCCGGATACGCGCCGCCGTATCAACCGTGTGTCTACGCCACTCCGGAGCCCACGCTATCCGACCAGCCGCAGGACGGACAGCAGGTCCAGCCACCACCTGACGAACAGCATGGCGGCTGGCGCGATTTCTTCGGACTGGGGCATCGCAACGATCCGGCCAAACAAGCGCCCCCTCCACCCCAACCTCCGCCGCCACCCCGGCCAGCCGAACGACCGTGATGGTCTACGCGCCCTTAATGCATGTCTGAATTGACGGCCGCGACCCGCGCGGCGCTCGAACCGGGCGGTGCGCTGGCCCACAACATTCCCGCCTTCACTCCGCGCGTGTCGCAGCAAACGCTGGCGGTGGCGATCGCGCATGCCTTCGAACAGCGAGACGTGCTGCTGGCCGAAGCCGGTACTGGCACGGGCAAGACATTCGCGTACCTGGTGCCGGTGCTGTTGTCGGGGATGAAGACGATCATCTCCACGGGCACCAAGGCGCTGCAGGATCAGCTGTACCACCGCGACCTGCCACGCGTGCGCGAGGCGCTCGGCATCGGGTTGTCGACGGCATTACTGAAAGGTCGGGCGAATTACCTGTGCCGCTATCGCCTGGAGCAAAGCAAGGGCGAGCCGCAGCTTGTCAAAGGGATGTTCGGGAATCGCGAGCAGGTTTCGCCAGCTCTTGAATCAATGCTCCAGCGCATCGTCGCCTGGAGCGGTCGCACGCGCATGGGCGACCTGTCCGAACTGGATGCCTTGCCCGAAGATTCCCCGCTGCTGCCGATGGTGACCAGCACCGCGGAGAATTGCCTGGGCAGCGAATGCCCGTTCTGGGGGGATTGCTTCGTGGTGCAGGCGCGCCAGCGCGCGCAGTCGGCGGATCTGGTGGTCGTCAACCACCATCTGCTGCTGGCCGACCTGGCGCTGAAGCAGGAGGGCTTTGGCGAAATCCTTCCGGGCGCACAGGTATTCATCGTCGATGAGGCGCATCAGTTGCCGGAACTGGCCGCGCAGTTTTTTGGGGAAGGCCTTGGCGCGCGACCCCTCGTGGAATTGGCGCGCGATGCGCTGAAAGACTGCAAGGACGTGCCAGCGGCGTTGTCGGTGGTGCAGCGGCCTTCGCAACAGCTTGAACATGCCACCCGCGCTTTGCGCTCGACGATGGAAACGTTGCCTTCTCGCGGGACCCGGCAGCGCGCACTGCACGAATTGCCGGTACGTGACTCCCTGGAAGCGCTTGCACTGGCCTTGGCGGAATTCACGGAAAGCCTGGTCGCCCTGCGGGAAGCATCACCGGGCCTGGATGGCTGTCATGCGCGCGCACAGGAGTTCGCGACACGGCTGCAGCGCTGGTTGTCGCGAGGGCGGCTCGATGACGAATTCGATGCCGACATCGACACGTTCGACGACGACGTGCGCTGGTATGAACTTTCCCCACGCGGCTTCCGCCTGCAGCGCACGCCGCTGGATGTCTCCGGTCCGCTGCGCACGCATCGCGAACAATCGCATGCTGCATGGGTCTTTACCTCGGCAACGCTCGCTGTATCGGGTGACTTCAACCACATCGCGACGCGATTGGGCCTGGATGCACCGACCACGTTGCTGCAACCCAGTCCGTTCGACTGGAACAAGCAGGCGCTGTGTTACCTGCCGCCCTCGTTACCCGAACCCATGGCTCGCGGATACAACACCGCACTGATCGACGCATTGTTGCCGGTGCTGCACGCTTCTGGCGGGCGCGCGTTCGTGCTGTTCGCCTCGCATCGCGCGTTGCGTGAGGCCGCTGATGCCTTGCGCGGTGGACCGTGGCCGCTCTACGTGCAAGGGGATGCGCCGCGCCATGTGTTGCTGCAGCGCTTTCGCGAATCGGGAAACGGGGTGCTGCTTGGATCGGCGAGTTTTCGCGAAGGTGTCGATGTCGCGGGCGCGGCATTGAGCGTCGTGGTGATCGACAAGCTGCCATTCGCCGCGCCAGACGACCCGGTCTTCGAGGCCCGCCTGGACGCGGTGCGCCGCGCCGGCGGCAATCCATTTGTCGATGAACAATTGCCGCAGGCGGTGATCGCGCTCAAGCAGGGTGCCGGCCGCCTGATCCGCAGCGAGACCGACCGCGGCGTGCTGGTCCTGTGCGATCCGCGATTGCTGGGAAAGAGTTACGGCAGCATTTTCCTGAATTCCCTGCCGCCACTGCCGCGCACCCGCGACATCGGCGATGTGCAGGCGTTCTTTGCGGCAGAATCGCAGCCAACCCCTGCGACCGGTGCGTCATGAAGCTGCTTGCTTTCGAAACCGCGACCGAAGCCTGTTCCGTCGCGCTGTGGATTGATGGCGATGTGCGCGAACGTTTCGAAATCGCCCCGCGTCGCCACGCGGAGCTGGCGCTGCCGTGGGCCGCGCAGCTACTGGTCGAAGCCGGGATCGCCAGGACACAACTCGATGTGATCGCGGTCGGGCGAGGCCCTGGCGCGTTCACGGGCGTGCGCCTGGCCATTGCCATTGCACAGGGGATCGCGCTGGCGCTGGACCTGCCGGTCGTGCCGGTGTCGACGCTGGCCGCACTTGCCGCTTCGCTTCCTTCGTTGTCGTTGCAAGGGAGTGAGGCGACCCGCATCCTCGCTGCAATCGATGCACGCATGGGTGAAATCTACCTGGGGTCATTCATTCGTGACGACTCCGGCTTGACGGCATTGAGCGACGAGTGCGTCGTCAAGCCCGATGCCGCCATCGTGATTGATGGCCATTGGCATGGCGTGGGGACCGGATTCGCTGCCGCCGACAACGCGTTGCAGAGGCATCTGCAATCGCAACTGGTGTCAGTCGATTCGACCGCACTGCCGCACGCAGCCGATGTCGCCCGCCTGGCGGCGATCGCGTTTTCCCAAGGACAGGCCATGGGGCCCGAATTTATCGCGCCGGCGTACCTGCGAAACAATGTCGCGCTCACGCTGGTGCAACAGCACGCATTGCGCAACAAGTCTTAAGCCGAGCTCACTGCAATTGCCGGAGCCTGGTGATGCAGCGGCATGCGCACGCATGCATACGGACGCCAGCTGCTTACTGATCGACCAGCGTTCCGCCTGACATGAATCGCCAGGTACGCACGACGTTGAGGATGTCGGGATCCTCGACGGTTTTCGGCAGCGGTGGATACGGTTCGGCAAGTTTGGCGATGCGCAGCGCAGCCGCGTCGAGCAGGGGGATTCCGCTGGATTGCACTACATCCACACGCTCCACCGATCCATTGCGACGGATGCCGACGTTGATCACTACCACACCTGACAGCCTGCGCCGACGCGCTTGATCGGGGTAGTTGAGGTTACCCACGCGTTCGGCGCGATCCACCCATGCACGCAGATAAGTCGCCCACGCATATTCGCGCGTGCTTGCCGACACGAACTTGCGCGACGGACGCTTGGCATAGCGTTGCGAACGCAAGTGGATTTCCGCTGCAAGCCGCGCCATTTCCATGTCGTGCTCGACCTTCAACGCACCCTGTGGCAAGAGCGTTGGATCGGCCTGGGACGCCGCCAGTGCCTGCGGCGCCTGCGCATCCCCGCGGATGCTGCTGATCACGCGCATCTGCGGCGGTGGTGTCGGGGCAGGCGATTGGGCGCGTAATTCCCGCGGTGCAATGCCCTCATCGGGTTTTGGCAGGAGGCCGCTTTGCGTATCGGTCGGGCGAGTGGCCCTGTCGCTTGTGCCGCCTCCCTGGTTGTTGGCTTGTGCGAGGAAATCGGCTTGTTTTGGCGTCAGCGCAGTCGAGGTCCCGGTGAGGATGACATCCAGCGTCGGTACCACCGGCGCGGCACCCTTCAATGCAAACCCAAAGCCCAGCAGGAGCAAGCCGTGCAGCAGCAACGACAGCACGAACGTCGCGCTGAGGCGTTCCTTTTCTCCAATGGGTGAGCGCGTCGCGACGGCAGACATCAATGCGTCGCGGTCCGCGCCTGTTCGAGCTTCGCCTGGTCCAGCCGTGCCTCGATGCAGTCGAACAGCATGCCGGCGATGTTCAGCCCAAACTGTGCATCCAGCTCGCGGATGCAGGTCGGGCTGGTGACATTGACTTCGGTCAGGTAGTCGCCGATCACGTCCAGGCCGACAAACAGCATGCCGCGTCGCTTCATTTCCGGCCCCACCTGGTGCGCGATCCAACGGTCGCGATCGGTGAGCGGACGGCCTTCGCCGCGTCCACCCGCAGCAAGGTTGCCGCGGAACTCGTCGCCTTGGGGAATGCGCGCCAAGCAGTAGGGCACCGGTTCGCCATCGACCAGCAGGATGCGTTTATCGCCAGCCACGATCTCGGGGACATACCGCTGCGCCATCGCCAGGTGATGGCCGTTGCCGGTCAATGTTTCGAGGATGACGTTGACGTTGGCATCGCCGTGGCGGGCGCGGAAGATCGAGCGGCCGCCCATGCCGTCCAGCGGCTTGAGCACCACGTCGCCGTGCTCGGCAATGAAGTCCTTGAGTCCCCGCGCATCCCGGCTGACCAGCGTTGGGGGACAGCATTGGGGAAACTCCAGCGCCGCCAGCTTTTCGTTCATGTCGCGCAGGCCGCGCGGATCGTTGACCACCAGCGCGCCGGCGCGTTGGGCCAGGCTCAGGATCTGTGTGTCGTGCACGTAGTCAGGATCGACCGGAGGATCGCTGCGCATCAGCACGACATGCGTCGAATCCAGCGCAGTCGGTGACGGCTGCCCCAGTTCATACCAGTCTGAAGGGTCGTCGCGGACAGTCAGTGGCGCGATGTTTGCGCAGGCAACTCCCCCACGGACGGACAAGCCGCCAGGGACCACGTAAAACAAGCGGTGACCGCGCTTCTGGGCCTCCAGCAGCATCGCGAAGGTCGAATCCTTGGCGATGTTCAAGGACGCGATCGGATCCATCACGGTGACGATTTGCAGCGACATGTGGCGATCCACGGCAGATTGCGACGCATGGTAGCAGGGGCGAAACAGACGCCGGTTTGCGAGAATTCGGCTGGAATGGCGGCGACACCACAAGAAACTTGACACTGTCGCCACAGACTGGGATACAGGACTGCGAGAGCGAAGCCGGCAATCACGAGCATCGCGCAAAAAGGGGAGTTCATATGGCGCAAGACGAAACCCACACCGGCAGCCTTGACGGGCTCCGTGTGATGGTCATCGACGATTCGAAGACCATCCGCCGCACCGCCGAAACCCTGCTCAAACGTGAAGGCGCGGACGTGGTCACCGCCACCGACGGCTTCGAGGCGCTGGCCAAGATCGCCGACCAGCAGCCGCAGATCATCTTCGTCGACATCATGATGCCTCGCCTGGATGGCTACCAGACCTGCGCGCTGATCAAGAACAACCAGCTGTTCAAGTCCACGCCCGTGATCATGCTGTCGTCCAAGGACGGGCTGTTCGACAAGGCCCGCGGGCGCATCGTCGGCTCCGAGCAGTACGTCACCAAGCCATTCACGCGCGATGAGCTCCTCGACGCGATCCGTAAACACGTCACCGCCTGACTTCCGGGGCCTCCATGGCACGCATCCTGTTGATCGAAGATTCGCCGACCGATACCGCGGTCCTGACCCAGTTGCTTGAGCGCAACGGGCATCAGGTGCTCGCTTCCGGTAGCGGCGAGGACGGCATTGAGGTCTGCAAGCGCGAATTGCCGGACCTTGTGCTGATGGATATCGTGCTGCCAGGCATGAACGGCTTCCAGGCAACACGCGCGTTGTCGCGCGACGCCGCGACCAGCGCCATCCCGGTGATGATCGTCAGCACCAAGGCCATGGAAACCGACCGCGCCTGGGGCATGCGCCAGGGCGCCAAGGATTACATCGTCAAGCCGCCGGATGAGGGCGCCTTGATCAGTCGCATCAACGAGTTGCTGGGCGCCTGACGATGTCCAAACGCACACCGCGCCCATCGAAACTGCAGGCCAAAGCCAAGCACGCAGCAGCGCCCGTGGCGGAGTTGCGGGCTGAAGATTCCGTGGCGATCCCCGTGAACGAGGTGGCGGTTACCGACGCCGCCGTAGTCGATATGGCGAGCCCTGGGGACACCAGTGGAGCGCGCAGGGCCGTCGTGTTCCATGCGCCCGCCTCGCCCAAACTTCCGCCGTTTGAGATCCTGGACGACTACGAACGCCGCAGCCTGGCGCACGTTGTCGGTTTGCCGGAGCAGCTTGACGCGCCCGGATTGTGGCGCGGCGTGGGTTACCGCATCGGTGACAAGCGGCTGGCCTCGGGTTTTGATGAAGTGGTCGAAATCATGTCGATGCCGCAGGTGACGCCGGTGCCCGGGTCGCAGCCGTGGCTGCTGGGCGTCGCCAACATTCGCGGTAACCTGCTGCCGATCGTCGACCTCAAGCAGTTCCTGGAAGGCGAGCGCACCGTGCTGCATGAAAGCCAGCGCGTGCTGATCGTGCGCCAGCCCGGCGGCGACGTCGCGGTCACGATCGACGAACTGTTCGGCCAGCGCAGCTTCAACGAGTCGCAGCAGCAAACACCCGAAACGCTGGCGGAAAGCCCGCTGGCGCAAGGTCGTTATACCCATTTCATCGACCGGGCCTACCGCCTGGCCGACGATTCGTGGGGGATTTTCAGCCTCGAGCGTCTATCCCGCACGCCTGAGTTCAGACAAGCCGCGGCCTGAGCCGCACAGCAAACAGAAGGTCGAGGTCGAACCATGAGCACTGTAATGGACACCGCGGGCGGCAAGGCTCGCAATATGGGCACCAACTTCTGGCTGCTGCTGCTGGCAGGGTCGGTGATTGTCTTCGCCGCCAACACTGGCTACGCCACATATAAGGCCGCGCGCCTTGGCGGCGCCAGTTCGTCTGCTTCGAACCTGCAGGTGAACTCGCAGAAGCTCGCCAACCAGGGCCGTGAAGCGGTCGGCGGCAAGCCCGAAGCATTCACGGCCTTCAAGACGACGCGTGCCCAGATCGACCAGGATGTCAAACAACTCAATGATCGCTTTGGTCAAGCCACGGGCGTGTCCGGACCAATCGATACCGTGACCCAGACCTGGGCACCGCTGGCCAAAAGCGCCGACCAGGTGACCACCTCCGAAAAAGCCGTGCTCGGGCTTGCCGGCAATGCCGACCGATTCGTCCAGCGCGTACCGCAATTGCAAGCGCAGCTGGACGAAGTAGTGCGCGGCATGCTGGCCAGTGGCGCTCCTTCTTCGCAGGTCTATCTGGCGGTCCGTGAAGGCATCCTGGCCGCGACCATGGCCCGCAGCGTCACTGAAATCCAGGCCGGAGGCGCTGGCGCCTCCATGTCGGGCGACAAGCTCGCGCGCGACGCAGGCGTGTTCACCCAGGTGCTCAACGGTTTCCATAACGGTGGCGCAGGCGAAGCACAGAAGATCACCTCGGCCGCAGCCGCCGGATCACTGAATCAGGCCAGCGCGCAATGGGGCGAGATGAAGAAGGATCTCGATGCGATCCTAGGCAGTTCGCAGGACTTGTTCCGCGCCCAGAAAGCGGCGGCAAGCCTGGCGACCGGCTCGGACAAGCTGCTTGGCGACAGCGAAGACCTGTTTCGCGCGTTCACTGCCTTCGGCTCGTTGCGCGACACCAGCCTGCTCGGCAACATCTGGATCAGCATCATTTCCGGCCTCATCGCGCTGGCCTCGATCGGCGGCCTGCTCTTCAGCTTGAGCAGCGCGCAACGCAAGCGGTACCAGACCACGATGGAACTCAACAATCGTAACCAGGAGGCCATCATGCGTCTGCTGGACGAAATGGGTTCGCTCGCCGAAGGCGACCTCACGGTCAAGGCGACGGTCACCGAGGACATGACAGGTGCGATCGCCGACTCGATCAACTTCGCCGTCGAACAGCTTCGCAGCCTGGTGACGACGATCAACGACACCTCGGTACAGGTGGCATCGTCGGCGCAGGAAACGCAGGCAACTGCCATGCACCTGGCCGAAGCCGCCGAACACCAGGCGCAGGAAATTTCTTCGGCTTCCGACCGCATCAGCGAAATGGCGGCCAGCATCAACCAGGTGTCAAAGAACTCCGCGGAGTCCGCGGAAGTGGCGCAGCGCTCGGTGCAGATCGCCACCAGTGGTGCCGGTGTCGTGCGTCAAACCATCCAGGGCATGGACAACATCCGTGACCAGATCCAGGAAACATCCAAGCGCATCAAGCGCCTGGGTGAGTCGTCGCAGGAGATTGGTTCCATCGTCGAGCTGATCAACGACATCTCGGAACAAACGAACATCCTGGCGCTGAACGCCGCGATTCAAGCCGCATCCGCCGGCGAAGCAGGCCGCGGGTTCGCGGTGGTGGCCGATGAGGTGCAGCGACTGGCAGAACGGGCATCCAATGCGACCAAGCGCATCGAAACGTTGGTGCAGACGATTCAGTCCGATACCAACGAAGCCGTTAGCTCGATGGAGCAGACGACGTCCGAGGTGGTCGCCGGTGCACGGCTCGCCGAGGACGCGGGTACCGCACTGGGCGAGATCGAAAAAGTGTCGTCCGACTTGTCCGGGTTGATTCAGGGCATCTCTGCAGCATCGCAGCAGCAGTCAGGTGCCGCGGCCAACATCACGCAGGCGATGCACACGATTCAGCAGATCACTTCGCAGACGACACAAGGTGCAAACCAGACGGCCGAGTCGATTGGCAACCTGGCCCAGCTTGCCGCAGACCTGCGTCGTTCGGTCGCCGATTTCAAGTTGCCGGCCTGAGCTGCAGGGCTAACCAAAGAGTGCCCGACAGGATGAACATGTCCGTTCCATGCCGGCCCGTTCGAGGCGGGTTCGTTCAAGGCACGCCCGCCATTGGCGCATTCGCCGATGGCGACGCCTTCGCATTGCCCGGAGTCATGCGATGAGCGCCTTGCGCGACGCGATGGACTATTCAACGCTGGGCTGGATCAAGCCGGAGCTGGACGAAACCCTGCGGCAGGCGCGCATCGAAATCGAGGCGTTTGCGGAGAATCCCAGCGACACCAGCCGCATGCGTTTCTGCGCCAGCTACCTGCATCAGGTGCAGGGCACGCTGCGCATGGTCGAGCTGTACGCCCCGGCGATGGTCGCCGAGGAAATGGAACTGCTCGCGCAGGCGTTGCTGAGTGGTCAGGCGGCAAGTGGGGAGGCATTGAACCGGGATGAAGCCTGCGCCACGTTGATGCGCGGCGTGGTGTTGCTGCCGGATTACCTGGAGCGCTTGCAGGGCGGGCACAAGGACATTCCCATCGTGCTGCTGCCGCTGCTCAATGAGCTGCGTGCGGTCCGCGGTGAAATCGGATTGAGTGAAAGCGTTTTGTTTGCGCCGGACCTGCAACGCCCGGTGCCGGCAACCTTCAATTCATTGACGCCCGATCATTCGCATGATCCGCGTGCGCAGCGGATGCACTCCGCGACACCACTACTCTCCCAATTGCGCGATGCGCTTGGGCAGTGGCCGCAGGATGGCCAGCCCGCGGACATCAGCAAGCTTGTCAGTGCATTGGATGGCCTGTTGTCGCAGACCGCCGAACCCGCCGATCGCCGCATGCTGTGGGTGGCGGCGACCGTCGCCGACGCACTTGGTGAAGGCGCATTGGGCGCGACGCCGGCACTGCGCCAGGCATTCGCCAGCGTCGAGCGCGAAACCCGCCGCTTGTTCGAGGACAATGGGTTCGACCAGCCACGCGCCGATGCCGCGCTCGAACCTACCCGCCAACTGCTGTATCACGTCGCCAACAGCAATGGCACGCATGCGGGCTTGCAGGATCTTCGCGACACCTTTGATCTCAACGCGCAGGCCCCAAGCGCTTCGGAACTCGAGCACGCGCGCGGCAGCCTTACTGGACATAACCGGGCGCTGCTGGACACGGTATCCGCGGCGATCAAGGAAGACCTGCTGCGCGTCAAGGACGTCCTGGACCTGCAATTACGCAGTGGCCAGACCGATCTTGCCAGCCTGCAGCCGCAGGTCGAAGCACTCGGCCGCATCGCCGATACCTTGGGCATGCTGGGCCTGGGAGTGGCCCGCACGGTCGTCCAGAACCAGCGTGATGCCATGCGCGCCATCGTGCATGGCGAGCGTCCGGCCGACGAAGGTGCGCTGCTGGATATCGCAGGTGCGTTGCTGTACGTCGACGCATCACTCGACGAGCAGGTCGCGCACCTTGGTGGGCCGGATGCCGGCGCCGACGAGAGCATGCTGGCCAGCGAATCGCGCAAGGTGCTCGAAGTCGTCGTGCGCGAGGCGATCGCCAATTTCGCAGACGCGCGCCAGGCGTTCGTCGCATTCGTTGAAACCAGCTGGGATCACGCACAGCTGGCCGAAGTCCCGCGTCTGCTGCAGGAAGTCGCCGGCGCACTGCACATGCTCGAACTGACAGTGCCCGCCGACTATGTCATTGGCGTGCGCCTGTATGCCGAGCGCGAACTGATCGGTCGCCATCGCGTTCCCAATGGTCGTCAACTGGATACGCTGGCTGATGCGTTGGCAAGCCTTGAGTATTTCCTGGAAGCGTTGCGGGAGCAGCGTCCCAATCGCAACAGCATCCTGGACATTGCCCGCAGCAGTCTGGAAACATTGGGGTATTGGCCGCTTCCTGACGCGGATTCGGTGCCTGCTCCCGTTGCCTACGCCGATGACTTGGCTGCAGACCTGGCGCTACCGATTGAAGCACCAGACGACGCCTTGTCAAATGACACTGCATCGGTTGAGGACGCATCGTTCGATAGCTTGGCGCTGCCTTCAATGGCGTCGCCAGAAGCGATTGAGTCCATGCCGGTCGCTGCCATGCAACCATCAACACCTGCACCAGTTGGCGCCGGCGGTGGTGGCTTTGAAGCCACTGGCGACGAGATCGACGACGAGATTCGCGAAGTCTTCCTGGAGGAATTCGAAGAAGAAATTGCCAATCTCGGACAGCTGCTTCCGCCATGGCGCTTGGCACCCGATGACACTGAGCGCCTACGCCCGATTCGGCGCGTATTCCACACCTTGAAAGGGAGTGGTCGGCTGGTTGGTGCCAGGACACTGGGCGAGTTCAGCTGGAAGATCGAAAGCATGCTCAATCGCGTGCTTGACGGCTCGCGTCCCGCCAGTCCAGCCGTGCTGGACATGGTTGATCAGGTCTTTGTCACGCTCCCACAACTGCATGCGGCATTGCGTGGCGAAGGGGTCATCCATGCCGATCTGGATGGCATCCAAATGGTGGCTGATCGCATCGCCGCTGGCGAAGAAATCAGTTACACCGCGCCCGTGTCCAAGCACGTCGAGACAGATGTCCTGGCAGGCTCCAGCGAAGTGTCGGTGGACATCCCGGCCGAGCATGGAATTCCCGCCTCGGTCGACTCGGTCCTGTTGGAAATTCTCGACGCCGAAATCGGCGGGCACCTGCTGACGGTCGAGCGTTGGATCGCCGACGCACGCGCCGCACCTGCGGTTGCCGACGACATCCTCTTGCGTGCCATCCACACCATGAACGGCGCGTTTGCGATGACGGAAGTGCCGTCGATCACGGATGCGATGACGCCCGCCGAGGCCTATGTCAAGCGCCTGCTGGTGGCCCGTTCTCAGGCCGCGCCGGAAGGCGTGGATGCGCTGACGCAACTGGTGTCGGCGGCGCGCGAAACCGTCAGCGCACTGCATGCGCCATCCCCGCGCGTGCCGCGCTACACCGCATTGACGGCGATGTTCATCGCCCTGCGCGACAGCCTGCCGGAAGCAGGTGCGCCCGAAGTCGCACAGGTAGGGTTGGATTCTGAACTGCCCGAGCTCACTCCAGTGGACCTCACTGGATACCACGAGCCGGCCGAGGCAGAACGCGTCGAGGCAGAACGCGTCGAGGCAGAACGCGTCGAGGCAGAGCGCGCAGAAATCACACGGCGCGACGAGGAAGATCGGCTTGAATACGCGCGGCTGGAAGCCGAATACGCCGAGCAGGATCGTTTGGCTCATGAGCAACAAGCACCGACCCATATTGTCGAGGATGTACAGCCTGAGGTTGCAGAGGCTGCATTCTTGGCTGGACACGTTGAAGCCGACGGCACGGAGGCAGAGCGCGTCGAGGCAGAGCGCGTCGAGGCAGAGCGCGTCGAGGCAGAGCGCGTCGAGGCAGAGCGCGTCGA
>JBBSUF010000039.1:0-16720 GCA_038235185.1 Lysobacterales bacterium
CCACGCCGCTGGTGCTGCAGTTGCATGCGCTGCTGGCTGAATTGCACGACGCCGGAGCTCAGGCGGTCGCAATGGAAGTCAGCTCGCACGCCCTCGACCAGGGGCGCGTGGACGGCGTGCATTTCGATGTAGCGGTGTTCACCAACCTCACCCGCGACCATCTGGATTATCACGGCGACATGCAGGCCTACGGCGCGGCCAAGGCGCGGTTGTTGGCGTGGCCCGGACTGCGCGCCGCAGTGGTGAACATCGACGACGCCTTCGGCCGAGAATTGTGTGCCGCCGTTCCGTCAACCACGCATTGCGTCGGCCTGAGTTCACGCGGTGCGCAGGCTGACGTGCGTGCCGACAACATCATGCTGGGTGCCAATGGCATCACCTTCGACCTGCTGATTGGCGACACGCGATTCCTGGTGCAGTCGCCGCTGCTGGGCCGGTTCAATGTCGACAATTTGTTGGCGGTCGCGGGGATCCTGCATGCGCTCGGTGATGCGTCGACCGTAATTGCATCGACGTTGGCGCAACTGCAGCCGATCGAGGGACGCATGAATCGACTTGGCGGCAGCGATGGCCATCCGCTGGTCGTCGTCGACTACGCGCATACGCCCGATGCGCTCGAACAGGCACTCATCTCGTTGCGCGACCACGCGCATGGCCGGGTGGTGTGCGTTTTTGGTTGCGGCGGCGAACGCGATCGCGGAAAGCGCGCACAGATGGCGCAGATCGCTGAATGCAACGCCGACGTCGTCATCGTCACCGATGACAACCCACGCGGCGAGGATGGCGACGCGATCGTCGCCGACATCATGGCCGGCTTTGCGCAACCGCAAGCCGTGCTCGCCCAGCGCGACCGCGCTGCCGCCATCTCCGGCGCGATTGGCGAGGCAGGTCCTGGCGACATCGTGTTGATTGCGGGCAAGGGCCATGAGTCCTATCAGGAAGTTCTTGGCATTCGTCATCCATTCGATGACGCCAGCGTTGCACGTGCGGCGCTGGCACGTTCGGCAAGCAGGGACTGCGCATGAAGCCGGTGCCGCTCAGCCGCATCGCGCAATGGACCGGCGGCCGCCTGCATGGCGACGACGTACTGATCGATGCGATCGCCACCGATACGCGCACCCTGGATGCAAGCGACGGTCGCGCTGCACTTTTCGTCGCGCTGAAAGGTGAGCGTTTCGATGGCCATGCCCACATTGGCGAAGCCGTCGATGCCGGTGCGCGCGCAGTGCTGGCGACGCATGCGGCCGACTGTCTCGTACCTCAGGTCATCGTCGCCGACTCCGAGCACGCCCTCGCGGCATTTGCGGCCGCCATGCAACACACGCGACACGGCAAGGTCGTTGCCATCACCGGCAGCAATGGCAAGACCAGCGTCAAGACGCTGCTGCTGTCGATCCTGCAGCAGGTCGCTGACGTGACAGGGCAGGTCGTCCACGCCAACCCAGGCAACCGCAACAACGAAATCGGACTGCCGCTGGCAGTGCTCGATGCGCCGGAAGATGCCGCTTTTGCGATCTACGAAATGGGCGCAGGCAAGCCGGGTGATATCGCCTATCTGACTGCGATCGTGCGACCCGACGTGGCGCTCGTGAACAACATCGCCCCCGCGCACCTGGAACGCATGGGGACCTTGCTGGGGGTCGCCGATACCAAGGCGGCTATCTACGATGCGTTGCCCAGCGGTGGGGTGGCGGTGATCAATGCGGACGATGCATTCGCTCCGTATTTCGCTGAACGCGCACATGGGCACCAGATCATCCGTTTCGGGCTCGACGCAACCGCGGACGTCACCGCCCGCGACATCGTGATGAGCGCGGAAGACACGCGCTTCGTGCTGGTCTCGCCGCAGGGTGAGGTCGAGATCCTGCTGGGTCTGCCGGGGCGCCACAACGTGCTCAACGCGCTCGCTGCCGCGTCGGTCGCACTGGGCGCGGGTGCATCACTCCAGGCAATTCGCGACGGCCTGGGCGCAGCACGTCCAGTCGCAGGACGCCTTGTGACGCATCGTCTGGCCGGCGGCGCGACACTGATCGACGACAGCTACAACGCCAATCCGGGTTCGCTCTACGCCGCCATCGACACGCTGGTCGCTGGCGTTGGCGACAACTGGCTGGTTGTGGGTGACATGCGCGAACTCGGCGACGATGCATTGGCGCTACATGCCGAAGCCGGCCGTCGTGCAAAAAGCGCAGGCATCACGCGACTGTTCGCGCTTGGACCCCTGAGTGCTGCTGCTGCCCAAGCCTTTGGCGCGCATGCGCACCACTTCGAAACACATCAAGCGCTTGCCGACGCATTGCGCGCTGATCTGCATCCAGGGGTGCGCGTGCTGGTGAAAGGCTCGCGCGGCAGCGCCATGGACAAAGTCGTGCAGGCGCTGCTGGATGGCGTGGGAGAAGCGAAGCATGCTGCTTGAGCTCACCCGTTGGCTCGAACAACTGCAGGCGCATTTTGGCCTGTTCGCCTATCTCACATTCCGCGGCATCCTCAGCGCATTGACCGCGCTGGCATTGTCGTTGTGGTGGGGCCCGGCGGTCATCCGCAAGCTGGCACTGTTCAAAGGTGGCCAGCCGATCCGCAGCGATGGCCCGCAGACACATATCGTCAAGGCTGGCACGCCGACCATGGGTGGCGCGTTGATCCTGGTCACGGTGCTGGCGTCGGTGTTGTTGTGGGGCGACCTGCGCAACAAGTATGTGTGGCTCGTGCTGGGAGTGATGGTCACCTTTGGCGCGATCGGTTGGTACGACGACTGGCTGAAGATCGTCAAGCGCGACCCCAATGGCATGAAGTCGCGCTGGAAATACCTGCTGCAATCGCTGCTAGGTCTTGCCGCGGGCCTGTTCCTGTACTACACGGCCGACGTACCTGCGGCGACGACCTTCTACATTCCATTCTTCAAGGCCGTGGCTTTGCCACTGGTCAGCATCAGCTTCGTCGCCATCGTCTATCTGTGGATCGTCGGCTTCTCGAATGCCGTCAATCTTACCGATGGCCTCGATGGCCTGGCCATCATGCCGACCGTCCTGGTCGCGTGCGCGCTGGGCGTGTTCGCGTATGCATCGGGAAATGTGGTGTTCTCGACTTACCTGCAGATCCCGCAGGTTCCCGGGGCTGGTGAGCTGGTGATCATCTGCGCGGCCATCGCGGGTGCCGGGCTTGGGTTCCTGTGGTTCAACACGTATCCGGCGATGGTGTTCATGGGCGACATCGGCGCGCTCTCGTTGGGAGCCGTGCTCGGCACCATTGCGGTGATCGTGCGCCAGGAACTGGTGCTGGTGATCATGGGCGGCGTGTTCGTGGTCGAAACCCTATCCGTGATCATCCAGGTCGGCTCGTTCAAGCTCACCGGCAAGCGCGTGTTCCGCATGGCGCCGATCCATCATCACTTCGAGTTGAAAGGCTGGCCCGAGCCGCGCGTGATCGTGCGCTTCTGGATCATCTCAGTGGTGCTGGTACTGGTCGGCCTGGCGACGTTGAAGGTGCGCTGATGAACGACTTCGCCACTTCCAGCACACCGCGCCAGGCCACTCGACTGGATGCCATCCGCGGCCACTTCGATCCTTGGCTGCTCGGTGTTTCGATTGCACTGGCGAGCTTCGGCGTGGTGATGGTCGCGTCCAGCTCCATCGCCATCGGCGAGGGCATGCATGTCGGCCCGTTCTATTTCCTGACGCGGCATGTGCTGTTCCTGGCTATCGGCATCGTGATTGCACTGTGGTTGATGCGCACCGAGCTCAAGACCATCGAGAATCGCGGCCAACTGTTGTTGATTGCGTGTTTCATGCTCCTGCTGCTGGTGTTCGTGCCCGGCGCCGGGCACAGGATCAATGGCGCGCGCCGATGGTTGAACCTGGGCATCGCCAACTTCCAGGCAGTGGAAGCGGTGAAGCTGCTCTACATCATCTGGCTGGCCAGCTACCTCAAGCGCTTCAGCGAAGAAGTCACGGCCACATGGAAGGCGATGCTCAAGCCACTCGGCGTCGCCATTGGTCTCGTGGCACTGCTGTTGTTGCAGCCGGACTTCGGATCTTCCTCATTGATACTGGCGATCACTGCCGGAATGCTGGTATTGGGCGGCGTCAACATGCCGCGGATGTTCGGCCCGGTGTTGGGGCTTCTGCTCGCGTTTTCAGCGATCGCCATCGCCGAACCCTATCGCGTGCGTCGATTCACGTCCTTCATGGATCCGTGGGCTGATCCGTTCAACAGCGGCTATCAATTGACGAATGCATTGATGGCGGTCGGTCGCGGCGAATGGTTTGGCGTGGGTCTGGGCGCATCGGTGCAGAAGCTTGCGTACCTGCCCGAAGCGCATACCGATTTCATCCTCGCGGTGATCGCAGAGGAGCTGGGCTTTGTTGGCGTGTGCCTGGTGATCGCCATGTACGCGGTGCTGGCGGGACGCGCGTTCTGGATCGGCTTGCGCTGCGTGGAAATGCGTCGCCATTTCGCCGGCTACTGCGCCTTCGGCATCGCGCTGTGGATGAGCCTGCAGAGTCTAGTCTCGATCGGCGTCAACCTTGGCGTCCTACCAACAAAGGGGTTGACGCTGCCGCTGATTTCATCCGGCGGCTCCAGCGTGCTGATGACCTGCGCGGCGCTTGGTTTGCTGTTGCGCGTGTCGTATGAGCTGGATCGCGCCGAGCGGCAGGTTGCGAAATTGCGCGGGGATGCGATGCAACCGACGTCCGGCAACACGCCATCGACCGCGCAGCCGATGCCGGCTGACGTCTCGGCGCGTGCGGGGAACCGTTCGCGCCGCAATGAGCCTGCACCAGTGCGCGTCAACGCTTCGAACGCATCGCAGTGGCCTGCGCTGCGCAACTTCAGGGTGCGCACATGAGCGTTCGCACCGTGCTTGCCGATGCGCCGGTCATGATCCTTGCCGGGGGGACCGGCGGGCATATTTTCCCCGGGCTGGCCGTGGCTGCTGCGTTGCATTCCCGCGGAGTCAACGTGCGTTGGCTGGGCGCCGATGGCGGCATGGAAACGCGGCTTGTGCCGGCGCGCGGAATCACCATCGACACCATTGCGGTGAAGGGCTTGCGCGGGAAAGGAATGGGTGCGCTATTGACGGCGCCGCTGCGGGTACTGGCAGCGATTCGCGCGGCAACAAGTATTTTGAAGGTCAGCAATCCGCGAGCCGTGGTGAGCTTCGGCGGCTATGCCGCAGGTCCTGGAGGGATCGCGGCGCGAATGCGCGGCACGCCCTTGATCGTGCATGAGCAGAATCGCGCACCTGGCATCACCAATCGCGTGCTCGCACGATTCGCCCAACGCGTCCTGACTGGTTTCCCGCAGACGTTCAAACATATCGATGAAGAGTTCGTCGGTAACCCGGTGCGCAGGGAAATCGCCGAATTGCCGAAACCCCAGCAACGGTTTTTGCAGCGCAGCGGTGCACTGCGCCTACTGGTGCTTGGTGGCAGCCAGGGTGCGCGCGCGTTGAATGCCGCCGTTCCCCAGGCATTGAGTGGGTTGCAAAATGCGGTCGACGTGCGGCACCAGTGCGGTGAGAAACTGCGCGAGGATGCGGAGCAGGCCTATGCCGAGGCGAACGTCAGCGCATCGATCGAGCCGTTCATCGCAGACATGGCGGCTGCCTACGCATGGGCTGATCTGGTCGTTTGCCGTGCGGGTGCGTTGACGCTGGCGGAATTGTGCGCGGCGGGTGTCGGCAGCGTACTGGTGCCTTTCCCGCAAGCGGTCGATGACCATCAGACGCGGAACGCCGAGTACCTGGTCGAACATGGCGCGGCGTTGCTGCTGCCGCAAAGCACAAATCTGGCGGTGGAACTGCGCACGATCCTGGCCGCGTTGGTTGCCGATCCCGCACGCCGCCTGGCGATGGCCGAGTCAGCCCGTGCGCTGGCCAGGCCCGATGCTGCGCAGCACGTTGCCGACATCGTCATCCAGATCGCCACGGCCGCGTCGCACCAGCGGGAGGCCGCATGAGTGCCATGCGCAGGCTGCTGGCGACACGTGATCTACCGCAGGCGGATGTGGCACGTGCTGGCATCAACGGTGCCGCTGCGCGCGTGCATTTCGTCGGCATCGGTGGCGTCGGCATGAGCGGCATCGCCGAAGTGCTTTGCACGCTGGGCTACCAGGTGTCGGGCTCGGACAATGTCGACAATGCCACCACGCGGCGGCTCACTGATCTAGGCGCGACAATCAATCGCGGCCATGTCGCGGCGAATGTCATGGGTGCTGATTGCATCGTCGTCTCCAGCGCCATCAAGCGCGACAATCCCGAGCTCGCCGAAGCGCGCGCACAGGGCATTCCGATCGTCCCCCGCGCGGAGATGCTGGCCGAGTTGATGCGCTTCCGCCGCGGCATCGCCGTCGCGGGCACGCATGGGAAGACGACGACCACTTCACTGCTGGCCAGCGTGCTGGGCGAAGGCGGCCTGGATCCGACCTTCGTGATCGGCGGCCAGTTACTCGCCGCTGGCGCCAATGCACGGCTGGGCAGTGGTGACTGGCTGGTGGCCGAAGCCGACGAAAGCGACGGCAGCTTCCTGCGGTTGAATCCACTGGTCGCGATCATCACCAACATCGATGCTGATCATCTTGAGAATTACGGCGGCGATTTCGCACGCGTGCAGGCGGCGTTCGCTGAATTCCTGCACCGACTGCCTTTTTATGGCTTGGCGGTGTTGTGCATCGACGATGCTGAAGTCGCGCTGCTCGCCGCTGATACGTCGCGCCACATGATGACGTATGGATTCGCTGACCACGCCGATGTGCGTGCGGAAGATGTGTCGCAAGATGGCGGCTGCATGCGCTTCACCTTGCGCCTGCCTGATGATTCGCGCACTGCGATCGAGTTGGCGCTGCCGGGCCGCCACAACGTGCAGAACGCGCTCGCCGCTGCCGCGGTGGGCTGGCAGCTTGGAGTCGAGCCAAAGACAATTGCGACTGCCCTGCAGAAGTTCGCCGGCATCGGCCGTCGCTTCAACCTGCTGGCGAAACTGCGCACGCCAAAAGGCGCGATCGTGCAGCTGGTCGACGACTACGGCCATCATCCCAAGGAGTTGGAAGCGGTCTTCGCTGCGGCACGGGGCGGTTGGCCCGACAAACGCCTCGTGGTGGCCTTCCAGCCACACCGCTACAGCCGCACGCGCGACCTGTTCGACGATTTCGCCAGCGTGCTGTCGGGCGTGGATGCATTGGTGCTCACCGAAATCTATCCCGCCGGAGAATCACCGATCCTTGGCGCCGACGCCAAGTCACTCGCGCGTGCCATCCGTGCCCGCGGTCGCATCGATCCGGTCGTGGTGAATGCCGCATCCGACCTGGCCACGATACTGCCCGACGTCCTGCAGGACGGCGACCTGCTGTTGCTGATGGGTGCCGGTGATATCGGCGCCGCGGCACAGCAACTGGCGGACCATGGGTTTGAAGGAAGTGTGCAATGAGTGGGTCGATGACTGGACGGAACTTCCCGCCGCTGCGCGTCACCGATCCAGCGGACTTCGGACGTGTCGCCGTGCTGATGGGCGGCACCAGCTCCGAGCGCGAGGTATCACTGGATTCCGGGCGCAACGTGCTCGACGCGTTGCGCGCGCGCGGCATTGCCGCCGATGCCGTTGATGGCATCCCCAGCATCATCCGCGAGCTGCAGGGCAAGCATTTCAACCGCGTCTTCAACATCCTTCACGGCAACAACGGCGGTGGCGAAGACGGCGTGCTGCAGGGATTGCTTGCGGCGACGCAGATGCCCTGCACGGGCTCGGGCGTGCTCGGCTCGGCGTTAAGCATGGACAAGATCCGCAGCAAGCAGGTGTGGATGTCAGTTGGACTGCCGACGCCGCGATACGTACGTCTTGCCAAGGGTGGCGACGTGCACGCGGCCGCACGTGAACTGGGGTTGCCGGTGATCGTCAAGCCGTCATGCGAAGGCTCCAGCGTTGGCGTATCGCGCGTGCTGACCGATGCCGATCTGGACGATGCTTTGGCACTCGCCGCGCAATACCCCGGCGAGCTGTTGATGGAGCAGATGATCGAGGGCGATGAGCTCACCGTCGGCATCCTCGGTGATGTCGCATTGCCGTCGATCCGCATCGTGCCCAAAGGCCAGTGGTACGACTACCACGCCAAGTACGTGGCGCAGGACACGCAGTACCTGTGTCCGGGCCTGGACGGCGCGGCCGAAGACGAGATCCGACGCATCGCCCTGAAGGCGTTCGCCGCTCTGGATTGCACCGGCTGGGGACGGGTCGACGTGATGCGCGACCACGGCGGCAGTTTCCATCTACTCGAGGTCAACACTGCGCCGGGCATGACCAGTCATTCGCTGGTGCCCAAGGCTGCGCGAGAAATGGGCTTGGAGTTCGAGGAACTGTGCTGGCGGATCTTGGAGATGACCATCGACGCAGGTGTGCGCCGATGAATGCTGCCCTGCGCATTTTCGCCTGGACGCTCGCCTTGCTGCTGGTCACGCTGCCGGTGGTCGCGGTCGTCAACGGATGGATCGGCGCGAGCCACTGGCCGCTGCGCACGCTGCGGGTGGAAGGCAGGCTCGAGCGCGTCGATGCGCAGCGGCTGCGCGCGACCGTGCTGCCCTATGCAACGCAGGGATTCTTCGCGGTTCGACTCGCCGACGCGCAAAGCGCGGTCGCCAGGCTGCCATGGGTCGAACGCGCCGAAGTCCGCAAGCGTTGGCCCGACGTGCTGGAAGTGAGCATCGTGGAGCATCGTCCGTTCGCGCAATGGGGCAAGGATCGGCTGTTGTCCGAACACGGCAGCCTGTTTCCTGCGCAAGGAATCCAGGTGCCGAAGGGTATGCCGATGCTTGATGGCCCCGATACGCGCGTGGCCGATGTGGTTGCGCTTTACAACCAGTCGCGCGAGATGTTCGCGAACAGCGGCATCGATGTGCGCGGTCTCGTTCTCGATCCTCGTGGCAGCTGGTCGCTAACCTTGTCCAATGGAACGCAGGTCGTGATCGGCAGCAGTGAAGCGCGGCTACGACTGGCGCGTTTCGCGCGCCTTTTGCCGCAACTCCTGACGCAAAAACAGCTGCCGCTCACGCGCGCCGACTTGCGCTACACCAACGGGTTTGCGCTCACTTGGCCCGATAAATCATCAATCGGGAATCTGCAGCCAAGTGCAGGTCAGCAGCAAAAGGTCGCTGCCACTTCAGCAAGTGTGCGACCAACTCCTGCTGCCTTTGTCCCGCTGTTCCAGATTCCGACTTCCCGACCCCTCATTCCCGGCTCCCAAACATGAACCGCAAAGGCGACAAAGCCCTCATCGTCGGCCTCGACATCGGCACCTCCAAAGTGGTGGCGCTGGTCGGCGAGTTTTCGCCAGGCAATCCGATCGAAGTGATCGGTATTGGTTCACACGAATCACGTGGACTCAAGCGCGGCGTCGTGGTCGACATCGAATCAACCGTGCAGTCGATCCAGCGCGCGGTTGAAGAAGCCGAGCTCATGGCCGGTTGCGAGATCCGTTCGGTGTACGCATCGATTTCCGGCAATCATGTGCAATGCCGGAACTCGCCCGGCATCGTGCCGATCCGCGATGGCGAAGTCACGTGGTCGGACCTGGATCGCGTGCTCGAAGCAGCAAAGGCGGTCGCAATTCCCGCCGACCAGAAGATCCTGCACGCGATTCCGCGCGAATACGTGCTCGACGATTCGCAGGAAGGCATCCGCAATCCGGTCGGGATGACCGGCGTGCGCCTGGAAGTGCATGCGCACCTGGTCGTGTGTGCGCAATCGGCCGCGGCCAACATCACCAAGTGCGTGCAGCGGTGCGGGCTGCAGGTCGACGACCTGATCCTTTCCTCGCTGGCATCGGCGACCGCCGTACTGACTGCCGATGAGCGCGAACTCGGCGTGGTGCTGGTCGACATCGGCGCCGGCACGACGGATCTTGCGGTGTTCGTGCAAGGCGCCATCAGCCACACCGCATCGCTACCTATCGCTGGTGACCATGTCACGAACGACATCGCGCACATGTTGCGCACGCCAACGCCCGAGGCCGAGCAGATCAAGGTTCGCTACGCGTGCGCACTGGCGCAACTGGCGACAGCGGAAGAATCGATCCAGGTCCCTAGCGTCGGCGATCGTCCACCGCGTCGTTTGCCGCGCCATGCACTCGCGCAGGCGGTGCAGGGGCGCTACGAGGAAATCTTCGAAATGGTGCAGGCCGAGTTGCGCCGTTCCGGTTTCGAGGAACTCGTGCGCGCCGGCATGGTGTTGACCGGTGGCGCATCGAAGATGGAAGGCGTGGTCGAACTGGCCGAGGAGATGCTGCAGATGCCGGTGCGTGTCGGCATCCCGCAACACGTCACGGGACTGGGCGAGGTGGTTGGCAATCCAGTACACGCGACTGGCGTCGGTCTGCTGCTCATGGGTAGCCAGATCGAGCATCCGCGCCGGCCGGTGATTCCCACCGGACGTGCGGGAAGTTTCTTCAACAAGGTGAAGAACTGGTATCGCGGCGAGTTTTGAAAACACATTCAGCACCGTCGCGAAGGCGCGATGGCGGCAGGCAGGACGAGCGGACGATTGTGGGACTTGGCAACACAAACCCGATCAAACAATCAGCAACACAGACAAGTTGCATAAAACTGGAGGACGAGGTCATGGCGCATTTTGAACTGGTGGAAAAGATGGCACCCAACGCGGTCATCAAGGTGATTGGCGTTGGCGGTGGTGGCGGAAACGCGGTGGCGCACATGGTCAATGGCAACATCGATGGAGTGGAGTTCATCACCGCCAACACCGACTCGCAGGCGATCAAGAACTGCGGCGCGAAACTGCAGCTTCAGCTCGGTAGCAATGTCACCAAGGGGCTCGGTGCGGGAGCCAATCCGGAAGTCGGCCGTCAGGCGGCGCTGGAAGATCGCGAACGCATCATGGACGCGCTCGGTGGGGCCGACATGGTATTCATCACCGCGGGCATGGGTGGCGGCACCGGCACCGGTGCGGCTCCAGTCGTCGCGCAACTGGCCAAGGAGATGGGCATCCTCACGGTCGCGGTCGTGACCAAGCCCTTTCCATTTGAAGGTCGCCGCCGCATGCAGGTGGCACTCAAGGGCATCGAGGAGTTGAGCCAGCACTGCGATTCGCTGATCACGATTCCAAATGAAAAGCTCATCACCGTGCTCGGCCGCAATGCGACCATGATCCAGGCATTCCGCGCGGCCAATGACGTGCTGCTCGGCGCAGTGCAGGGCATCGCGGACCTGATCGTGCGTCCGGGCCTGATCAACGTCGACTTTGCCGACGTCCGCACCGTGATGTCGGAGATGGGCCTGGCGATGATGGGCACCGGCCACGCGCGTGGCGACGATCGCGCATCGGCAGCTGCGGAAGCGGCGATCCAGAACCCGCTGCTCGACGACGTCAACCTGTCCGGCGCCAATGGCATCCTGGTCAACATCACCGCCGGTCCGGATTTCACGATGGCAGAATTCGACGAGGTCGGTCGCACCATCGAGAACTTCGCAGCCGAAGACGCCACCGTGGTCATCGGCACCGTGCTGGATCCGGACATGCAGGATGAAGTCCGCGTCACCGTCGTTGCCACCGGGCTCAACCGTAATGTTGCACGCCAGGGTGTGCGTGGCAGTGAGCGCGACAATGATCGCGACAGCGGTCGCGACTCCTTGCGCAAGCCACAGGTCCAGCTGATCCATTCGCAGGGCAAGCGCGATGGCACCACCGGAATGCTGATCGACGAGGTGTCCGACCCGTATTCGCCATCGCCAGGCATGGGCATCGCCGCCAGCCTGCGTGGACGAGGCGGTAGCGAGGCCACCGCGCCGGCTGTTGCTGATTTCGGCAATGACAGCAGCTACCTGGACATCCCAGCGTTTTTACGTCGACAGGCGGATTGATTCACACGAAGACCACTGTCGCTGGATTGAGAACAGGCACCGCCGCGTTTCATGCGCGGCGGCGGTCACCTCGCATGGTGGCAAGCCGCTCAAATGTTCCGTACCGGGGCGTTCAGCGTCGCGTGGTAATCTTCACACCCTCATAACGGCTGCTTGCCGTCCCCCTGAACGATCGCTTGCGATGAATCAACAGTCGCACTAGCCTCGGGCCTGCATGCTCAAGCAACGCACCATCAAGAACGTCATCCGCGCCACTGGCGTCGGGCTGCACAGCGGCGAGAAGGTGTTTCTCACGTTGCGTCCGGCTGCGGCCGAGACAGGGATTGTTTTCCGTCGTACCGACCTGGATCCGGTGGTCGAGATCCCGGCCAAGGCCGAACTCGTCACCGAGACGATGCTGTGCACGGGCTTGTCGCACGCCGGTGGCCAGGTGCTGACCATCGAACACTTGATGTCGGCACTGGCTGGTTTGGGGATCGACAATGCCTACATCGACCTGTCCGCGCCCGAAGTGCCGATCATGGATGGCTCGGCCAGCCCGTTCGTGTTCCTGCTGCAGTCGGGCGGCATCATTGAGCAGGCTGCGCCCAAGCGGTTCATCCGCATCAAGCGGGCCGTGGAAGTCCGGGATGGCGACAAGATCGCGCGTTTCGAACCGTATGATGGCTTCAGGCTCGGCTTCACCATCCAGTTCGACCATCCGATGATTCCCGCCACGCAATCGCGTGCGGAAGTGGAATTTTCCACGGCCGCCTACGTCAAGGAAGTCAGTCGCGCACGCACCTTTGGCTTCATGCGTGACCTGGAATTCATGCGCGAGCGCAACCTTGGGCTCGGTGGTTCCATGGACAACGCCATCGTGCTCGACGAGTTCCGCATACTCAATGACGATGGGCTCCGCTACGGCGATGAATTCGTCCGCCACAAGATCCTGGACGCGGTGGGTGATCTGTATCTGGCCGGCCACGCGATCCTCGGTGCATTCGAGGGATACAAATCCGGACATGCGCTCAACAACAAACTTGTACGTGCCCTGCTGGTTGAGCGATCGGCTTGGGAAGAAGTCACGTTTCCGGCAGTCGAGACGGCGCCGATCGGATACGGCGCCCTGCATCTGGCTTGAGGCCTCGTTAAGTCCCCCTCACGTGAACGGTCCGTGACGAATTAACGTTAATTTAACTATTAATCTCTCCAAACGGGCGGTCTTTTAACGTTTTGATCCTCCGCGGCCGTTAGGATGCCCCCTCGCTTTTAGCGGGCGCAAGCTGGAACGGGGCCCGCTCAGCTTGCTCCGGATCATTTCCCGGGGTCGTCGGTAAGTGGCGTCTCGGGAAATTCCAACGACGCCAAGGCAACCTGAAGGGCTTCACGCGAAGCCTGGGACATGGGGAGCGGTAGGCGTTCGGACGCAAGCGCGTTGGCGTGTAGTGGGTGAGTTGTCGTCTTGATGATGACCTCGCACGCATCAATGCCAACCGAGCGAGCCGCTTCAATCAATTGGGGTGAAGCCAGTCGAAGACGGGCCCGCCAAATCGGAGAGTCAACCAGGAACACCAGCGTCGCTCCTTTCACGTTAGCCAGTTGCGCGTGCGCAGCCAGTGAAGGAGGCAGATGGGGACGTAAACGCAGGTCGAGCGCGTCGAGCCACAGGGCTCGACGGATCGGATCGGCCGCATCACCAGTGAGTAGCGCTTCCAGCGCCGCACGCGGCTTGCCAGGCACCTTTGGGTTCGGCGGGCGGGACGAACGGGAACCAGACATCAGCATGGCCTTCAATATTCGATTTCAAACAAGTCTCATCAACCATACCCGCGGACGCCTGGCGCGTCTTGCGCGGCAAGCCAGCGAATCAGCCGTCCGTGCACCCACGGTGGCGATGGTGGTTTTACTCGCAACCGGTGCCGCCTTGGGTGCCGGACTGCATAGTGGCATCGGCTCGATCGAAATGACGCAGCTGCGTCATCGGTCCATGACGCAGCAGACGCAGCTGGACGCGACCCGCGATCAGGCGCAGCGCGAGGTCAACGCACTGGCCGCCCGACTGGGCGAGTTGCAGGCGCAAGCCAACCGGCTGAACGCGCTCGGTGAGCGCCTCACGCGCACCGGCCAACTGGCCGATGGCGAATTCGATTTCGACAAACCCGTAGGCGTCGGTGGCATCGGTCCCACCCACGACATGCCGGCACGTGACCTGCGGGTGGGGCTGAACCAACTGGAAACCCGATTCAAGGCCTCTGGCGAGCAGCTTTCGGTGCTGGATTCACTGCTGTTCAACCGCAAGCTCGACGCCGAATCGACACCGTCGCGGATGCCGATCGCCAACAGTTATGTCACATCGGGTTTCGGCGGGCGCGCCGATCCTTTCGGCGGCGGCGCGGCCTTCCACAAAGGCATGGATTTCCACGCCGTGACCGGCGACCCGGTGCTGGCGGTCGCGGACGGCGTGGTCAGCTATGCCGGTGTGCGCTCGGGTTACGGCAACGTGGTCGAAGTCGACCACGGCAATGGCTATGTCACCCGCTATGCGCACAATTCGCGCCTGCTGGTGCAGGTGGGCGACCTGGTGCGTAGCGGGCAGCAGCTCGCGAAGGCGGGATCGACCGGGCGCTCCACCGGCGCGCACGTCCATTTCGAGGTCTGGGTCAACGGGGTCGTGGTGAACCCGGCGAAGTTCCTGGGCCAAGCGGGCGTTGCCAGGGGTTGATCATGCCCGCGATGCCCCCACTCATCTGTGGGTGACGGACCGGGCATGTCTGGTGCGCTGGGTCCCTAGCAGTCGGGTCTTGTCGCGGCGCGCTACAATGCGTGTTGCCAAAAAAGGGCGCCCGGCGTCCTTTTTTATTGCCCGGCTTGTATTGCTGGAGTCCGCGACGTTTGCCGATTCCCCACTCCCGATTCCTGATTTCCGGTACTTAAATGTTCAATCGCATGCTCACCAGCGTCTTCGGCAGCCGCAACGAGCGCCTGCTGCGCCAGCTCAGCGGCATCGTCAAGAAGGTCAACGCACTCGAAGCGCAGATGCATGCGCTTAGTGACACCGAGCTGCAAGCCAAGACCCCCGAATTCCAGCAACGCATCGCCAAGGGGGAGTCGCTCGACAAGATCCTGCCCGAGGCTTTCGCCGTCTGCCGCGAAGCCAGCCAGCGCGTACTGGGCATGCGCCACTACGACGTCCAGCTGATCGGCGGCATGGTGCTGCACATGGGCAAGATCGCCGAGATGCGCACGGGCGAAGGCAAGACACTAGTCGCCACGCTTCCCGTCTACCTCAACGCACTGGAAGGCAAGGGTGTGCACGTGGTCACGGTCAACGACTACCTCGCGCGCCGCGACGCCGGCTGGATGGGCAAGCTCTACACCTGGCTGGGCCTGTCGGTTGGCGTGGTCTATCCAGGCATGCCGCATTCGGACAAGCACGCGGCCTACGGCAGTGACATCACCTACGCCACCAACAACGAGATCGGCTTCGACTACCTGCGCGACAACATGGCGCTGTCGAAGGATGACCGTTTCCAGCGCGGGCTCAACTACGCGATCGTCGACGAAGTCGACTCGATCCTGATCGACGAGGCGCGCACGCCGCTGATCATCTCGGGCCCGGCCGATGAGTCGCCAGAGTTGTACATCAAGGTCAACCGGATCGTCCCGAGCCTGGTCCGCCAGAAAGAAGAGGAAGGCGAGGGCGATTTCTGGGTCGACGAGAAGGGCAAGCAGGTGCACCTGTCCGAGGCTGGGCAGGAGCACGCCGAGGACCTGCTGCGTGGCGCGGGCATCCTGGAGGGCGACGACAGCCTGTATGCGCCACACAACATCCATGTCGTCCACCACCTCAATGCCGGCCTGCGCGCGCACGGCATCTACCAGCGCGACGTCGACTACATCGTGCGCGATGGCGAAGTCATCATCGTCGATGAATTCACCGGCCGCACGCTGACGGGACGGCGCTGGTCCGACGGTCTGCACCAGGCCGTCGAGGCAAAGGAAGGCGTGCCGGTGCAGCGCGAGAACCAGACGCTGGCGTCGATCACCTTCCAGAACCTGTTCCGCATGTACGGCAAGTTGTCCGGCATGACCGGCACCGCGGATACCGAAGCGTACGAGTTCCAGTCGATCTACGGCCTGGAAGTCGTCGTCATCCCGACCAACAAGCCGATGGTGCGCAAGGACCATTCCGACCAGGTGTTCCTCAACCGCAACGGCAAGTTCCGCGCGGTGGTCAGCGAGATCAAGGACGCGCACGCGCGACAGCAGCCGGTGCTCGTCGGCACGACCTCGATCGAAGTCTCCGAAATGCTCAGCGACCAGCTGCGGGAAGCCGGGGTCCCGCATGAAGTGCTCAACGCCAAGCAACACGAGCGGGAAGCCACCATCGTCGCCCAGGCCGGTCGCCCGGGCGCAGTCACCATCGCCACCAACATGGCCGGCCGCGGCACCGACATCGTGCTGGGTGGGTCGTTGGAGACCGAGATCGCCACGCTGGAAGCCGAGACGGGCACGGAACTCGACCCGGCGGCGCGGGCGCGCATGAAGGCCGAATGGCAGCCCCGCCACGACGCGGTCAAGTCCGCCGGCGGACTGCACATCGTCGGCACCGAACGCCACGAATCGCGCCGCATCGACAACCAGCTGCGCGGTCGTTCCGGCCGTCAGGGCGATCCCGGGTCCTCGCGCTTCTACCTGTCGCTCGAAGACAACCTGATGCGCATCTTCGCCGCCGACTGGGTGCAACGGGTCATGGCGCGCATGGGCCTGAAGGAGGACGACGTCATCGAGTCGCCGCTGGTCACCAAACAGATCGCCAATGCCCAGCGCAAGGTCGAGGCGCACAACTTCGACATCCGCAAGAACCTGCTGGACTTC
>JBBSUF010000040.1:0-16450 GCA_038235185.1 Lysobacterales bacterium
AGAGGACCAGACGTTCGAGCGCCACAACGGGTTTGATTTCAAGGCCATCGAAAAGGCGCGGGTGAACAACGCACGTGGCCGCAAGGTGCGTGGCGGCAGCACGATCAGCCAGCAGGTCGCGAAAAACCTCTTCCTGTGGAGCGGGCGCAGCTGGATCCGCAAGGGTATCGAAGCCTGGTACACGGTCTTGATCGAAGCGGTCTGGTCGAAGCACCGGATCCTGGAGATGTACGCGAATGTTGCTGAATTCGGCGACGGTATTTACGGCGCGCAGGCGGCGTCGCGACATTTCTTCGGCAAGGATGCGAGTCATCTGAGCGCGTCGGACAGCGCCCGGCTGGCGGCGGTGCTGCCCAGCCCGATCCGCTATGACGCGGGCAAGCCCGGGCCTTACGTGCAGCGACGCAGCAACGGCATCCAGCGGCAGATGCATCATCTTGGCGACGGTGCACTCCCCCACCCGGTACGCACGCCTCCGTCGCACTGAGTCGCAGTCGTCGCAGCACGCCGCTGCGGGTACGATGCGCCTCATGGATGATCGCGATCTGTTGACGATAGTCATCGCCGCCTACAACGAGGCGGAAACCCTGCCACTGCTGCAGCCGCGGTTGGCGGTGGTCCTGGACGGACTTGCACGCGATGCGAATGTGGATGGCCGCGTCCTGTATGTCGACGACGGCAGTGATGACGGCACCTGGGCGCTGTTGCAGCGCATGGCAGCGAGTGATGCGCGGATCGCGTTGCTGCGGTTGTCGCGCAACTTCGGCAAGGAAGCAGCGCTGACGGCGGGACTGGACCGCATCAATGAAGGTGCGGCGCTCATCCTCGACGCCGATGGCCAGGACCCGCCGGAACTGATCCCGCAGTTCGTCAGCAAGTGGCGCGAAGGTTTTGATGATGTGCATGGCACGCGCACCGTCCGCGAAGGCGAAGGCTGGCTGAAAAAATTCACCGCGCACCGCTTCTATCGCCTGATCGGCAGACTGTCGCAGACGCCCATTCCGGAGGACACCGGTGATTTTCGCCTGCTGTCGCCGCGTGCCCTGGCAGCATTACGGCAATTGCGCGAGCGGCATCGCTTCATGAAGGGATTGTTCGGCTGGGTCGGTTTCGAGCAGGTCGCCATCCCGTACCAGCGCGCGCCGCGCCTGGCGGGGACCACCAAGTTCAATTTCTGGAAGCTGTGGAATTTCGCGATCGAGGGCATCACCAGCTTTTCGACCGCACCGTTGCGGCTGGCGACGTATCTAGGCGTGCTGACCGCATTGCTGGCATTCGCGTATGCGTTGTGGATCGTGATCAAGGCGCTGTTGTGGGGCGATCCGGTGGCGGGCTTTCCGACCATCATGTCGGTGGTCCTGTTACTAGGCGGCGTGCAGCTCATCGCGCTGGGACTGATCGGTGAATACCTGGGCCGCCTGTACACGGAATCCAAACAGCGTCCGCTTTACCTGATCGACGCATGGCGCCCGGCCGGCGGAGTATCCTCGGGGCCGACACTGATCGAAGCAATTCCGTTGGAAGGAGACGGCCATGCGCACCGTGCGTCACTTGCTGGAGGCGAAAACGCCTGAGGTATTCGCGATCGCGCCTCAGGCGCCGGTACTCGACGCCATCCGGTTGATGGCTGAAAAACGCATCGGGGCGCTGCTGGTGATGGACGCTGGCAAACTCGCGGGGATCCTCTCGGAGCGCGACTACGCGCGCAAGATCGTGCTGCAGGGGCGCTCGTCGAAAGACACACCGGTGCGCGACATCATGACCGCCGACGTGGTCTCCGTCAGCCAGCACGACAGCCTTGACCACTGCATGCAGCTGGTCACCGACCGTCGCATCCGCCATCTGCCGGTGCTCGACGGCGACAGCGTGTTGGGCGTGATCTCGATCGGTGACCTGGTGAAGGCCGTGATCGAGGACCAGCAGCTGGAACTGGAGCACCTGCAGCGCTATATCGCCAGCTGAGGTCAGTGCTTCGACGCTGACGACTTGTCGGCTTGATCGGTTGGCGTGGCATTGTCGCCACCGTATCGACCGCATTGGACTTCCTGCTTGCGGCTACCCTGCACGGTGGCCACCAGCGCCGCCACAGGCGCGGCGACCGCTCCAATCGCTACTGCCGCGGCCGCGCGCAAACCAACCTTTTTGTAATCAGGGCGAATGCCGGGGTTGCGCAAGGTGCCGGTGATCATGATCGGCCCGCGCAGCGACACCAAGCTGAACTTTTTCGGCTGGGATTTGATTTGCAGGTCCAAGCTTTCATCCTTCAGGCTGATGTCGCCCTGGCCCAGCAACGTGTTGTCGCTGGTATCGACAACCAGGTCCTGCGTGGTCATCACGCCGCCATGCACGGTGAAATCGGCCAATCCGCATCGGATCGGGATCTGCTCGTCACCCGTCAGCAGCACCTTGGCAACGCCCCCCAGATCCAAGCCCGACAGCTTCATCAGCAACTTGCTGACTTCGCCTTTTCCCATGCCGATGCCCGCGTCGCCGTTGGCGTTGGCAAGCATGTCGGCCACCGAATTCCCGTTGCCCTTGAGGGAAAAGTCGCTACCGATCCGGCCCAGGGTGGTTTTGCCGAATTTGGCGGACGGGATGAGTTTGGACAGGTTCAATCGGCGAGCCTGGATGCGCGCTTGTGTCGCGATCGTGTCCTTGCGGGCATCCATGTGCACGATGCTGTGGACGGTGCCGTCGGCGACACCGAAATCCAGTGGATCCAGCCGCAGTACGCCGGCGTCGAGTAGCAGATGGGCATCCATGTCTTCCAGCGGCACTGCGGTTGCGATGAAGTGCTCCACCTTGAGTTTCACGTCCGCATCCATCGAGCGGAGCTTTCCGACGTTGTACGGCGTGTCCGGGAACAACTTGCCCGCCGGCAGGGCGTGCGCCTCGCTGCTGGGCGCGGCCGTGCCCTTGGCCTTGCTGCCCGGAGTCGTGCCAAGGAATCCACCAAGATCAACGATGTCCATGTGCTGCGAGGACAGCGTGGCCACCAACTTGGCGCGATCGTGGCTGTGGTCGATGCTGGCCGAGCCCGCCAAGTCGCTGCTACCGACCTTGCCGCTGAAATGGTCGTAGTGCCAGACCTCCCCGGTGCGGCCGAGATGTCCATCCAGGTGATACGCCGGGGTCGGCGGCGTGGCGACGCCGATCAGCGGCAACAGGTCGGCCATGGTCTTGCCGGCGATTGCCAACTGCAGGTCGAAGTCGCGTAGGCGCAGCGGATCGAGCAGCCGTCCGCGTGCATGCGCATGGGTATCGCCGGCAGATAATTGCAGATCGATTCGATATGGCTGGCTGGTATTGCGCAGGGCGAGCGGGCTTTCGGCGATGCCATGCAGGTTGAAGGCACTGCCTTTCCACAAGCCCTTGCCGGCGACGTCCACGGTAGGCGTCTGGCTGCCAGTGACCGCGCGACTGTTGACGTCGATATCCAGTCCGGTGCGTTTGGCCGCGTCGATATATTTGAGGTGTCCATCATCAATCCAGACCTGGTTGAATTCCGGAGATTTTCCACCGGAGCCCGGAAACACCCAGTTGCCGACCTGGTTGGGCCCGGTTTCCAGCAGGACTTGCGGCTTGGTGACGCGCAGGTCGGGAATCTGGACGTCACGATGCAACAGCAACGGCCATAGGTGCACGCTGAATTCAACACGGTCCGCCTGCGCCATCAGCGGTGTCTTCGCCCATGGGGCGTTTGCGAATGAAACGGCATCGGCCTTCACGACGGTCGTCCGCCCCAGATGCACGCCCAGATTGCCACCAATCACCAATGTCCTGCCGGTCCTGGCATGCACGTAACGCTCGACAGGGCCCTTGAACCAGTTCCAGTCCCATAGCAACACCAGCACGATGATCGCGATGAGCAGGAATGTCAGCGCGACGAGCCAAGGATGCCGGGCCACTGTCGCCAGCGGATGCGCACGTGACTCGGCCTCGGGCGTGGTCGATGGCGAAGTCATGCAACGATTCGCGGCAGGGAAAACGGCATGCAGACTGATCCCACGGCACGGCTCCAATGAAGAACGTCACACACCTTCGACATCGGCCGGTAAAGCCGCGGTGAATTCGTTCCAGTCCACTGAACAAGGTTTCATGCGGACGATGACTCTTCGCTGCACGTCACTGCGGCGCCACCGTTCTGAGCGAGGCGCATGACGGCGCCATCGTGCTGCAAAGAAGCATTGCTGCTCGCATAGACATCCCCATCCTTTGCAGAGGATAAGGTTCGCGACAAGTTCAGCTTGCGACCGTCCGGCCAGCGAAGGCGGGCATTAACATAGGTATAGGTCACCGTGATTTCGTTGCCGTCGACACATTGGTAGGTGACGTCGGTACCTTCAGGAAGAGGGGCGGGCGGGGCTTCCTCCCGAGCTGCCACTGGAGGAGGCATCTGACTCACTGTTGCGGCAGATGTTTTCGGAATCGCCGGCGGCGGTGTGTCCGATTCAGGCTGGATTGACGGAGCAGGCGTGCGTTGACACCCCGCAATAATGGCCAATAGCAGTCCAGAAAGCACCAACTGGCGCATCAATTAACTCCTTGACGACGATGGGATGCAGCAGCTGTCCCGCAGATCAGCCTGCCGCTTATCATGCCGGATGACTGCTCGCCAATAAACACATGATCGTTTCCCACCAGCACGAATTCATTTTTGCGGCCACGCCCAAGACCGGCACTCATTCCGTGCGCGAAGCATTACGCGAACACATGGGGCCCGACGATATCGAACAGGTGGGGTTGTTCGTGAACAAGCGGTTTCCCTACCCGGAACTTGCGCAGATCAGGCACGGTCATCTGAGTCTCGCGCAAGTGCGCCCGCACTTGGGGGAGGATGCGTTCCAGCGCTATTTCAAGTTTGCCTTCGTGCGCAATCCATTCGATCGATTCGTCTCTTACTGCGCGTTCATGACGCGGGCCGATGACGCATTCGGACAGAATCCCGGAGAGGTCATGCGGCGTATCCTGTTCCAGGTGCGACCACTGCATCACATCCTGTTCCAGCCACAGAGTGCGATGCTCTGCGACGAAGACGGCCGATTGCTTGCCGACTACACCGGTCGGGTCGAACACATGCAAGAGTCATACGATCACATCAGCGCGCGGCTTGGGATCCCGGGTCGCATCCTGGGGAAGATCAACGTGTCGCAGCGTGGCGATTACCGGCAGTACTATGATTCGACCCTGATCAATGGCGTTTCCGCGCTGTACCACCGCGACCTGGAACTGTTCGGTTACGAGTTTTGAACATGTGGCCAAATCCCCGCAAAACGACATCGGTTCGACTGCTCGGGCAGATCGATATTGACGATCTCCGCCAAGCCGTCCTGGCGATCCCAGAAGATGTGTGGGAGGCGGAGAATTCGCAGAAGCCCAACCGCTTCGATGCACTTGATCGCACCCGGCACATCGTGTTCCGTTTTGTCAGCGACACACGCGATTGGCGCCAGTCGTACGACCGCCTGCTTTGGGAGCACTGGCAGCTAAAACTCATGCCCATCATGATGATGGCCGTACGACCGTACGGGTATGAACACGGCATGTTTCCGCGCGTCATGCTGGCGCGGATGGGAGCGGGCGGGGTCATTCATCCTCATCGAGACGCCAATCCGGCAGCGAAATGGCCACACAAGATCCATGTCCCGGTGACCACAAACGAGGACGTGAGGTTTTTCGTCGATGGCATCGCCTATCACTTCAAGGAAGGCCAAGCGGTCGAGGTCAGCAACATGGCGGTGCATGGCGTCGAAAACGCCGGCAAGAGTGACCGCATTCATTTGATTTTTGAATACTACGATGTGGATCAGCCCGATCCGGACTGGATCAACAACTAGGTCAATCGACTCCAACGGCATGCGCATGTTCGCGCGTGGCCGCGAACCGGACGGCCGGAGCACGTTCCTGCGCCAGTTGCAGGTTGACGCGGGTGGGAGCGAGGTAGACGAGTTCGCCTGCGGCGTCGACGGCTAGGTTCATTGCATTCTTGTCGCGAAACTCCTCGAGTTTTTTTGCATCCTCGCAATGGATCCAGCGCGCTGTCGTGACCTGCACTGGTTCGAACGCCGAGTCGACGCCGTATTCGTCCTTCAGGCGGTAGGCGACCACGTCGAACTGCAGCGTGCCGACCGCACCAAGGATCAGGTCATTGGACATCAACGGCCTGAAGAACTGCGTGGCACCTTCCTCGCTTAATTGCGCAAGGCCTTTCTGCAGTTGTTTGAGTTTGAGTGGGTCGCGCAGCCGCGCGCGACGGAAGAGTTCCGGCGCGAAATTGGGGATGCCGGTGAACGACAGCGCCTCGCCTTCGCTGAAACTGTCGCCAATGGAAATCGTGCCGTGGTTGTGGATGCCGATGACGTCGCCGGGATACGCGGTCTCGACGATTTCCCGGTCGCTGGCCATGAAGGTCAGCGCATTGGCCAGTTTCATTTCCTTGCCGGTGCGCGATTGCAGCGCTTTCATCCCGGCGCTGAACTTTCCCGAACAGATGCGCATGAAGGCAACACGATCACGATGCTGGGGATCCATGTTGGCCTGGATCTTGAACACGAATCCTGAAAGTTGCTGTTCGTCCGGTGAAACCTCGCGCGTGGTGGTTTCGCGCAGGCGTGGCGACGGCGCATGTTCGACGAAAAAATCGAGCAACAACTGCACACCAAAATTGTTGACGGCCGAGCCGAAGAACACCGGCGTCTGTTGCCCAGCCAGGTACGCAGCACGGTCGAATGGATGTGATGCGCCCTGCACCAGTTCGAGCTCGTCGCGAACTTCCCGCAGCATTTCGGCACCAATACGGGCCTCAAGTGCGGGATCGTCGATCGAAGCGAAGATCGTCGAGTCCTGTCGGGTAAAATTGCGACCCTGTTCGTAGATGTGAACTTCGCCGGACAGCAGGTGCACGACGCCTTTCAGTCGCTGGCCCATGCCGATCGGCCACGTCACTGGTGCGCACTGGATGCCGAGCACGGATTCGACTTCATCGAGCAGGTCGACAGGATTCTTGCCTTCGCGATCGAGTTTGTTGATGAAGGTCATGATCGGCGTGTCGCGCAGGCGGCACACCTCCATCAGTTTGATCGTGCGTTCCTCGACGCCCTTGGCGACGTCGATGACCATCAACGCAGAGTCGACGGCAGTGAGCACGCGATAGGTGTCTTCGCCGAAGTCCGCGTGCCCTGGCGTGTCGAGCAGGTTGACGATGCGGCCTTCGTACGGGAACTGCATCACCGACGACGTCACCGAGATGCCGCGTTCCTTTTCCAGCGCCATCCAGTCCGAGGTGGCATGGCGTGCGGCCTTGCGGCCCTTGACGCTGCCCGCCATCTGGATCGCGCCACCGAACAGCAGGAGTTTTTCGGTCAGCGTGGTCTTGCCGGCATCGGGGTGCGAGATGATCGCGAACGTGCGCCGGCGCGCGGCTTCGATGGAAACATCGGACATGGGAACGGAGCGCGGGAGCGCAGTGGAAAGCGGGAATGGCCGCAATTATACGGGCGTGGGGTGCAGCCTCAGCGACGATCGTCGAAATGCAACGCGCCGTCCGGGCCGTGCATGCGGAACGGGATCGACTCCAGGCGCATGCCACGATTGACCTGCACGGCGAAATGCAGGTGCGGCCCGGTGGTGAAGCCGGTGTTGCCTGACAATCCGATCTGCTGTCCCGCCTGCACATGCTGGCCGGGACGTACCAGCGCGCCTTCTTCCTGCAGGTGCGCATACAGCGCCATGGTGCCGTCGTCATGGACGATGCGGACGAAGTTGGCACGGCCACCGAATTTTTCCAGGCTCAGGCCGGCCTTGTCGAAATCGTTTTCAACCTGCATCACCACGCCTTCGCGTGCTGCGAGCACCGGTGTGCCGATGTCGGCAGCAAAATCCACCGCATACAGGTTCTGCGGATCGGTATGGCTGAACGTGCCTGCGTATCCCTGGTCCACGCGCTGGGTGCGTTGGCGCAATGGCAACCCATAGTCCACGTCACGCGGTTTGGCGTTGGGATCACCGGGAACAGTCACCAGTCGCAATTCAGAGCGCCCCGCCCGGGACGAGTTGCTGGGAGTCAGCATGGAGACCAATGCGGTGGCGTTGCCCTGGACAGTCGCGCGTGCCGGCAAGGGCGGAGTCCCGACCATGGCGTTGCCATTGCCAAGCTGCAGCATCACCTCGATCGGTCCGGCCAGCAGGTTATCGGCCCAGGCAAGGGTCTGGCCGTCCCGGTTCTCAAGGCGAAGCCGCGCCACCGCGCCAGGCTCGGCGCGCACCGGGATGGTCCGCAGGTTGTGGGAGTGATGCTGCTGCTCGACTGTTGGCGCGCGATCGCCGTAGTGGACCAGGCCTGCGTTGTCGGTCCAGCGGTAAACCTTCAGCGCAGCTGCGCTCGACATGAAACATGTCGTGAACAGCGCGATGGCCAGCGCAGCCACGCGCCTGGGCGGTGTCGGTGGATTTGGCATCTTCAAAGTATGCGCAAACCTCTGGTGAGCGTGTGGAAACCCGCAAGCGGCCGATAGGAGAGAGATATATATCGCTTCATGCCGATGAAGCGATTGACATATCAAATGAACGCAGGCAAGCTGCGGCCATCCATCGAGACCGGCAGAGGGACAGGCCCTTTGAAGCCGGGGCAACCGAACGGATCGCGCGCATCGTGTCGACGACGCTGCGCGAGACCGCCAGGTGCCAAATCCTGCGGGGACCTGACGGTTCACCGGAAGATGGTTGCGCTCCGCCATGCAGGTGACTGCCGCGCGGACTGCGGCAGCTTTCACCCCGCGCTCGGTGGCCCCTTCATGAAGGATCGCGCCATGGGCTTTGTTTCTTCCGTTTCATTTCCCCCGCCGCATTTCGGCGAGTTCGATAATGAGCCACCGTGTTTGCCGACGGCTGCACCGACGGCATCGCGCGGCGTGGTCACGGTCGATCTGGTGATGCGGCATGCCGGCACGCAGCGCGTCCATATCCGCTACGAGTCCCAAGGCGCACATCACGCGCCAACGGTGCTGGTCGCCGGTGGAATTTCTGCCGGCCGTCATGCAGGCAGCACGGATACGTTTGCAGAAAAAGGCTGGTGGGAGCCACAAGTGGGCGGGGGTCGGGCATTGGATCCCGCGCATTGCCGCATTCTCGCCATTGATTGGCTCGGGGGCGACGGCGAGCTCGATGTGCCGATCGACCCAGAAGACCAGGCGAATGCGATTGCCAAGGTGCTGGACGCATTACAGATCGACAGGCTGGAGACGTTCGTCGGATGTTCCTACGGCGCAATGGTCGGATTGCAACTCGCCGCGTTGCATGGCGATCGCATCGGGCAATTAATTGCCATCAGCGGTACCGATCGCGCCCATCCCTATGCCAGCGCCTGGCGCGCGCTGCAGCGACGTGCCGTCGCGCTGGGGGCGTTGCAATGCGATGAATCTGCAGGCCTGGCATTGGCGCGGGAGCTGGCGATGCTCAGTTACCGCACGCCGGAAGAATTCGGCGAGCGTTTCGCCAGCCCAGCGAAAGTCAGCAACGGGCGCGTGCGATGTCCGGCCGAGGATTACCTGGATCATTGCGGTCAGCGTTTCGCGGACACTTTTTCGGCGACGGGTTTCCTGCGGTTGTCCGAATCAATCGATCTGCATGCCGCCGTGCCCGAGGCGATCCACGTTCCAGTGATCGTGGTCGCCATCGCCGAAGATCGCCTGATACCGCTTGAAGATGCCTATCGCTTGAGCGAGCGTCTTGCAGGGAAAAAATCCTTGCGGGTGTTGCATTCCAGATACGGTCATGACGCCTTCCTGAAGGAAGAAGATGCAATTGCAGCCGTACTTCGTGAAGGCATTGCAACTTCGTGGAGGGATCCACGATGAGCGTCGAAATCGGAAACGCGGGATCACGTCCAGCAACCCGTGCGGTACGCGCTGGCATTGATCGCGACAGCGCATTCGGTGCGGTGACGCCGCCCCTGGTATTGTCGAGTAACTTCAGCTTTGCAGGCTTCAACGACAAGCGCCAATACGATTACACGCGCAGCGGCAATCCAACCCGCGATCTGCTCGGCGAAGCACTGGCGCAACTCGAAGGCGGCGCGGGCGGCGTGGTGACGTCAACCGGCATGTCGGCGATCACCTTGGTACTGCACGCATTGCTTGAGCCAGGGGATCGCATCGTGGTCCCGCACGACGGTTACGGGGGCAGCTGGCGGCTGTTCAATGCGCTGGCGAAAAAAGGGCAATTCGAGCTTGTCACCGCCGACCTGACCGATCCAAGGACACTAGCCGACGCATTGCGCGTGCCGCCGAAAGTCATCTGGATCGAGACGCCCTCCAATCCATTGTTGCGCGTCACCGATCTGCGTTTCGTCATTGACGCCGCGCATAAGACCGGCGCACTGGTGGTCGTGGACAACACCTTCCTGTCGCCGGCACTGCAGACACCAATCGCGTTCGGCGCGGACCTGGTCGTGCATTCGACCACCAAGTACATCAACGGCCATAGCGATGTCGTCGGTGGCGCCGTGGTGTCGGCAACCGCACAGCTGCACGATCAACTGACCTGGTGGGCCAATGCCCTGGGGCTGACGGGCTCGCCGTTCGACAGCTTCCTGACCTTGCGAGGATTGCGCACGCTCGATGCGCGGCTGCGCGTGCACCAGGAAAACGCAGGCGCCCTGGCGCACTGGTTGGCCGACGAACCGGGGGTGGCGGCGGTGCACTATCCCGGCTTGTCATCGCATCAGGGTCACGCAGTGGCGTTGCGCCAGCAGACCGGATTCGGCGCCATGCTGAGCCTGGAACTTGGCGGTGGCGAGCAGGCGGTACGCGCGTTCCTCGACGGATTGCAATATTTCACGCTGGCCGAATCGCTAGGTGGTGTCGAAAGCCTGATCGCACATCCGGCGACGATGACGCATGCAGCGATGTCGCCCGAAGCGCGCGTCATGGCCGGGATTTCAGATGGACTGCTTCGACTGTCGATCGGCATCGAGGCACTGGATGACCTGCAAGCCGATCTTGCTGCGGCACTTGCGCGCGTCGCAGGACTGGATCTCGAAGTGCGTTGCGAGCGGGCAGGAACATGAACGCAGTGCTGGTACCTCCCCCACGTCCGCATCACCCATCGCCGTGTGCCGTCTCGCAGACGGCGCGGCGCCTAGTGCTGCTGGGAACGGGCACGGTCGGCACTGCCTTCGTCGAACGCTATCGGCGGCTGTTCGAGGATGGCGCAGCACTGCCTCGCTTCGAGGTGTTGGCGAATTCGCGTGGGACCGACGTGTGCGGGGACGATCCAGCGCGTGCATTGCGTGCAGTTGCGGGTTTGCCGCGAGCGACACGTCTTGCGCGTACCGTAGCGTTCGATATCACTGGATTGGCTTCAGGCGATATTGTCGTCGACGCTACAGCCAGCGACGCAATCGCGGGCCAGCACGCCGCCTGGTTGCATGCCGGCTTGCACGTCGTGACCGCCAACAAACTCGGCAATGGCGCCGACCTCACTCGTGCACAGGCAATCGCGCGAGCACAACGTGACACCGGCGGGCGGTACGGCGATAGCGCGACTGTCGGCGCCGGCTTGCCGTTGCTGCGCTCATTGCGGGAACTGGTCGCGGGCGGTGATCGCATCCATGGCGTTGAAGGCGCGCTGTCGGGATCGCTGGCGTGGTTGTTCGATCATTTCGACGGGATGCGTCCGTTTTCCGGTTTCGTGCGCGAAGCGGTGACGGCCGGCTATACCGAGCCTGATCCCCGCATCGACCTCAGCGGTGAGGATGTGCGCCGCAAACTGCTGATCCTGGCTCGTGCCGCCGGATTGGAGTTGCAGGCCGACGGTATTGAAGTCGAGTCGCTGGTGCCTGCATCGCTTGCTGGAGTTCCCGTGGCCAGGCTAGATGCACGATTGCCTGCATTCGATGCGTCATTGCGCGCACGCTACCAGCAGGCATACCGCAATGGCGCGAAGTTGCGTTTCGTCGGCCGGTTTGAAGTCGGTGCGAATGGCTGCCGAGCAAGTGTTGGCTTGCGCGCGTTGCCCGCGGAGCATCCGTTGTGCGGTGGCGGCGGGACGGACAACCGCGTCGCCATCCACAGCTGTCGTTATCGCCAGCAGCCATTGGTCATCCAGGGGCCTGGCGCTGGCGCAGATGTGACCGCGGCGGCGCTGCTGGATGATGTGCTGCGGACCATGCGTGAACCGTAGGACCGGGTTTCGCCTACGGCTTTCCCTATCCTACTAAGTTGTTGTGGCCTGCGTGCCCAGTCCCGCCAGGTACGCATCGAACGGTTGCGGCCTGTCGATGGCGAATCCCTGTGCATAGTCCACGCCGAGCGTCGTCAGCGCCGCCCTCACCGATTCGGTTTCGGTGTGTTCGGCAATCGTGCGTTTGTTCAGCAGATGCGCAATGCGGGCGATCGAACTGACGACCTCGGCTGACAACGATGAGGTCTGCATGTCGCGCACGAAACTACCGTCGATCTTGATGAAATCGACATCCAGGGCGCGCAGGTGACCGAACGAGCAGAAGCCCGTGCCGAAGTCGTCCAGGGCAAACCGGCATCCGAGTGCACGCAATTCATCGATCACGCGTTGCGCACGCGCGGGATCGCGCATCGCGCTGGTTTCGGTCAGTTCAAAACACAAGCGATCAGCAGGGAAGCCGCCGCGATGCAAACGCTCGCCGACGAATCCGACGAAGCCCTCGTCCATCAATGTTGCCGCAGACAAGTTGATCGCGCACATCGAAATCCGCGATGCGGCGTGCGGCTCCGCTTCAAGTCGATCGAGCGCCAGCCGCACCACCTCCCGGTCAATCCGCACGGATAGCTGAAACCGCTCGGCAGCAGGGATGAAACGATCAGGCAGGTGCGGCGTGCCGCCACCGGTATCGCGCATGCGCAGCAGCAATTCGAAGTGCGCGCCGGTTTCCATGCCCTGGTGCAGCGGCGCGATTGATTGCGCATACAACAGGAATCCCTGCTGCTGCAGCGCCTCGCGGATACGCACGGTCCAGCGCATGCCGGATGTTGGATCAGCCATCGCGCCGCCCATCGCGCCAGCGACACAGACGCGATTACCACCCAATTCCTTGGCGTTGAAGGAGGCGGCGTCGGCTTGCGAAAGCACTTCGGCAAAGTCGACCTGCTCGGGCTGGAATGGCACCAATCCGATGCTGGCGGTGATGTCGTATTGCTCCTCGGTGGCGTCATGACGGCTGTTCTCGACGGCATGCAGCAAACCCTGCGCGCGTTCGCGTGCAATGGTCGGGGTGGCGTTGTGGAGCAACACGACGAATTCGTCGCCACCAAGATGACCGAGCACATCGCCACCGCGCATCTGTGCGCGCAGGCCATTGGCCACGGACCGGATCAGCGCGTCGCCGACCTGATGGCTGGCGGTGTCGTTGACCAGCTTGAGGTTATCCAGGTCCAGGTATGCCAACGCCAAGGGCACATTCGCCGGATCGCGCAGCGCCAGGCGGACTTGTGTCTCGAATGTGCTGCGATTGGGCAGCCCGGTCAACGGGTCGGTGCTGGCGCGACGCAACAGGCTTCGTGCGACGGCCCGGTGCTCGTTGACCGTCATGGCCAGCACGATCGGCAGGATCGCCAGCAGGCACAGGTAAACCAGCAGGATCGCGACGTCAAGCGTACCGCGCGCGGGATGCAGTCCCATCAGTCCGAAACCGGAGAAACTGGTGATCAATGCGACAGTCACCAGCACCGACAACGCCGTGCGCAACGAAGTGAAGCGCAGCGCGCTCCACATCATCACCGCCAACGGCAGGCTCGACAGGCCGAGCGCGAAGTCACGACTCAGGCTCATCCCCCAGGCCATCAGCAGGAAGCTGGTGACCAGTGCGACATTCCATAGCAATGCTTCGCCTTCGCTGCCGGGATGGTCGTGGCGCGGCTGTTGCCGGTGGGGCCAGGCCTCTGCCGCCAACATCACCGCTGGCGTCACGCTGGCGATGCCCAGCAGATCCCCCAGCGCCCACCGCAACTGCGTATCCAGCAGTTCGGGTGTCTTGATCAGCCCCGCCTGCCACATGCCGAATCCGCCGATCAGGCCGTCGATCGCCGCCATCAGCACGCCGCCCAGCAGGATATGGAATCCGTAACGCACTGTGCCCGGCCGTGCGGCCAGGTCGCCGCGTCGGCTGCGATCCGCGAGCCAGCCGCCAGCCAGCGTGCCGGCAAACCCTGAAAGCAACCAGTACGGTAAAAACGCGGCCGGCACCGGGTCGAACACCACCTGCACCAGCAACAGGGACAGTGGCACCAACAATGCCCAGCGCCAGCCCCGCAGCACCACAAGGGCCAGCGCCGCCCCTGAAGCGGGCCAGTACAAGGCCACGTCGCCGGGCGATGCGACGGTCTGGTGGGCGAAGGCGACACAGCCAAGGAAGGCGGCAATGAAGACCAGGGCCAAGGCGGCATTGCGCGATGTCAGGCTGGAGCTGATGGCGTTCATGGCGACAGGTCCGGCATTGAAGCATCAGACGTCGGCATGTCGGGTAGCGGGCGTGAAGTCAGCAGTTGCAGGCGGTCGGCCTGGACCAGATCGGCGACACCCTGCTGCAGGTCGCGCATCAGTGTTGCAAGGTCGGTGTGCAGCGTCGGGCGAAACGCGGCCCAGCCGTCACGACCGTGTTGCTTGACCCAGTACAGCGCCGCATCGGCGAGCTCTACCATCTGTTCCCAACCCAGGCCTTGCTGGGCGTCGCGGAACAAGGGGTATTCCGACAGCCCGACCGAACAGGTCAGGTGCAATGGCTGCGGGAGACCGATATCGAAGGCATGGGTCGACACCGCGGTGCGGATGCGGTGGCCGATGGTTTCCAGGAAGCGGCCTTCCATCGGGCGGAACACCAGCAGGAATTCCTCGCCGCCCCAGCGTGCCAGGTAATCGCTGCTGCGCGCCAGCGATCCAAGTACCTGCGCGACCTGGAGTAACACCTGGTCGCCGGCCTTGTGGCCGTGCAGGTCGTTGACGGGTTTGAAGAAGTCCAGGTCGACAAGTGCGAATACCAGGACCTGGTCATAGCCGCCAACACGTTTGCGTTCGCGGTCGTAATAGGCCAGGTCGGCCGGAAGCTGGTTGGCCAGGTAACGGCGGTTGCGAAGACCGGTGAGTGGATCGGTCTGGCTGGCTTTTTCCAGGCGTGCGTTGGCCGCATGCAATTCGCGCGTACGCTCCTGCACCAGGGATTCGAGCTCCGTGCGTTGCCGCGAATGGCGCTGCAGCTGATGGCGATAGCCTGCATACAGCAGCATGGCCAGCAATGCTGCCAGCAATGCGCGAAAGATCCAGGTTTCGTAGAACAACGGCTGGATACGGAAGCGCAATAGCGCCGGATGTGGATTCCAGATGCCGGCATTGTTGGCGCCAACCACTTCGAACGTGTAATTGCCTGGGGGCAGGTTGGTGTAGTTGGCGCTGCGCCGGCGCGGGTCTTCCAGCCGATGCCAAGCCGTGTCGTAGCCTTGCAGTCGGTAGCGCAATTGCACGCTGTCCGGATCCTGGAAACTCAACGCGGTGAATTCGAAGCCCAGGTCGCGCGCCGGCGCGGGCAACACCATCCGCTCCAAGTCGGAGGTGGGTAACGTGCGCCAGCCCTGCGGCGTGTGCAATCGCTCGATCAGCAGCGCTGGCGGCAAGGGATTGCGCATGATGTCGCGAGTATCGAGTGCCACCACGCCATCGCGCGAAGGCAGCCACAAGACATCGTCGCGCATGAATCCTTTCGACATGCCGGCGCCGTTACAGCAGAAACCCTGCTGGCCGGCGTTGGGGTCACCGCGCTCATTGAGGACGAGCTCACCATGCACCGCGCGAGTCGTCGCCCCATCGGCTGCGGTCGGCAAATCCGCCACACGGACGCGGCTGACGCCGCGGATGCCGGCGATCCAGAGCCACCCATGCCCGTCTTCGGCCAGGAAGAACGGGGAATTTGCCGGCAGGCCTTGCTCTGGACCAAGCGTATGCCAGTGATTCCCGGCGAGAATCAAAAGACGCTCCGCCAAGGAACCGATCACCAGGCGGCCATCGTGTAACCGCAGCAACGCCGACACGTCAATATCCGCCGGTAATCCGCTTTGCAGCACAGGTCTTTGCGCCTTGCCATCGCGCAGTTCCCAAAGGCCCGACTGCGTACCTAGCAGGATTTTTCCGTCCTTCTCGAAGGCCATGACCCGCACGCGCGGGTCCTGCAATCCCTGCGCTTGTCCGATGTGCTGCATCTTGCCGTCGACCAGGTGGAACAAGCCTTCGGAGGTGGGAAACCATGTGCTGCCATCGCCAGGGCGCACGATGCCGTTGATCTGCGCACGCGCCATCGGCGCCACTTCCAATGGCGACTGGATGTGACCATCACGCCACAACACCAGTCCGCGCCGGGTGCCGATCCAAACTTGAGAGTCCGGTATGGCAAATCGGGAATCGGGAGTCGACGAAGCGTTTGCCGGTGACT
>JBBSUF010000041.1:0-16418 GCA_038235185.1 Lysobacterales bacterium
TCCGGCTGTGGCCTAATTGTGTCCTCTCGGCAGCTACTACATGCCCTTACACGCATTGTTGACCATTTGATCCAACTGCTGCAGCAGCTCGTAAGTTCTGCTGAGTCCTACGCTGTTTAACGTCGACTGACGGCTGGCCTTTGCGCCATCGCATTGCGCGCGCTGGGCAGATCGTCCGTCTGTCGACCCAAAATTATTTATCTGGCCGTTAAAATTGCCACCCGAATTCGACGATCGAGCGCTCATGTCAGCTTCGATTCTGCGAGATCGCTCTGCCGCATTCGGGTCATCATGAATCGGGGCATAGGCCTTCACGGAAGTGAGGCGCTTCCCCCGCTCGCAGGGATCGGTCTGGTAGCTAAGCCGACCTTTCGAGTCCTGGCACTTGTAGATGGTCTGGGCCTGCGCGCTTCAAGCCAGAAGCAGGCACACGATAAGTAATGAGCGCATATTGTTTCCCCCTAGCCCGCGAACTTACCGGTGACGCCCTCAAGCGTCTAGTGGGATAGAACATTCATTGCGTAGGTACTCTGTGGCGCGTTGAGGTGCGAATGAAATGCGTTGAAAGTGCAGTATCAGGAATCGGCAAGCGCCGTAAGTAGCTGTTTTAGTTAGAAAACATGCGTCTCACGATTGTGTCTTGAAAATCCCCGTGTCGGCGGTTCGATTCCGTCCCCGGCCACCATTTGCATCAGGCGAACTGCTTGAAGTGGAGCGGTATGTCTTCGCAGCTCACCGCCAGTGCGTCCCCTCCTGGTCAATCGTCCCGGATGCTTGCGGCCGGAGATTACGACGCTGTTCTCCTGCCGGCGCAGGGCATGCTCGGCGCATCGTTGCGATATCGCGGCATCGAAGTCCTGCGTCACGTCGAAGATCTTGAACAGGCTGCCGTCAAGGGCAGCACCGCAGGGATTCCTCTACTGTACCCATGGGCGAACCGGCTCGGCGGTTTCCACTACTCAGCGGCCGGAAAGACTGTCGAACTCGATCCCGCATCGCGCCTGATGCATTTCGATGGAAACGGACTGCCGATCCATGGTGTGCCTTGGGCACGGCTGGCGTGGAATGTGACCCGCGCCACGGGCGCGATGCTGGTCGCACAACTGGATTGGGATACGCCCGAGCGGCTGGCCATCTTCCCCTTCAGCCATCGTGTCGTCATGCACGTGACGCTGGACGACACTGGCTTGACGATCGAAACCACGGTGATCGCGGGATCGGAATCCCCGGTCCCGATCAGCTTTGGATTCCATCCTTATATTGGCTTGCCGCTTCCACGGGAGCAGTGGCGACTGACGATGCCACCAATGCGCAGGCTTGTGCTTGATCCCCATCAAATTCCTACAGGAAATGAAGCGCCATTCGGCGGCGTCGATACTGCGTTGGGCGAGCAGGCTTTTGACGATGGTTTCGCTCTGGCGACAGATCAGGCGATGTTCACCATTGCCGGTGCTGGTTGTCGGATCAACGTGGAGCTTCTTGCCGGTTATCGTTTCGTGCAGTTGTACGCGCCGAAAGACCAGTCCTGCATTGCGGTGGAGCCCATGACCGCGCCGACGAATGCACTTTTCAGCGGTGAAGGTCTTCAGATTATTCCACCTGATAGTCGATATCGCGCCGCATTCCGCATCTCAGTCGCTTCATCGCAATGAATGCATCCATGAAAATCGCATGCCTGATCATTGAACTTTGGCTAACGCTGTCTTCCGCGCCAGTGCATGCGTCAGCGCCGCCGTTTGATCGGCCGGGAATCGCATTTGCCACCTCGACCTTGCCCGTAGGCTCGTTCGATTGGGAACAGGGCCTGCCTGACGTGGTGCACGACAACACCGGAGGGGTTCGCACCACGCTGTACAGCGCCAATACGATCCTGCGGTACGGATTGATGCCCACGCTGGAAGTACAGGTTGGCGGATCACTGTGGAATCGACTTGATGCTCATGCCATCAATGTCGACAACCGCAGCACTGGCAGTGGCGATACGACGATTGCCGCAAAGTGGGCACCGATTCTCAAGTCTGACAATGTCACGATCGCGTTTCTTGGCGCCGTTACGCTGGACACAGGCACCTCGGCATTCACCAACGGAAGACCGATCTATTCACTGGGTGCAACGGTGAGTCGCGACCTGCAAGCCGGGCGTGCGATTGCGGCGTATCTCAATACCAGCAACAACGGTGGCAGCACGACATGGACGTTCTCGCCGAATATCAGCTTCCCTGTCACGTCCAATATTGGCGCCTACGTCGAGGCCGGCCGCACCGTCGGCGGTGATGCCGCCGGCACTGTAGCTGGCGGTGGAATGACATGGCTGTTGCATGATCGCGTGCAATTCGATATCTACGGATTGCGTGGTCTTCAGGGGCATGCTCCGGACTTGCAGGCAGGCTTGGGGGTTTCCATTTTCTGGAAATGAATGCGCGCAGTTCAGATCCGCCCAGTCCGTCTGCGATAACCTGACGATATGCGTCCTGTCCTGCTGCTGATCTTTGCCGCGTTGCTGTTGCCCGGATGTGCCGGTGACGTGGTCCACCGCGCGCCTCCAGAGTCTGCGGCCCAATCGGCTGCCACCTCACGCACCCACGCATTCATCCCGAAGCCCGCCTTGCTGGAACAGGTGACGGCGGCTGCGCCCAGTGCCGATCCTGCCGTGATTGCGCTGGCGTTACATGCGCGAACGTGTGCGATCCGTCGCGGCTTGGCGACGGCCGAATCGCGACTGGCGGTGATCGACTACTCGCGACCTTCGACTCAGCCGCGCCTGTGGGTGTTCGATCTTGGCCAGCCGCGCCTGTTGTACGACGAATACGTGGCACACGGTCGCGGCAGCGGGGACAACTTCGCAGAACGTTTTTCCAACGATGAAGGCAGCCTTGAATCCAGCCTGGGATTGTTTTCCACTGCGGAAACCTACATCGGCGACAACGGGTATTCGTTGCGGATGGATGGCCTGGAGCCGGGCATCAATGACCATGCACGCTCCCGCTTGCTGGTCATGCACGGCGCTTGGTATGTCGATCCGCTGCTCGCGTTGAAACAAGGGCGGCTGGGTCGAAGTTATGGCTGCCCGGCCCTGCGACCGCAAGTGGCGCATGCCGTGATTGATTCGCTCAAGCAGGGGCAGTTGCTGTTCGCGTACTACCCCGATCGGGCATGGCTGGCGCATTCGCATTTCCTGGATTGCACTTGATTGCATAAGCCAAGCGGCAGCTGAATCAATCCATGCATCCCTGCGCACTTTCACACGCCATCCAAACAGCCTCACGCAACATGCACCTTCCTTTATACGGCAGGTGACTCATGACGTACTCCCGCTTACTCGTGTCAGGTCCTTCGCTGCGTGGGCTGAGCTTGGCAATTGGCGCCATCGTGTTGTCGGCTGCAACGTGCGCCGGCGCGCAGACTGCTAAAACCACTTCGACTCCACCGGCTACGCCCGCAGCGGACGCCTCGACACCTGCTACACCAGGGCCTGATGCCAAACTGCCTGCACGGGCAAGCGCCGTTAATGGAGCCAAGCCATCCAACGCACGCGATGCGATGTTGCGTGCGCAGATCCTGCTGGATCGCGCCCATTTTTCGCCTGGTGAAATCGACGGCATCTCGGGCTCCAGCAGCCGTCGCGCCATCTCCGGTTTCCAGGCGGGCAATGGACTGACTGTGACGGGCGCGTTGGATGCACCCACTTGGGATGCGCTGGATCGCGATACGCAGCCGGCCCTGATCAACTACACGCTCACGGACGCCGATGTGGCCGGGCCATTTGTCGCGCTGCCATCGGACATCATGGAAAAAGCCAAGCTTCCCGCGTTGGGCTACACCTCGGTGCAGGAAGCACTGGGAGAAAAATTCCATATGAGCCCTGCGCTGCTGAAAAAGCTGAATCCCAACGCAAACTTTGCCGCCGGTGACCAGATTCTTGTCCCGGACGTGGCCAATGAGACGCCATTGCCGAAGGCCGACAAGGTTGTGGTGGACAAATCCGATGCGACGGTGAGCCTGGTGGACGCTTCCGGCAAGACGTTTGCGCAGTTTCCCGCCACGATGGGCAGCGAGCACGATCCATTGCCGATCGGAAACTGGAAAATCCAGGGCGTCGCACACAACCCGACCTTCCACTACAACCCTGCGCTGTTCTGGGATGCCAATGACAAGCAGTCCAAGGCTGTCCTCCCGCCTGGGCCCAACAGTCCTGTGGGCGTGGTCTGGGTCGACTTGTCGAAGCCCCATTACGGGATCCATGGCACGCCCGAACCCTCGAAGATCGGCAAGACGCAGTCCCATGGCTGCATTCGCCTGACCAACTGGGATGCGATGACGCTATCGCACTCGGTGGCATCCGGCATGACGGCGGTATTGCAGGAATGATGTGCGGCGTTCGCGCCACGCTCCTGCAGGATGACACATGAAAAGCCTCCTGATTTTCGTGGCCGGGCTCTTGATCGGCGCCAATGTCGTGTATTTCATGATGTCGCGATCTGCTCGTGAGACAGCAGTCGCGACGGTCCCGATCGCAAGCGCGCCGACTCCCCCCGCTGCGAAGATCGCAACGCCACCAACCCCACCAGTCGCAGTCGCCGCATCGCCAACGGCGGCTGCGCCTGAAGCGAATGCGGCGCCCCCTGCAAGTACACCGACTGGTGCATTGCTCATTCCGGTTGCAGGCATCACGGCGGATCAGCTCACCGACACGTTCAACGACATGCGCGGTGGTGGCACCCGGCGCCACGAAGCCATCGACATCATGGCCAGCCGTGGGACACCGGTGTTGGCTGCCTCGGACGGCAAGGTTGCCAAGCTTTTCACCAGCGTGCCTGGCGGGTTGACCATCTACGAGTTCGATCCCACCACAACGTACGCCTACTACTACGCGCACCTGGATCACTACGCGTCTGACCTGACTGACGGCAAGCAACTCAAGCGTGGCGACGTGATCGGATATGTCGGCAGCACCGGCGATGCCAGTCCCGACGCGCCTCACCTGCACTTCGCAATTACCCAGCTCGGCCCCGAAAAGCAATGGTGGAAAGGGACTGCCATCGATCCATATCCGTTGCTGACGGCCGCGCATTGATCCCCCTGCAAGCGGCGTCGACGCCGGTGTATTCTCCACCGAGACGCGACGGAGAACTTCGATGAAACGTTGGACGATGGCGATGTCGCTCGGTTTGGCATCGTTCGTTGGACTATTGATCGTGGCCTGCAGTACCGGGCCGGTGCGTCGCGTGTCGGAGCCTGCCGCCAACATCCAGCAACTCTCAGTTCGCGCCGACGGCAGCTGGTCGCTGGACTTGCGCATCGACAACTTCAGCACGGTGCCAATGCGCTTTGAGACCCTGTCGCTGGCAATGACCATCGGCGGTCAATCGGCCGGCACGTTGCAGGCAAAACCGGGGTTGTCGATCGGTCCGGAATCCGCAGATGTCGCAACCATGGCCTTCATACCACTGCCAGCGGCAAAAATTGTCATTGCCGATGCACTGGCTCGCAATGCCAGCGTCAACTACACATTGGAAGGCACGCTCGATGCAGCCCCGCAAAAAGGCAGCGTGCATTCCTACAAGCTCAAGCGCGAAAACGCCTTGAGTCCGGTGCCCGGCGTAGCCGGGGTGCTGCGTTGAACGTACGCGAGTCGGCGACGACTGCGTTGGGCCTCCTATGAGCAACTATCGAGCACCGTTGGCGGACATGCGGTTCGTGCTGTTCGATGTACTCGATGCGTCCGCGCTGTTTGCGCGCCTGGGCTTCAACGACGCCACACAGGATGTCGTGGACGCAGTGCTGGACGAAGGCGCACGTTTTACCGAAACCGTACTGGCGCCGCTCAATCGTATTGGCGATGAAACCGGCTGCATGTTCGATCCGGCGACAGGCGACGTGGTCACGCCACCCGGCTTCAAGCAGGCTTATGGACACTATGTCGATGGCGGCTGGGCCGGGCTGGTATCACCGGTTGAATTTGGTGGCCAGGGATTGCCCCACCTGGCTGGTCTGCCCTTGAAGGAAATGATCGACGCCGCCAACCTGGCGTGGGGAAATTTCCCACTGTTATCCCACGGTGCGACCGAAGCGCTGCTGCATCATGGTGAAACCTGGCAGCAGGACGCTTTCCTCAAGCCCATCGTCGAAGGCCGCTGGACCGGCACCATGTGCCTGACCGAGGCGCATTGTGGAACGGATCTCGGCCTGCTACGCACCCGCGCGACGCCGAATGACGATGGCAGCTTTGCGATCAGCGGCACCAAGATCTTCATCACCGCCGGTGAGCATGATTTCACCGACAACATCGTGCACCTGGTGCTTGCGCGATTGCCTGATGCACCATCGGGCAGCAAGGGAATCTCGATGTTCATCGTGCCCAAGATGACAGTCGGTCGCGATGGTTTGGTTGGACAGCGCAATGCCGCGCGTTGTGGCGCGATTGAACACAAGATGGGCATCCATGGCTCGGCGACGTGCGTGATGAACTTCGACGGCGCCCAAGGCTGGCTGATCGGCGAACCCAATAAAGGTTTGGCGGCCATGTTCACCATGATGAACACCGCGCGGCTTGCGGTGGGCCTGCAGGGACTCGGACTGGCGGACCGCGCGTGGCAAAACGCATTGCACTATTCGCGCGAACGCCTGCAGATGCGGTCGCTGTCCGGCGTTAAATTTCCTGATCGGCCTGCGGACCCGATCATCGTGCATCCGGACGTGCGGCGCATGTTGTTGACCCAGAAAGCGCTGATCGAAGGCGGCCGGATGCTCGGTTATCACGCCGCATCGCTGGTGGATATTGTCGGGCACTCGAAGGACGCCGCCGAACGCGCGCAGGCCGATGCGCTGCTGGGATTCGTCACTCCAGTCGTCAAGGCCTGCCTTACCGAATGGGGCGTGGAGTGCACCTACCACGCGCTGCAGTGTTTCGGTGGCCACGGCTATATCGCCGAGCACGGCATGGAGCAGTTCGCGCGCGACGCCCGCATCACCACGTTGTACGAAGGCACCACCGGCATCCAGGCCCTCGACCTGATGGGACGCAAGGTGCTGCAGCAACGCGGTGCCGGATTGCAGTTGATGGTGGCGATGATCGACGCCTTCTGCGTGGAGAACGCCGACAACGCATCCGTCGCGGAATTCATTTCGCCGCTTCGTGCCGTGACAAAACAGTGGCAACAACTGACCGCGACGGTCGCGCAGCGCGCCTCCACAGATGCCGACGAAATCGGCGCGGCGGCTTACGATTACCTGTTTTATTCGGGGTATGTCGCGCTGGCCTACTGGTGGGCGCGTGCCATCGCCGCAGCGGACGTGTCGCCAAATTCGGCCGGATTCAAGGCTACCAAGCTGGACACTGCGCGATTCTATTTCGCCCGCATCCTGCCCCGCACGGAGATGCACAAAGCCGTGATCGAAAGCGGTGCCGCGTCACTGATGGCGATGCCGGCAGACCGCTTCGACGCGTAAGGCAGCTGTAGGTTTGTAAACCAGGCGCCACGCACAACGCAATCGAACGGGTATAAGCTCGCAGCATCATGGAGGCTGACAGAACCACGCTGCGTTCGGTCCGCTCCGGAACCCCTGCGGATTCCGGGTCTGCGCCTGCTGCCGTGATCCAGCGTTTTGACGCCGTCCGACTCTTGTCCCTGGATGCTTACGGACGCGTGCTGGACTGGATGAGCTGGCAGGACGCGACCTGCCTCTACGTACGCGGCGCGGTGGCCTGGACGCTTGGTGACCCCTGTCTCAACGTGCACGGCGGAACCTGCCGCGCGACGGGTGCGCAAAGCACGCTTGAACTGCACCCGATCGTTGCCGCACGCGGCCATGCGCGTTCGCACGCGCTGCAACCGACGCCTGCGTTGACCAACGTCGCGCTGTTCGCACGCGACCAGCACCTGTGCCTGTATTGCGGCCGCGACTTCAACCGGCAGCACCTCACCCGCGACCACGTCATGCCATTGTCCAAAGGCGGCCGTGACATCTGGGAAAACGTGGTGGCCGCCTGCTTCCACTGCAACTCTCGCAAGGGGGGCCGAACGCCACAGCAGGCATCCATGCCCTTGTTGGCCGTACCGTATCGACCCAGCTGGATCGAGCACCTGATCCTGTCCAACCGCAACATCCTGGCCGACCAGATGGCCTTCCTGAAGAACCACTTGCCCAAGCGGAAGGCCAGGTTGAGTTGAGGTTCGCGCCTGGGATGACGCATTACGCAGAATCAAATGCTCGTCGCATCCCTTGACCACCTGTAGCGCGTAACTTCGCTACACTCGGGCTATTCCCGCTGCGGATTTCACAATGGCGTTGACGCTTGGTTTCACCGGCATGGATTCGGCCACCGAGGCGGAGCTGACGGCGGCCTTCCAGCAGGCCAATGCCCAGCTTCGCACCCCGTGGCGGCTCTTGCCCGAAACCGACGCCCAGCATGTGATCGTCGACATGGACAGCATGTACGGGCCGATGAGCTGGTTGCGGCTGCATGCCGCGGGCAAACAGGTGATCGGGCTGACGTCGGCGTCACGGACCCAGGCGGATTTTCACCTCAGCCGCCCATTCGACAGTGACAGCGTCCTCAACCTGCTGAAATCGATTGCGCCCGATGCTGGTGTGGAACTTCAGACTGCTCCACGTGGCAAGGCCAAGACTTCCAACATTGCAGAGTCCTCAGGCGGGGAACAGACCAACCCGGTGCCATCGGGCATGTCGCCCTCCCCCGCACCGCAGGATCTGCTCCCCAAGGAACATCCCCTGCCAGTAGACGAGGAAGCCAAGGCCCCTTCGCCGGCCCCGGGCTTACCGAAATCCGCGGAGGCTGGCACCCTTGCCCCGTCCACGATCACCCCTGCCGAGCCGGCCCCCGCCCCCGTCGCGGCACCAGCCATTTCGACAGGGCCAACGCCGGCGACCCGCGAGCGGACTCTTGCCGATTGGCTCGAACCTGGCCTGTTGAGAGGCCGCCTGCGTTTTCGCCCGGCCCACGACCAGCTGGTTTTGATCGACGCCGAGGCGCGTCAGTATTTCGCGACCACGGCCCTGAAGCCCTTGGCAACCATGGTCGATGGCGTCGTCACCCGGGACGATTTCATCCCAGTCGATGCAACAAGCTGGGCGCGCGAAGTGGCTGCACTTGGTGCAGCCCAGCCCCTCAACCGCCTGCAGTGGTATGGCGGCCTGCTCGCCGGCAAAGGCGCGCTGTTGTCGGAATACGATCCGGCGGCCCGTTTCAAACTGAGCAAATGGCCGCAGACCGAGCGCGAATTCCCCAAGCATTTCCGTATCGCCACGGCGATGATGAAAGGCCCGGCGACGCTGGAGGAAATCACCGCTGCAAGCGGCGTGCCCACGGCGGACGTCATCGATTTCGTGAACGCCAGCCTGGTCAGCGGATTTGCCGAATTTGTCCCTGAAACGCCAGCAGAACCCATGGAATCGAACAAACCAGCGGGGCTGTTCGGACGCCTGCGCGGAAAATAACGCAGGTCCAGCCCAAGCACGCCTGCTCACACATGAACCTGTTTCCTTGCCCGTCACGCGGACGGCGAGGAAAATGGCGCATTACCCGAGCCGGCGGTTTGACATGCGCGTCCTGACCAGCAAGCAATGATCGATTCCACACGTTACCCGCACCTGTCCCGCATCGACACGCCAGCAGACTTGCGCCAGTTCGACGCAGGCGAACTGCCGGCGATCGCCGAGGAGCTGCGTGCCTACCTGATCGAGTCCGTCGGCAGGAGTGGTGGTCATTTCGGCGCGGGCCTTGGGGTCATCGAGCTCACGGTCGCCCTGCACTATCTCTACGACACGCCCGACGACCGCATCGTCTGGGATGTCGGCCATCAGAGCTACCCGCACAAGATCCTGACCGGCCGCCGCGACGCGATCCACACCGTCAAGCAGAAGGATGGCATCGCGCCATTCCCCAAGCGCGAGGAAAGCGAGTTCGACACGTTCGGCGTGGGCCATTCGTCGACTTCAATCTCGGCTGCGCTCGGCATGGCGGTTGCCAATGCGCGCGCCGGGAATGACCGCAAGGTTGTCGCCGTGATCGGTGACGGTGCCATGACCGCAGGCATGGCCTACGAGGCACTCAACCATGCTGGTGGCATGGACCCGGAACCCAACATCCTCGTGGTGCTCAACGACAACCGCATGTCGATCTCCGAAAACGTTGGCGGCGTCACTCGAATGCTCGGACGCATGACCGGAAGTCGCACGCTGAATGCGTTGCGCGAAGGCGGCAAGAAACTGCTCGGCGACAAAAAGACCAATCCGACTGCCAAATTCGTGCGCCGCTGGGAGGAACACTGGAAGGGCATGTTCGTGCCGTCCACGTTGTTCGAGGAAATGGGCTTCCACTACACCGGGCCGATCGATGGCCACGATGTCAACGCCTTGGTCGCCACCCTGCGCACGCTTAGGACGCTCAAGGGCCCCCAGCTGCTGCACGTCATCACCACCAAGGGCAAAGGCTATGACCTGGCCGAAGGCGACCAGATCGGCTATCACGCCGTGTCGCCATTTGATCCGCTGCAGGGCGTCGTCAGCAAACCTGGCATAAAAAAACCGACGTACACGGAAGTCTTCGGCGACTGGCTGTGCGACATGGCGGCATGCGATCCCAAACTGCTCGCGATTACTCCAGCGATGCGCGAAGGCTCCGGGCTGGTGCGTTTCAGCAAGGAATATCCCGAACGCTATTTCGACGTCGCCATCGCCGAACAGCATGCGATCACTCTCGCCGCCGGCATGGCCTGCGAAGGCGCCAAACCGGTGGTGGCGATCTACTCGACTTTCCTGCAACGCGGCTACGACCAGCTCGTGCACGACGTCGCGATCCAGAAGCTGGACGTCCTGTTTGCGATCGATCGCGGTGGGGTGGTCGGCCCGGATGGCGCCACCCACGCGGGCAACCTTGACCTGAGTTACCTGCGCTGCGTGCCCAACATGGTGGTGATGGCGGCCTCCAACGAGAACGAATGCCGGCAGATGTTGAGCACCGGGTTTGCATTCGACGGGCCAGCCGCGGTGCGCTATCCACGCGGCACGGGGACAGGGGTCGCGGTACAGCCCACGCTCGATACCTTGCCAATCGGGAAAGCCGAGTTGCGCCGGCGCGGCAAGCGCATCGCACTGCTGGCTTTTGGCGCACTTGTGCCTGCCGCGGAATCCGTCAGCGAGGACTTGGGACTGACGGTCGTCAACATGCGCTTCGTCAAGCCACTCGACCGAGGGTTGCTGCTCGAGCTTGCCAAGTCGCACGAAGGTTTCGTGACACTGGAAGACAATGTCATCGCAGGTGGTGCCGGGTCGGGCATTGCCGAATTGCTGTCAGCCGAAGGCGTCACGCTTCCCATCCTTCACCTGGGTTTGCCGGACGCTTTCCAGCGTCACGCCAGTCGCGAGGACCTGCTGGCCGAAGCCGGGCTGGATGCGGTTGGCATTCGGCGATCCGTGCTGGCGCGCTGGCCGACATTGGGATCAGAACCGGCACGCATGGTCGTGTGACTTGCATTGCGCGCGTCAAACAACAAAACGCCCAGCGAGCCGGGCGTTTTGTTGTGAATCAGACTGTGACATGGTCGGGGCGGCCGGATTTGAACCGACGACCCTCTGCCCCCCAGGCAGATGCGCTACCAGGCTGCGCTACGCCCCGACGAAGCCCAAATTATAACGACTAATAGCCCGTCATTCCTGCGCAGCCGGGAATCCAGTGGCTTCAGCTTCTACAAAGTGCCGCATCAACGTCGCAACACCTGCAGCGCATCCTCCTTTGAGCGTTTACCTGCGCAACAGCTGCAACACTTCCTCAAGCTCCAGTCGGACCTGCTTGATGATCTGCGAACTCAACGCGGATTCCTGCTTGGCATCCTCGCCTTCCAGTCGCAAGCGTGCACCCCCGATGGTGTAACCCTGCTCGTATAGCAGGCCGCGGATCTGACGCACCATCAGCACGTCCTGGCGCTCGTAATAACGACGATTCCCGCGACGCTTGCCAGGCTTGAGTGACGGAAATTCGGTTTCCCAGTAGCGCAGCACATGCGGCTTGACATCGCACAGCTCGCTGACTTCGCCGATGGTGAAGTAGCGTTTGGCCGGAATCGGCGGGAGTTCGCGGTTGCTGCCGGGATCAAGCACGCTCGGTCCCTGCATGGACGCTTCCGGAATACGCTTCCACGCGCTCCTTCAGTTTCTGCCCGGGGCGAAACGTCACCACCGTACGCGCGGAAATCGGGATTTCCTCGCCGGTCTTCGGATTGCGACCGGGACGCTGGTTCTTGCGTCGCAGGTCGAAGTTGCCGAAGCCGGACAACTTGACTTGTCGGCCGGCTTCCAGCGCCTCTCGCAATGCATTGAACATCGCGTCGACGAACTCCTTCGCCTCGCGCTTGTTCAATCCTACGTCCTCGTAAAGACGCTCGGCCATTTCAGCCTTGGTCAAAGCCATATCGTTCCCCTGTAAACGATCAGCCGTCCATGATCTGCATGCCAGTCAATGCCGAGAACTTCAATCACGAATACGTGCGTCATGTTCGCGTTGCAATTCAGCCGCCACCTTGGCCAACACCGCATCCACGTCGCGGTCGGTCAGGGTGCGCGAATCGTCCTGCAGAATCAAGCCCATGGCGACACTCTTGAATCCAGTTTCCACGCCCTTTCCGCCATATTGGTCAAACAGCCGGAGCTCCTGTAGGCAGGCACCCGCAGAGGCTTTCACGCTCGCTGAAACCGCTGCCCATTGCACGTTGTCCGCGACGACGAACGCGAGATCCCGGCGGACGGACGGATACCGCGACAACGTCCTCGCCTTCGGCAAGGCCCGCGCCAGCAATGGCTCCATGTCCAGCTCGAACGCGATCACCTGCGTATCGATTCCCAGGGCCTGCTGCAGTCGTGGGTGGATCTGACCGATCCAACCGATCCTGGCGCCGTCGCGATAGATGTCGGCAGAACGGCCCGGATGCGCCCACGAAGATTGCGACGACCGATACTCAAGTTCGGCCCCGGACAACGCCGCAAGGCTCTCCAGATCGCCTTTTATGTCATGGAAATCCACGGGCCGCGCCGCGACGCCCCACTGTTCGGCGACTGCATTTCCCGCAACGACCGCGGCAATGCGTGACGTCTCCAGCGGCGCTGGCGAGCCCTGGGTCCCGGATGCCGAGTCCCGGCTCTCGAAAACCTTGCCCAGCTCGAACATGCGGATCCGCGACTGCTGGCGCGCGGCATTACGCTGCAACGCGGCGACAAGTCCCGGCAACAAGTGCGTGCGCATCACGCCGAGTTCGGCGCTGAGCGGGTTGACCAACGCCACGGCGCCTGCCGTTGCATTCCAGCCGGAAAGTACAGCGGCATCGTTGAAGGCGTAGTTGATCGCTTCCAGGTAATCGCGGGATGCCAGTTGTCGCCTCAGCGTTGCGTCATCCACCCGCCCTTCAGGCGCAGCCATGACATGCGCCGGACCTGTGGGGAGCGTGGTCGGGATCGCGTCGTATCCGTGGATGCGTGCGATCTCTTCGATCAGGTCCTCCTCGATCGCCACATCGAAGCGCCGGGTCGGCGGAGTTACCCGCCAGCCATCGGGATCGGGGTCGATACCCATGCCGAGCGCGCGCAGGATGCGATGGACTTCGTTGTCCGCGATCTGCACGCCAAGCACGCGGGCCAGCCGCGCACGGCGCAGGACGACCGGCCGCGGTTGCGCCAGATGTTCGGGCAACACGGCTTCAATCACAGGGCCAGGCCCACCGCCCGCGATCTCGACGATCAGGCGCGTCGCGATTTCGATCGCTTGGCGCGGGAGTTCCGGGTCCACTCCACGCTCGAAACGATGCGCGGCCTCGGTATGCAACCCCAGCTTGCGACCGCGGCCAATGATCGCGCTGGGGACGAAATGCGCGGCCTCTAGGAACACGTTGCGTGTTGTATCGGTGACGCGGGTTTCGAAGCCGCCCATCACGCCTGCCAATCCAATCGCGCGATCGGCGTCGGTGACCAGCAGGAAGCCGTCATCGACGCTTGCCTCGCGCCCATCGATCAGCTTGAGGGTTTCACCGGCGCGCGCATGACGCACGCCGATTGGGCCATGCAGCAGATCACGGTCGTACGCGTGCATGGGTTGCCCGCATTCCAGCATCACGTACTGGGTAACGTCCACCAGCAGGCTGATCGGACGGATGCCACTGCGACGCAGGCGTTCAGCCATCCATGCCGGCGTTGCCCGTGTCGCATCAACGCCTTCGATCACCCGGCCGATGTAGCGCGGGGCATCGCCACTAGCATTCAACTCGACTGGAAGACTCGCATCATTGAGTGCCGGCATCGGGATCGCGTCGAACGCAACCACTTCCCCGCTACATGCTGCTGCAGCATCGTACGCAATGCCGCGCACACTGAAACAATCGGCGCGGTTGGGGGTCAGCTTCAATTCGATGATGGCGTCGGGCAGGCCGAGATAATCAGCAAGCGGTGTTCCAATCGGTGCGTCCGCGGGCAACTCGAGCAGCCCCGATGCATCGGCATCCAGGCCGAGTTCCTTTGCCGAGCACAGCATGCCGTTGGACTCGACGCCGCGCAGCTTCGCGGCCTTGATCGTAAGGTCGCCTACTGTCGTGCCGATGGTGGCAAGAGGCGCGACCAGGCCGGGACGCGCATTGGGCGCACCGCAGACGATCTGCAACCGGGTGCCATTTCCGACATCGACCTGGCAGACCTGCAGGCGATCGGCCTCTGGGTGTTTTGCACATTCGACGATGCGCGCGACGATCACGCCATCCAGCGAATCGCCGAGCAAAGCCATGTCTTCGACCTCAAGGCCGATGGCAGTCAGTGTCGCCGCCAGCTCTTCGCGCGTCGCATCGGTCTTGACGTGCTGCCGCAACCAGTTTTCGGAGAATTTCATTGCTTGTGCCGCCTCACGCAAACTGCCGCAAAAAGCGTACGTCGTTATCGAAGAAACTGCGCAGGTCGTCGACGCCGTAGCGCAACATCGCAAAACGTTCGACGCCCAGTCCGAAGGCGAAGCCGGTGTAACGCTCCGGATCAATGCCGACATTGCGCAGCACATTCGGATGCACCATCCCGCAACCCAGGACTTCCAGCCAGCGCGTGGATCCATCCGGCTGCTGCCAGGCGATGTCCACTTCCGCCGACGGCTCGGTGAAGGGGAAGTAGCTGGGGCGGAAACGCATCGCGAAGTCGCGTTCGAAAAACGCGCGCACGAATTCGCCCAGCGTGCCCTTGAGGTCGGCGAAGCTGGCGTGCTCGTCAACCAGCAGGCCTTCGACCTGATGGAACATCGGCGTATGCGTCTGGTCGCTGTCGCTGCGGTAGACCTTGCCGGCGGCGATCATTCGCAGCGGCGGCGTGCCGCCGCCAGCAAGCAAATCCTTCATGTAACGCACCTGCACGCCGGAGGTATGCGTGCGTAAAAGGCGTCGGTCGCCGCCGCTCTCATCGGCGATGTAAAAGGTGTCATGCATCGCGCGCGCCGGATGATGCGGCGGGAAGTTCAAGGCTTCGAAGTTGTGAACGTCATCCTCGATCTCGGGCCCATCGGCGAGCTCGTAACCGAGCCGGCCAAAGATGTCGGTGATGCGCTCCAGCGTGCGGCTGACCGGATGCAAACCACCGCGGGATGCATCGCGCCCTGGCAAGGTGACGTCGATGGTTTCCGTGGCAAGACGCGCATCGAGCGCGACAGTGTCCAGTTCGACCTTGCGTGCCGCCAGGGCCTCGCCGATTGCGTCGCGGGCACGATTGATCGCCTCGCCGGCGCTCTTGCGCTGCTCGGCAGGCAGCGTGCCAAGCTGCTTGAGTTGCGCTGTGATGCTGCCGTGCTTGCCCAGCAAGGCGACACGCAATGCCTCCAGCGCATCAGGCGCTTGCGCGGAGCTGATGTCGCTTAGCGCCTGCTGGCTGACCTGCTCGATTTCGCTCATGTCCCCACCGCCAGAAAAACAAATGGGGAAGGACTTGCGCCCTTCCCCATGCGTGTATTGCATTGTCTGGTTGCCGCGCGCATCTCCGCACGGCGACCCCGACAAACCTACGCTGCGAGCGCGCCTTTTGCCTTTTCAGCCAGCGCCGCAAAACCCGCGGCGTCGTGCACGGCGATGTCTGCCAGCACCTTGCGGTCCAGGGTGATGCCGGCCTTCAACAGCCCGTTCATGAAGCGGCTGTAGCTGATGCCGTTGATGCGGGACGCGGCGTTGATACGCGCGATCCACAGTGAACGGAACTGACGCTTGCGCTGCTTGCGGCCGATGTAGGCGTACTGCAGGGCCTTCGTCACCGCCTGCTTGGCGACGCGGAAGACCTTGCGACGGGCGTGGTAGTAGCCCTTGGCCTGCTTCAGAACTTTCTTGTGGCGCCGACGCGCCTGTACACCACGTTTAACTCGTGCCATTTCTCATCTCCTCACAGATACGGAAGCA
>JBBSUF010000042.1:0-16394 GCA_038235185.1 Lysobacterales bacterium
AAACACAGTTGCGCGAAGCGATTCGCAACAACGTGCTGGCGACCGATACCGTGGCCCGTGAAAGCCAGCGGGCCGGCGTGGGAACGTTCGTGTTGATTTCCACCGACAAGGCCGTCGACCCGGTCAATGTGCTCGGGGCCACCAAGCGATTGGCAGAAATGGTCTGCCAGGCGATGGCTGACCCGCGCGCGACACGCTCGGTGACGGTGCGATTCGGCAATGTGCTTGATTCGGCTGGGAGCGTGGTGCCGCTTTTTCGCGAGCAGATACGTTGCGGCGGTCCAGTCACCGTGACGGATGCCGATGTCACGCGTTATTTCATGACGATTCCCGAAGCTTGCCAGCTGATCCTGCAGGCTGCCGCCATCGGTTCGCAGCATGCGGTGTATACCCTGGACATGGGCGAGCCGGTATCGATCCGTTTGCTTGCCGAGCAGATGATCCGGTTAGCTGGCAAGCATCCCGATCGTGATATCGCCATCGTCTATACCGGACTGCGTGCTGGCGAAAAATTGCACGAAACCTTGTTCCATGCAGACGAGCGTTATCGCCCGACCTCACACCCGAAAATCCTGCAGGCCGAGGCGCGTGAAGTCGTGGCGGAGCGGATCGCATCGGCGAGTTCGCGGCTGCGTGACGCCGTGGGCCGCTACGATCTGGAGCAGCTCGCGCTGATCCTGCGGGAAGCAGTCCCGGAGTTCGCACCCGTTGGAACCCCTCGCAATACTTCGTCGACCACCGTGGTGGCATTTCCCGCTCGCAACGCCAGGAAGATTTAATGATGTCCGGTTCGACTTCCCAGACGACAGCAGCCCGATGACAGCAGCAAGGATGACAACGGCCATGGTTGAAGGTTGCCCATGACGACTACACCCTCCAGTAACCAACGAATCCGCAAGGCGGTCTTTCCGGTTGCTGGTCTCGGCACTCGTTTCCTTCCGGCAACCAAGACGGTGCCGAAGGAGATGCTGCCGATCATCGACAAGCCGCTGATCCAGTACGCGGTCGACGAAGCCATCGAGGCTGGCTGTGACACGCTGATCTTCGTCACCAATCGCTACAAGCACGCGGTGGCCGATTATTTCGATAAAGCCTATGAGCTTGAGCAGAAACTTGAAGCCGCCGGCAAGTTCGAGCAGCTCGAACTCGTCCGCAATGTCCTGCCTCCGGGGGTGCGGGCCGTGTTCGTGACCCAGGCTGAGGCCTTGGGTCTTGGTCATGCTGTCCTGTGTGCCAAACCTGTCATTGGTGATGAACCGTTCGCGGTCCTGCTGCCCGACGACCTGATCTGGACACGTGGGCCCGGGGCGTTGTCCCAAATGGCGGACGCCGCGCAAGCCGCCAATGCCAGCGTCATCGCAACGCAGGACGTACCGCGCAGCCAGACGGGCAGTTACGGGATCGTGGATACGGCCGAATTCAGCGGTCGTCAGGGGCGCATCAACGCCATGGTCGAAAAACCCTCGCCTGACGCCGCTCCAAGCACGTTGGCCGTGGTCGGGCGCTACATTTTATCGCCCCGCATCTTCGACCTACTGGAGTCAACGCCCGCCGGTGCCGGTGGGGAAATCCAGCTGACCGATGCGATTTCGGCCTTGCTACACGAGCACCCCGTGTTGGCATACCGTTTCCAGGGCACGCGTTTTGACTGCGGTACCCACATCGGCCTGGTCGAGGCCACGATCCGGTATGCGCTGGAACACGAGACGTTGAGCCATGCCGCGCGACGAGTCATGCAGACGGCATTGGATGAGCTAGGCGTTAATGACGTCGAATAGCGGAGCGCAGACTCCATGTGCGTGCGCTGACCAGTCTTCAGTTCCATCCAAGCAAAATACTGCCGCGCCGCCGCGCACCAAGAAACTCAAGCGCGATGTTTTAAAGGGACTCGAAGATTCCCGCGGCTCCCATTCCCGTGCCAATGCACATCGTCACCATTCCATATTTCTGTTGGCGCCGACGCATCCCGTGAACAATCGTCGCCGTACGCACTGCACCCGTCGCACCCAATGGATGACCCAGCGCAATCGCGCCGCCTAGTGGATTGACCTTCGACGGATCAAGTTTGCTGTCGCCGATCACCGCCAGTGCCTGCGCGGCGAATGCTTCGTTGAGCTCAATCCAGTCCAGCTGGTCGGAGGTCAAACCCGCCTGGCGCAGCGCTTTTGGAATTGCGGCAATCGGACCAATCCCCATGACCTCTGGAGGTACGCCGGCGACAGAGAAGCTCACGAACCGGGCCAGTGGTGTCAGGCCGTAATCCTTGATGGCCTGTGCCGATGCCAGCAGGACTGCAGCTGCGCCGTCACTCATCTGCGAACTGTTGCCCGCCGTGACCGTGCCACCGAATTGACCGTTGCGGAATACCGGCTTCAGCTTGGCCAGGCTTTCCAGCGACGAGTCCGCACGCGGGCCTTCGTCTGTGTCGACCAGGATCTGCTGCAGGCGCACGACATTGCCGTCGAGGTCGGGGCGATGCGACACGATTTCATATGGGCTGATTTCTTCCTTGAATTCACCTGCACGAATTGCCGCCGTCGCTTTCTCGTGGGAGGCCTGCGCGAAAACATCCTGCTGCTCACGCGAAACCTTCCACTGCTCCGCGACTTTTTCCGCCGTGATGCCCATGCCGTAAGCAATGGCAACGTGATCGTCATTGAAGACCGCAGGCGAGAGCGCAATCTTGTTGCCCATCATTGGCACCATCGACATCGATTCCGTTCCGCCTGCGAGCATCAGGTCCGCGTTGCCGAGCCGGATCTGATCGGCCGCCAACGCCACGGCCTGAAGGCCTGACGCGCAGAATCGATTGATCGTCTGCGCGGCGATGGTGTTGGGCAATCCGGCCAGCAGCAGTCCGATCCGCGCGACATTCATGCCTTGTTCGCCCTCGGGCATCGCGCAACCGATGATGGCATCGTCAATGCGTGTCACGTCGATGCCTGGCGCCTGCGCAATGACGCTGCGCAGGACGTGGGCCAGCATGTCATCGGGACGGGTGTTGCGAAACATGCCGCGTGGCGCCTTGCCTACCGGGGTGCGGGTGGCGGCGACGATGTAGGCGTCCTGGATCTGCTTGCTCATGATGGTTTCCGGTTGAATGCAATACGTGGATTCTTGACGATCAAATCAGTTCCTGAGCGGCTTGCCAGTCTTCAGCATCTGTCCAATCCGCGCCTGTGTTTTCGGCATCTGCGCCAGTGCGACGAAGTGTTCGCGCTCCAGTTTCAGCAGCCACTCCTCGTCCACCAGCGATCCGCGATCGACATTGCCACCGCACAGCACTGTCGCGATACGTGTCGCAATCTGGTCATCGTGCGGCGAGATGAACCTGCCTTCGACCATGTTGACCAGCAGCATCCTGAAAGTGGCGATACCCACGTCACCGGCCACGGCAATCCGGCGCGCGGGTAGTGGCGGGCGATAACCACTTTCCGCCATCGCAAATACCTGCTGTTTTGCAACGTGCAGCAATTCATGGGCGTTGAAGACGACAATATCGTTCGCGCGCAGCAGGCCGAGCTCTTTTGCCTGCATTGCGGAGGTTGATACCTTTGCCATTGCCGTGGCTTCGAACGCAGGTTTGAGTTGTGCGAACACATCGCCACCCGGTCCTGCGGCATGCGCGGCACGCACTGCAAACTCCTTCAATCCACCTCCGGCAGGCAGCAAGCCAACCCCGGCTTCGACGAGTCCTATATAGCTTTCCAGATGCGCCACCGTGCGATCGGAATGCATCTGGAATTCGCAACCCCCACCCAGCGCAAGGCCACGCACTGCGGCAATCACCGGGACAAGTGAATATTTGATGCGCTGGCTGGTGGCCTGGAAGTTGGCCACCATGGACTCGAAGCCTGCGACGTTTCCTGCCTGCAGCAATCCAAGTGCACCGGCAAGGTCGGCGCCAGCAGAGAAGGGCTCTTTCGGTTGCCAGATCACCATGCCGCGGAAGTCGCGTTCGGCAATGGCGATTGCTTCCTGCAAGCCATCGAGAACCTGGTCATTGACGGTATGCAGTTTGGTCTTGAACGATGCCACTGCGACGTCGTCGCCGTCGTGCCACAGCCGGAGACCAGCATTTTCGAAAACAGTTTCGCCAGGATCAGGGCGTTCACCCAGCACTGGATCGGGGAACCGCTGACGCTTGTAGACGGGCAGGGCGGAACGCGGCAGCTTGGCATTTTTCCCCGGGCTGAAACTGCCTTCGGCGCCATGCACGCCATCGCGCCCGTCGAACACCCAATCGGGCAGTGGCGCGTTGCTCATCGCCTTGCCTGCGACGATGTCCTCGGCAATCCATTCGGCGACCTGCTTCCACCCCGCGGCCTGCCATGTCTCGAACGGCCCAAGCGACCAGCCGTAACCCCAGCGGATCGCAAGATCGACACCCCGCGCGGTTTCAGCAATGTTGCTGAGGTGATAAGCGCTGTAGTGGAAGAGGTCGCGGAAGACCGCCCACAGGAATTGCGCCTGAGGTTCGTTGCTGGCTCGTAACGCGGCAAAGCGCTTGGCGAGATCCTTTTCCTTGAGGATCACGGCAACGTCCGGAACAATTTCACCGGCGCTGGGACGGTAATCCTGCGTCGCCAGATCGAGCACAAGGATGTCCTTGCCGCGACGGGTGTAGATGCCGGCCCCGGTCTTTTGCCCCAGTGCGCCCTTGGCGATCAGTGCCGCCAGCCATTTCGGCGCGACGAAATACCGATGCCACGGATCGTCCGGCAAGGTGTCCGCCATGGTCTTGATGACGTGCGCCATCGTGTCCAGGCCGACCACGTCGGCGGTGCGATAAGTTGCCGATTTCGGACGGCCGATCGCAGGCCCGGTCAGCGCATCGACGGTATCGAATCCCAGTGCGGATTCCGCGGTGTGATGCATCGTCGCCAGGATCGAGAACACCCCGACGCGATTGCCGATGAAATTAGGCGTGTCGCGCGCGATCACAACTCCCTTGCCCAGCGTCGTCGTCAGGAAGGTTTCCAGGCCTTCCACGATCGCAGCATCGGTGGTCCGCGCGGGGATCAATTCGGCAAGGTGCATGTAACGCGGCGGATTGAAGAAGTGCACTCCACAGAAGCGATGGCGCAGCTGTTCGGGCAGCACGTCTGCCAGTGCATTGATGCCCAGGCCCGACGTATTGCTCGCCAGCACGGCGTGTGCGGGCACGAACGGCGCGATCCTGCGATACAGGTCCTGCTTCCAGTCCATGCGTTCGGCGATGGCTTCGATGATCAGGTCACATCCGCGCAGAAGTTCCAGCCCGTTGTCGTAATTAGCAGGCACGATCGCATCGGCAAGTGACTTGATGGCGAGCGGGGCAGGCGAGAGCTTGCCCAGGTTGGCAATGGCCTTGATGGCGATGCCATTGGCGTCGCCATCTTTCGCTGCCAAGTCGAACAACACGGTGTCGACGCCGGCATTGGTCAATTGCGCGGCGATCTGTGCGCCCATGACGCCAGCCCCGAGGACGGCGGCCCTTCGGACAAGTAAATTATTAGACATATTACGTAAGTCCTTGATTAAATATGATTAAACGAACCGCGTCAATCAACTTCTGAAGCCCGCTGCGGCAAATCGAATCAATTCCCGCGCTGCGTGCGCCTGATGCTTGGCTTCGGTCACGCCGCTGGGCCGCTTAATCATTCCAAAATCAGCCATCGCATAGGTCAGCGCACCAGAGAGGAAGTCCAACCGCCAGTACAACTCTTCCTTACTCAACTGCGGCACGCAGGCGGCGATGGCTTTGGCGAATTCCCGCAATACATGTCCGTACTGATCGGACAGGAACCGACGCAGGTTGTCGTTCTTTTCCGCGTAAGCGCGCGCGATGACCCGGATGAAAGCGCCACCGCCATGGCGATCCTGTGCGAGCGCCAATGCGGGTTCGACGAAGGCGGCCAGGACTTGCTCCAAGCTGCAGGGCTTCTGCAGGACTGCAGTCTCCAATGCAACCAGCCGGAGTGCGCTCATCTCGTCCATGCGCCTGCGGAAGACTTCGTTGACGAGGTTTTCCTTGCTGCCGAAGTGGTAATTGACCGCGGCAATATTGACTTCGGCGCGACTGGTGACCTGACGCAGCGAAGTACCTGCAAACCCGAATTGCGCGAACAATTCCTCCGCGGCACCCAAGATGCGATCTTTTGTAGAAAATGCGGTGGTGGCTGACATGGCTGACCTGAATCAAACGCTTGTTTGATCTTAGGTCTGGCGCTGTCATTCTGTCAACAGGAAGTCGGATTTCGCTACGGGGTAAAACGCCATTCGCCGTGGAATTGAATCGTCGATTGCGGTAGAATCATCTGTAGCCATATCGGCTAAACCCGCGTTTGTACGCGGGTTTTCTGTTATCATCGGGTCGCGAACCCAACGTCTTTCCGTGACGTCCGCGGCCCGCCTGCCCGGAGAGATATCCATGGCGCTGGAGCGCACCCTTTCAATCATCAAGCCCGATGCCGTCGCCAAGAACGTCGTCGGTCAAATCTATGCACGTTTCGAACAAGCCGGCCTGAAGATCGCCGCCGCCCGGATGAAGTCCCTGTCCAGGCAGGAAGCGGAAGGCTTCTACGCTATCCACCGCGAGCGCCCGTTCTTCAATGCGCTGGTCAACTTCATGAGCTCCGGGCCGGTCATCATCCAGGTGCTGGAAGGCGATAACGCGGTACTCAAGCACCGTGACCTGATGGGTGCTACCAATCCCAAGGACGCCGCCGCCGGTACGATCCGCGCCGATTTTGCAGACAGCATCGACGCCAATGCCGTCCACGGCTCGGACTCGCTGGAAAATGCCGCGACCGAGATCGCGTACTTCTTCCCGGCGACCGACGTCTACAGTCGTTGATGGTTCTGGCAAGCAGCCTCGCATGAGCACAACGCGCGACAACACCATTGCACTCTCGTTGACTGACGAGGCAATGGTGCGCGTGCCAGTGGCGGACTCGACGGGATCGAGGAAAAACCTCTTCGATCTCGATCGTGTGCAGCTTGAGGATTTCTTCGAGCAGGTACTCGGCGAGAAACGCTATCGCGCGCACCAGGTGATGAAGTGGATCCATCATCGCTACGTGACCGATTTCGACGGGATGACCGATCTGGGCAAAGCACTTCGCGCCAAGCTCGAGCAGCACGCACAAGTGAGCGCTCCAACGGTGCTGGTCGACAATGCATCCGGTGACGGCACATACAAGTGGCTGCTCGGCATGGATGCCAAGAACGCGATCGAGACCGTCTTCATACCGGACAAAGGGCGCGGCACGTTATGCGTGTCTTCGCAAGTCGGCTGTGCGTTGAATTGCAGTTTCTGTTCCACCGGAACACAGGGCTTCAACCGCAACCTGACGACCGCAGAAATCATCGGCCAGGTCTGGGTCGCCGCACGCCACCTGGGCAACGTCCCGCACCAGCAGCGCAAACTCACCAACGTGGTGATGATGGGCATGGGCGAGCCGCTGATGAACTTCGACAACGTCGTGCGCGCGATGAGCATCATGCGCGATGACCTGGGTTACGGGCTGGCCAACAAACGAGTGACGCTGTCGACTGCCGGCATGGTGCCAATGATCGACCGGCTCGGCGTGGAGAGTGACGTTTCACTTGCCGTGTCACTGCACGCACCTAACGATGAGTTGCGCAGCGAACTGGTTCCGTTGAACAAGAAATATCCGATCGCCGAACTGCTGGCAGCGTGCCAGCGCTATGTCCAGCGCAAGCCGCGGGCGTCGATCACTTTCGAATACACCTTGATGAAAGGTGTCAACGACCAGCCCGCGCATGCGCGACAACTGGCGAAGCTCATGCGCCAATTCGACAATGCGGTGCAGATGAAGGATGCCGCGAAGGTCAACCTGATTCCATTCAATCCATTCCCCGGAACCCGGTACGAGCGCTCGGACGACCACGCCATCCGCTCCTTCCAGAAGCTGCTACAGGAATCACGGGTCCTGACGACCGTGCGCAGGACGCGGGGCGACGATATCGATGCAGCCTGTGGCCAGCTGAAGGGACAGGTGATGGATCGGACGCGTCGCCAAGCCACATTTCGCAAGACACTCCAGGCACGGGCGGCGAGTGATGCAGGTGCGTAACAGCAAAGTCATTGGGTTGATCATCCTGGCGACGCTGTTGGCGGCGGCCGGTTGTTCACGCCTGACCTTCGTCAAACCGAAGTTCAAGAACAACTATCACCGCACCGCTCCCGAATACAACGTGCGTGACGACCCAGCCGACGCCGAGCGATTGCTGGCGATCGACCGTGTTTCCCTGGCACAGCAGGATCTGGGTGCGGGTCAGCTGGACCAGGCGGAAATGGAAGCGCGCAAGGCATTGAAAGCCGATCCCAAATCCGCCAATGCCTACTCGCTGCTGGGCATGATCGAAGAGCAGCGCGGGCATGAAGCTCAAGCCGGAGCCCATTACGCCAAGGCAGTGGCGCTGGCTCCGACCAGCGGCGCGTTGCTCAACAACTATGGGGCGTGGCTTTGCGGCTCCGGCCAGGCAGCAGCATCGTTGCCATTGTTCGATCGTGCCCTGGCCGACCCCGCGTATCCCACCCCGGCTGCCGCCTTGGCCAATGCCGGCTCGTGTGCCCTGAAGGCAGGACAGACGGAGCGGGCGCGTGCCAATTTGACTCAGGCGCTGGCAATGGATCCTGTCAATCGGGTTGGCTTGGCGGCGATGGCCGAAAGCGAATACCGGGCCGGGCACTATCTTGAAGCGCGGGCTTTTTCCGAGCGCCGGCTTGCAGTAGCGCCCCCCAGCGTCCAAGTGTTACAACTTGCGTCACAAATTGAACAAAAACTTGGCGACACGGCCGCGGCTGCTCGCTATGTTCAACGAATCGGGACGGAATTTCCGCAAACGCGGGCCGCCCCGCCCGGGGATTCGATCCAACGATGATGCAGGCTCAATCCAGCATGCCCGATCCCGGCGTTTCTTCCGGCCCACATCATGGCGGCATGCCCGATGGTTCGCGCGGCTGCGGTGCGCGCCTGCGCAAGGCCCGCGAAACCGCCGGCTTGACTGAAGCTGACGTCGCCGCCCGGCTGAAAATGCCGGTGCGGGTGGTCCAGTCCCTGGAGGCCGAGGACTGGAGCCGCCTGGGGGCTCCGGTGTTCGTGCGTGGGCAGCTGCGCAGTTACTCCCGTTTATTGGGATTGACGACTGCGCCGATGGTTGCGGCATCGGGGGTTGCTCCGATTGAGCCACCAACGTTGGTCCCGCGCACCTACACCCCCCCAATGCAGCGTCTGGCTGAACAACTAGCGCGTCGCCTGGTCTACATCGTGCTGACTGCGGCGATTGCGGTGCCGGTCTGGATGGCGACACGACCACATCTGGGCATTGTCGCCCACGATGCCGCGCCACTGGACCTTCCGGCCGGCGTCGGTGGCAATACCGCGGGCAGCGTGATGACGCGTTCCGAACCCAGCCCCCTGGTCGCCTCACTGACCCCTCTTTCGTCCGGTCCACCCGCAGTGCCCGCATTGTCGTTGCAACTTGCAGGCGACAGCTGGGTACAAACCGTCGCGCCCGATGGCCATGCGCTGGAACAATCGGTCCTGCATTCCGGTGATGTGCGCAGCTATGCACCCGGGGAGGTTGTGCGTGTCGTGATCGGCAATGCGGCAGCGGTGAAAGTCTCGCGCAATGGGGTGATCCAGGACATCACGTCTTACCAGCGCTCGAATGTCGCCCGCTTTACGGTATCCTCTGACGGCTCCCTCGCGCCTGTCGCTGACTGATCTCCCGTCGGCCTGACGGCGCGGGTCAGTTCACTCCACGGCGTCGTTTTTCGACGGCAGGCAACAGGCGGCACGATACCGGCATGGCAATCGACGATCTGCTCGATGAGCACGAACAAGGTGAAAAAGTACGTTCCTGGCTGCAGTCCAACGCCTTGGGACTGATCGGGGGCGTAGCGCTTGGCTTGGCCCTGATTGGGGGCTGGCAGTGGTGGCAGAGGCAGCAAGAGGCTGCGCGCATCCAGGTTGGCAATCACTACCAGGCCGCCGTGGACAGCATCCATGGCAACAACATCAAGCAGGGACAAGCGCTTGTGTCTGCCTTGCCACGAGGCACATACGCGACGCTCGCTGCCTTGGAGCTGGCCAAGGCCCAGCTGGACGCAGGGCAGCGGGAAGCGGCCATTGCCACCTTGCGCGCGACCAGCGCTGCGGAACCCGCATTGGCATCAGTCGTCACCCAGCGCCTGGCACGTTTGCTGATCGATGCAGGCAAGGCCGGTGACGCACTGAAGTTATTGCCTGCGCAAAGTAGCGATGCTGAAATGCTGCAGGTCCGGGGCGATGCGCAATACGCGTTGGGTCATCGCGACGACGCCCGTGCTGCATACGCACAGGCATTGCTTCACATGGATATCGGGGCACCACAACGGCGCCTCCTTGAGTTGAAACTTTCCGAAGTCGGCGGCAGCACCGCCAAGCCCGAGGCGAAGACTTGATGAAGTGTGCCACTGAGATGCGCATGAAGCAGATACCCGGCCTGATGCTGGGCCTGACGATTGCCTGCGCAATCGCGCTTGGCGGTTGCGGGAGCGTCAAGAATCTCTTTGCCAGCAAGAAGGACGGAGCCCTCAAGCCCGCCGAACTGACGAAGTTCACGCCTTCTGTGACCATCGTGCGCCTGTGGTCCGCTTCTGCTGGAAAAGGGGAGGGTCGCATCGGCGCCGGACAGGGACCGACGATTGCCGACGGCCGCGTCTATGCGGCCGCTGTCCACGGCGGCGTACGTGCCTTCGACCTCAAGACAGGCGCGGTTGCCTGGCATTTTGACTCCAAACTCCCATTGTCCGGAGGCCCGGGCGTGGGTGATGGGCTGGTCGTGGCCGGCAGCCTGGAAGGCGATGTCGTGGCGCTTGATGCCGCTACGGGCACGAAGAAATGGACGGCGAAGGTCAATAACGAAATCATCTCTGCGCCGACCATCGGACAGGGCATGGTGTTCGTCCGCTCAAATGATGGCCGTGTCACCGCTTTCGATGAGGCCACGGGCACGCGTCGGTGGTTCTGGAACCATGACCTCCCGGCGCTGACCGTGCGGGGCAGTGGTGCGCCAGTGCTGGGCCCGGGCTTTGTGTTCGTCGGCAATGACGATGGCACGTTGACGGCGCTGGCCCTCTCTGACGGCCACCCGCTCTGGGAGCAGACCATCGGCGAGGCAGAGGGTCGCACGGAACTTGAACGCATGGCCGATGTCGATGGCACACCGGTACTCGACGCCACCACGCTGTATGCCAGCAGCTACAAGAAGCAGACCGTCGCCATTGATGCGCCAAGCGGTCGTCCGCTGTGGTCCCATGATGCGGGTGGTCCAGGTCGAGTTGGAGTTTCATCCGATCACGTGGTGGTGTCCGGCCCCACGGGCACGGTGTGGGGCTTGGACAAAGCGGGCGGCAGTGGCTTGTGGCAGCAGGATGTCCTGACACGTCGCAACCTGACGGGGGTCGCGATTCAGGGCGATTATGCCGTCGTCGGCGATTACGACGGATATCTGCACTGGCTGAAACTCGCCGATGGCGCCCTTGCCGCACGCACCCGTGTCGGCAAGAACTCCTTACGCTCAACCCCTACCGTCTCCGAGGGCATCCTCGTCGCCCAGGACACGGGCGGCCGCCTCAGCGCCTACCGGCTGGGACAGTAAAGACAGGCGTGGAGACTCGGGAATAAGGAGTCTTGTAGCCGGCATTCACTCGTTGTGATTGTGCTTCTGTTACGACGACTCCAGGCTCTCGACCCCTCCATTCCAGGTTCAATACATGCTGCCCCTCGTCGCCCTGGTCGGTCGCCCCAATGTGGGTAAATCGACATTGTTCAATGCGCTGACGCGATCACGCGACGCCCTCGTCCATGACGAGCCTGGCGTTACGCGGGATCGCAACTACGGCGTGTGCCGCCTGGAGCCGGAGCGTCCCTTCGTTTTGGTGGACACTGGCGGTATTGCCGGGATCGAGGAAGGCCTTGCAGGTGCGACCGCGAAGCAGTCGCGCGCAGCGGCCGAGGAAGCGGACCTGATCCTGTTCGTGGTCGATGGCCGCGAGGGCGCCTCCACCATCGACGATGACATCCTGGCCTGGCTGCGCAAGATTTCGACGCCGACATTCCTTGTCGTCAACAAGACCGACGGCATCGATGCCCAGGCTGCAGTCGGCGAATTCGCGCGATTCGGCATCAAGGATGCGTTGGCGGTTTCGTCGGCGCACAAGCACGGCATCGACGTACTGCTCGCCCGCGTGTTGGCGACACTGCCGGACGACGGCGACGCCGAGATCCTCGACAACGACCCCGAGCGCATCCGCATCGCATTTGTCGGCCGTCCCAATGTCGGCAAGTCGACGCTGGTGAACCGCATCCTTGGCGAAGAGCGGATGATCGCGTCCGAGGTGCCGGGAACCACGCGCGATTCGATTGCCGTCGACCTGGAACGAGATGGCCGCAAATATCGCCTGATCGATACCGCTGGACTGCGTCGTCGCGGCAAGGTCGAGGAAGCGATCGAAAAGTTCTCCGTCGTCAAGACATTACAGGCGATCGAGCACTGCCAGGTCGCGGTGATCATGCTGGATGCCGGGGAGGGTGTGACCGACCAGGACGCTACCGTGCTTGGTGCCGTGCTCGATGCCGGCCGCGCGCTGGTCGTCGCCATCAACAAGTGGGATGGGCAGAGCGATTACCAGCGCAAGCAGACCGATTCTCTCGTGGCGCGCAAGCTTGGCTTCGTCAGTTGGGCCGAATCGATCCATACCTCGGCCTTGCACGGCTCAGGATTGGGCGAACTGTTCAAGGCGATCCATCGTGCGCACCGGTCGGCCACGCACAAGTTCAGCACGGCCGACGTCACCAAGGCGCTGGAGATCGCATACGAAACCAATCCGCCGCCGGTCGTGCGTGGACACGTCGCCAAGTTGCGTTTCGCACACCCAGGCGGCGAGAACCCGCCGACCTTCATCGTGCACGGCAATCGCCTGCGCACCCTGTCGGACACCTATCGGCGTTATCTCGAGAACTTCTTCCGCAAGCGGTTCAAGCTGGTCGGCACGCCGGTGCGTTTTGTCTTCAAGGAAGGCGAGAATCCATACAAGGACAAGAAGAACGTGCTCAGCGACAAACAGGTCGCGAAGAAGCGGCGGTTGATCCGGCATATCAAACGCAGCAAGTGATGGCCTGCAGCGTCGGCCACGCATGGTGATCGATCGGAGTCAGATCACGCTCGGCGTCCTTGCTGGTGGTCGCGCCACAAGGCTTGATGGGCTGGACAAGGCTTGGTTAGAACGCGATGGTGTCCCACAGGTCCTGCGGATCGCACGCCGATTTGATGCACTGGTCGCCACCGTCATCGTCAGCGCGAATCGAGATTTGTCGCGGTATACCGATCACGGGATCGCACCTGTCCCCGATGGCCTGACCTGCGCCGGTCCGATGGCAGGGCTCGATGCAATGTCCCGGGCGTGCCGGACACGCTGGTTGCTGACAGTTCCGGTCGATGTGATCGGCGTGAACGAGTGCCTGTCGCAGACATTGGCTGCTGAAGCGTCCCCAGCGGGTGCGTTCGCAGTCGATGAGGACGGCCCGCAACCGCTCGTCGCTTTATGGTGCATGGACGCGTTGCGTGAGGTCATCGCATCGGCCATCGCCAACCGTGATTTCGCGATTCATGCGTTGCAGGAGCGCATGAACATGACCCGTGTGCATTTCGCCGGGGTACGCTTCGGCAATCTCAACACGCCAGCCGATCTCATTGCGGCGGGGATGGACCGTCACCATGAATGACTTTCCGAAGGGCCTTCAGTTCGACGAAGCTCGCGACATCATCGAAAAAGTCGCGCATGCACATCGCCTGCCGACAGAGCGGATCGGACTGGCGCGCACCCATGGCCGCGTGCTTGCACAGGACGTCGTCGCATCCATGAAGTTGCCTGCTTTCGATAACAGCGCGATGGATGGCTATGCATTGCGACATGCCGACCTCCACGATGCACGGGTTTCAGGCCTGCGCCTGGTTGGTGATCAGTTCGCGGGACGTGACCTGGGCCTGGTCGTTGGCATCGGCGAATGCGTGCGTATTACCACAGGAGCGCCGATGCCATCAGGAGCCGATACAGTCGTGATCAAGGAGGTGGTACGAATCGATGACGGGCGCATATTTTTTGATAGTGCGTTGCGCCTTGGCGCGCACGTCCGCCGGGCTGGCGGAGATGTGCGCGAAGGCGACCGCGTGCTGTCGCGCGGCAACATTTTGACTCCACCACGCGTCGCGATGGCCGCTGCGCTGGGTCAGGCGCAGCTTGAAATATCGCAGCGGCCCACCGTCGCAGTCTTCACCACGGGCGACGAACTGATCGAGCCAGGACTGGCGCTGCAACCGGGAGAAATCTACAACTCCAATCGCGAGCTGCTGATGGGCCTGTTGCGCGCCGACGGCCTTGAGCCAACGGCGTGGCCGACGTTGCCAGATGATCCCGGTCGTCTGTCCTCTATGCTGCGCGACGCGGCTTCGAGTTTCGATGTCGTGATCACCTGCGGGGCCGTCTCTGCGGGCGAGAAGGACCATATCCCGGCACTGATCCAGCAGCACGGACGCGTGCATTTCTGGAAGGTGCGCATGAAGCCGGGGATGCCTGTGCTATTCGGCCAAATGGATCGGGCCCGGTTCATAGGGCTGCCAGGCAATCCCGTCTCGGTGCTGGCGACGTACCTCACCCTGGGTCGTGCGCTACTCGATGGACTGCAAGGCAGGTCAGAGCCGCGTGCGACATGGCATGCACGCATGGCGTCGGGTTTCGACAAGCGCAATGCGCGTCGGGAATTCCTGCGCGGGCGTTTACAGCCAGGTGTTGATGGCACGCTGCAGGTCGCACCGAATCCTGCGGATGGTTCCCACATGCTGGCCGCGGCGGCGAAATCGGACGGGCTGATCGTGTTGCCGGAAGGCGAGCGCCTATTCGTTGCAGGCGATGTGGTCCAGGTATTGCCATACTGAGCGGACGGAGTGAGTGGGCAGTACTAAACGGATAATGGCGTCATGAGCGTTCGCGAAATGAGCCCCCAACAAGCATTCACCCGCCTGCGAGCCGGTGCGCTGCTGGTCGACGTGCGCGCTGATCACGAGCGTGCGCTCGGCATGGCCGAGGGCGCATATGGCATCGAACGCACCCAGTTGGAATCGCATCCGCAAACGCATCTGCCAGACTGCGATGCGGAAATCCTGCTGATTTGCCAGGGCGGTCATCGCTCACAACTCGCCGCACAGGCACTGGCGGCACACGGCTATCACAAAGTGGCGTCGGTCACTGGTGGCACGACGGCGTGGGAAGCCGCTGCATTGCCGATGGTGCGCGGGGATGTGGATGCCGATTTCGGCGAACGCTATTCGCGTCATTTACGCCTGCCAGAAGTCGGTCTCGATGGGCAGAAACTCCTTGGGCGCTCACGTGTGTTGATGGTTGGCGCTGGCGGCCTCGGGTCGCCCGCTGCGTTTTACCTCGCGGCCGCTGGGGTGGGAACGGTGCGGCTGGCGGATGATGACGTTGTCGACCGCAGCAACCTGCAACGGCAGATCCTGCACACCGATGCCCGTATCGGCATGCCCAAGGTCGAGTCTGCAGCCGTGATGCTGTCGGCGCTCAATCCACGCACCAGCATCGAAGCGGTCGGCGAACGCGTCACCAGCTATAACGTCGAGCGACTGCTTGATGGTGTCGACGTGGTGCTCGACGGCGCGGACAACTTTCCCGCACGTTACCTGTTGAACGACGCGTGCGTGAAGCTCGGCATCCCCTTGGTTTACGGCGCCGTGCATCGATTCGAGGGGCAGGTGAGCGTGTTCGATGCCGGTCGGCGTCGTGGCGTCGCGCCCTGTTATCGCTGCCTGTTTCCAGAACCACCACCGCCCGATGCAGCACCCAACTGCGCCGAAGCGGGTGTGCTTGGAGTGTTGCCCGGCGTGATCGGTCTGTTGCAGGCAACCGAGGCGATCAAGTTGCTCCTGGGCATTGGCGACTCGCTCGCCGGTCGCCTACTGCATTTTGATGCTCTGGCGATGCGCTTTCGCGAGACCCGCCTAGCGGCAGATCCCTGCTGCACGGTATGCGCGGCCGGGACGCCATTCCCTGGGTATATCGACTACGCTGCGTTCTGCGCTGCCCGGTAGGTTACTCAGCGTTCGATGGGGTATCGAATGGTTCGTTCAGTATTTTGCTTGTCGCTGGCTGGATTTTGGCTGTTGGCTGCAATCCCCGTGCATGCAGCGGACGTCTGTCCGACAGCGCGCCTGCAGCAGTCCTCGCCCGATATCGCAACCCGTATCGTGGCCGTCGCCTGCAACGAAAACGTGTTGTGGTATCGCCCCTTCATCGATGCAAATGGCCGCGTCGCCAGCACCAC
>JBBSUF010000043.1:0-16339 GCA_038235185.1 Lysobacterales bacterium
CGGATGACCTCGTCCAGGTTGAGGAATGCCAGCAACAGCGCATCCAGCATGTGCATCCGTCGCTCGACCTTGTCCAGTCGATGCTGCAGCCGCTTGGTGACCGTTTCGAAGCGGAACGCAAGCCATTCGCCCAGCAACATGCGCAGGTTCTTGACCTGCGGCCGGCCATCGGCACCGATGACATTCATGTTGACCCGGTAGCTTTTTTCAAGGTCGGTCGTTGCGAACAGGTGACCCATCAACTGCTCGGCATCGATGCGGTTGGAGCGCGGGATCAACACGATGCGGGTCGGGTTTTCATGGTCCGACTCGTCACGCAGGTCTTCCAGCCAGGGCAGTTTCTTGGCGCGCATCTGCGCGGCGATCTGCTCGATGACCTTCGATGGCGACACCTGGTAGGGCATCGCGGTGATGACGATGTTCGCGTGCTCCCTGGCGAAGGTGGCCCTGGCCCGCACGCTTCCCAACCCGCTTTCGTACATCGCCAGCAAGTCGCTGGGCGGCGTGATGATTTCCGCCGTGGTTGGATAATCCGGGCCAAGGACGTGTTCGCACAGGTCCCGCACCGTGGCATCAGGATCATCGAGCAGCCGCACGCAGGCACTGACGATTTCGTTCAAGTTGTGCGGAGGCACGTCGGTGGCCATGCCGACAGCAATTCCCGTGGTGCCGTTGAGCAGGAGATGCGGCAGCCGTGCCGGCATCCACGTCGGCTCCTGCAGCGTGCCATCGAAGTTCGGTGTCCAGTCGACGGTGCCGTGGCCGAGCTCGCCGAGCAGGACGTCCGCGATCGGCGTCAGCTTGGATTCCGTGTAGCGCATCGCCGCGAACGATTTCGGATCGTCGGACGAGCCAAAGTTTCCCTGGCCCTCGATCAGCGGATAGCGATACGAGAATGGCTGCGCCATCAGCACCAGCGCTTCGTAACATGCGCTGTCGCCGTGCGGATGATATTTACCGATGACGTCGCCGACGGTGCGGGCGGATTTTTTCGGCTTGGCACCTGCCGCCAGCCCCAGCTCGCTCATCGCGAAGATGATCCGGCGCTGCACCGGCTTCAACCCGTCGCCAAGAAAAGGCAGGGCCCGGTCCAGCACCACGTACATCGAATAGTCGAGGTAGGCCCGCTCGGCATATTCGCGCAACGGGATCTGCTCGAAGCCGTGGAAGGCCGGACGGACGGTTTCGGTCATGGGGTGGTTCGAGGATGCGATGCCACGATTCTACCGGTGGAGGCCACTCCGACTGGAAGCGTGATAGGACGCAGGAATGTAGATCGCCACGTGCGTTGACAACCCGAACGTCGCCCCGCAACATACGCGCCCTGCACCTGCCCGGGTGGCGGAATTGGTAGACGCACTAGCTTCAGGTGCTAGCGGGGGCAACTTCGTGGAGGTTCGAGTCCTCTCCCGGGCACCATAAAATGAACGCCTCGCATTATCGTGGATTCTCCTGAAACCCCGCTCTTGCGGGGTTTTTTTTAGCGAATAGGCAAATTCCGGCACTTAGCTGAACGATGGTCGGCCGGGTTCATCGCTCATCAATCCTTGGCCCCAGACACTTCTCGTGTTAACAGGGCAGTCCAATGTTTGGAAGTGAACGTCGTCGTGTCACCGAGCCTGAGCGAGTGGCCTCTCTGCGGAGCGGTTTGACGCCGCAACAACTGGCAGCGCTGCTGACGCTGGAAGGTTTCCAGTGGACCTTGGCATTCGTCCGACGCCCCATGTTTCGCGATCCCGTGCCGGTGGCGTTCGACCGTACCGGCACGCGGAATGTTGTCATCGAAGCAGACGGTAGCCTCAATGAGAATCATGGGCTGACGATCCGTCGCTGAGCGCACGCAGCCGGTTGTAGCGGATCGGCAAGCCTTGACTGGGCAGCAATGAGAGTCATGGCGGGCGTGTAAAATCGCCGGGATGACCAGACCTACAGGCAAAAACCCGGCCGGCAAGCGCGGTGGCAAGCGCGGCGGGAAATCTCCCAAAACCGCCACCTCCGCGTCCAGCAACCCAACCGGCGGTAAAGCCCGCGCGCCGCAATCGCGCCGGGGATGGATGCCGGATCCCGCATTGAGCCGTGCAAAAATCCCGCGGCATGCCCCTTCCGCGCTGAATCCGGGTGACGCCTTGCGCGATCCCCAAGCCGCCCGCGAGGCCTCGCGTTACGAACAACCGATCGCCAGCCGCGAGATGATCGTGCAGCTGCTGGCGGCCAACGATGGCCCGATGAATGCCGACGAATTGGCGTTGAAGCTCGGCCTGAGTGAACCCGATCGCTTCGATGCCCTCGGCAAGCGCCTTGGTGCGATGTTGCGCGATGGGCAACTGCTGCAGAACCGTCGAGGCGGGTTCGTGCCTGCGGCTCGCATGGACCTGATCCCGGGCGTGGTGATTGCCAATCCCGATGGGTTTGGCTTCCTGCGGCCGGATGCCGGAGGCGGGGACGATCTGTTCCTGCCTCCGTATGAGATGCGCAAGGCCATGCATGGCGATCGCGTCCTGGGAAGCGTCACCGGCATGGACCGGCGTGGGCGCCGCGAGGGTTCGATCGTTGAAGTGCTTGAGCGCAGGCTCAACCGGCTGATCGGCCGTTACACCGTGGATGGCGGCATCAGCTATGTCGTGCCGGACGACAAGCGCATCCAGCGCAACGTCATGATCCCGCCCGAAGCACGCCTGGATGCGCAGCATGGACAGCTGGTGGTGTGCGAAATCGTGCAGCCACCCGACGCAAAGCGACCACCCATCGGCCGGGTGCTGGCGGTGCTGGGCGACAAGCTGACGGCATCGCTGGCAGTGGAGGCCGCGATCCACGGTCACGAAATCCCGCACGAATTTCCGCCGGAAGTGCTGGCGCAGGCTGCGGCAGTTCCCGTCGAAGTCGATGCCGCAACCATCGCGCAACGCGTCGACCTGCGCGCGTTGTCGTTGATGACGATCGATGGCGAGGACGCCAAGGATTTCGACGATGCGGTCTATTGCGAGCCGAACAAGGACGGATTCAGGCTGGTCGTGGCGATTGCCGATGTCTCCCATTACGTGCGCCCCGGCACGCCAGTGGATGAGGAAGCGACCAAGCGGGCGACCTCGGTGTATTTCCCGGGATTCGTCGTGCCCATGCTGCCCGAAACACTGTCGAACGGGATCTGTTCGCTGAAGCCGCGGGTCGACCGGTTATGTTTCGTGTGCGACATGCAGATCGATCGACATGGGGACGTCACCACTTCGAAGTTCTACGAGGCGGTGATGCACTCGCACGCTCGGCTGACCTACACGCAGGTGTGGAATGCAGTTGGCGAGGGTGTGCCGGAGGAGGATCGCGGGCAGGCGCTGGCGTTGATCGGTCCACTGCTGCCGCAGATCCAACACCTGCACCAGCTGTACCGGATCCTCGACACCGCGCGGCAGAAACGCGGCGCGATTGAGTTCGAGACCTCCGAGGTGCGATTCGTGCTGGGCCCGCAGGGCGAAGTCACGCAGGCCGGCATGATCCAGCGCAACGATGCGCACAAGCTGATCGAGGAATGCATGATCGCGGCCAACGTGCAGGCTGCGGAATTCCTGCTGCCCGCGCGAGTCCCTGCGCCTTACCGCGATCACGACAAACCACCGGAAGCCAAATACGCGGACCTGCAGGAGTTCCTCAAGGAGTTCAAGCTGCGCATGCCGCCGTGGGGCAAGGTGCAGCCCAGCGATTTCCGGCAACTACTCGAGACGATCCGCGATCGCCCCGATGCCGCGTTGCTGGAGTCGGTGGTCCTGCGCAGCCAAAGCCTGGCGGTCTACTCGCCGGACAACATCGGGCATTTCGGATTGGCGCTGGCGGCGTATGCGCACTTCACGTCGCCCATCCGGCGCTACCCCGACCTGCTGGTGCATCGCGCGATCAAGCATGTGCTGGCCGGTGGCAATCCCGACACCTACCTGTATTCGGCCCATGCGATGGCGGCGTTGTCGCTGCAATGTTCCGAGCGCTCACGCCGCGCCGACGAAGCGCAACGCGAAGTCGATGAGCGTTATCGTGCCGCATGGATGGAGCAGCACGTCGGTGGTGAATTCGACGGCACCATCAGCGGCGTCACCAGCTTCGGGTTGTTCATCGAGCTGGACGATTCCAAGGTCAACGGCCTAGTGCACGTCACGCAATTGCCCAACGACTATTACCACTTCGATCCGATCCGCAAGACATTGACCGGCGAACGTCGCGGACGTGAGTACCGACTCGGTGACCGCGTGCGCATCGTGGTCTTGAAGGCGAGCGTGGAAGACCGGCGTATTGATTTCCGCCTGGTCGAGGAGCCTTCGGTCGGTGGCGAAAAACTGCCGCCTCCGCGCGGGCAGCCTGCCAAGCGCAAGAAGGCAAAGTATTGACGACATGATGATTACACTGTCGCCATGAGCAAAGACAACCAGTGGATCGCTGGCATTAATGCCGTGACTGCCGCGATCGAACACGATGCCGACAACGTGCGCGAGATCCTGCTGGAGGCCGGCGGCAAGAATTCGCGCATCACCGAGATCGAGGTCAACGCGCGACGCGTGGGCATCGAGGTGCGTCGGGTCACGCAACAAGCGCTGGATGGTGTCGCTGGTGGGCTGCGCCATCAGGGCGCGGTTGCGCGTTATGCCGCGGCCAAGACGTGGGATGAGCACGAGCTGCCTGCGCTGATCGAGGCGGCCAATGGCCGTGCATTGATCCTGCTGCTCGACGGCGTTCAGGATCCGCACAACCTGGGTGCCTGCCTGCGCAGTGCAGCGGCGGCGAGTGTGACTGCTGTCGTCATTCCCAAGGACAAGGCAGTGCAGGTCAACGCCACCGTCCGCAAGACATCGGCGGGTGCGGCCGACAGCATTCCCGTCATCCGCGCCACCAATCTCGCGCGTTGCATGCGTGATCTGCAGCAGTTGGGCGTGTGGATCTATGGGCTGGCGGGTGAGGCGAGCGCATCGCTGTATTCGATCGACCTGAAAGGCAATGTCGCGCTTGCGCTCGGTGGGGAGGCGGATGGTTTGCGCCGACTCACACGCGAGCATTGCGACCAGCTGGTGAAAATTCCGATGCCCGGGAATACCGAGAGTTTGAATGTGTCGGTCGCCACCGGTGTGACATTGTTCGAAGCTGTCCGTCAGCGGCAGGTTTGATTGCATGGCGCTCAATCTCGCCTGGTACGACTGGATCGGAATCGCCGGCACCGTGATGGTGCTGGGCGGATTCCTGTTGCTGCAGGCGGGACGAATCTCGGGAACCTCGATCTCCTACCAGTTGATCAACCTGTTTGGATCGGGCGGTGTCCTGGTGTCGCTGCTGGGTAAATTCAACATGTCGGTGTTCGTGCTGGAACTGACATGGATGTTGATCAGCGTGTACGGCATCGCGCGAACCTTGAAAGCACAGGGAAAGCCGCGGCCCTAAGCTGCCGTTACAACGCCGGCGCCCACGCATTGGCGATCTTGCAGAACAGCTCTGCCGTGCGCTCGGCGTCATAGACGGCCGAATGTGCTTCGTCGCCATTCCATTCCAGGCCTGCTGCCTGCATCGCGCGCCCAAGCACGGTCTGCCCATAGGCGATGCCGGCCAGTGAGACGGTGTCGAACACGCTGAAAGGATGGAATGGATTACGTTTGTGCTCGACGCGCGCAACCGCGGCGTTGATGAAATTCAGGTCGAAGTGCGCGTTGTGCCCCACCAGGATCGCGCGCTGGCAATTTTGCCGGCGCACTGCCGTGCGAACGGCGGCAAAGATATGATCGAGCGCTTCCTTTTCCGGCTTGGCCATGCGGAAGGGATGGCCGATATCGATGCCAGTGACTTCAAGCGATTTTGGATCGATCTCCATGCCCGGCGCAGGGTCCAGATGCACGCAGGCAACGTCGCCCGGAACAAGGCGGCCATCGTCATCCAGTTCGATCGGTATTGCTGCTATTTCCAGCAGCGCGTGCCGGTTCCAGTCGAAACCACCCGTTTCCACATCCACCACGACGGGAAGAAAGCCGCGAAAACGTTCGGACATCTTCCGCAACGCGGGTGAAGGAGTGTCCAGGGGGTCGAGTTGCGTCATCGCGCAAGCCTAGCAGAGCGCGCCGAGTGGGCACTGGGTTGCGTCATCCCAGCAACGCGCCGCCGCGCGCCGTACAACACGCTTGCGGATCTTGGATGCGCGGACGCGCATTGCAGTTAGCGCGCGGTTATCGCAGTCACGGCTCGTAGGTTGTCCTCGCCACGCAGGTATTCGCGCGCAAGGGATCGCGCCCGATAAAGGCGAGCCTTGGCTGCTTCTTTATGCAATCCCAGTTGCGCGCTGATCTCGGCGATGGATCGCCCTTCCAGGTCGCGCAGCAGGAGGATTTCCCGATAGTGCGGTGGCAATCGCGCCAATGCCTGGGAGAGATCGCGAAGTAACTCGCTCGGCGGGGGATAGTGCGGCCCGTCGATTTCGTCAAGAACCGGCAGCAGGATCAGATGGCGCAGTGCGCGCTTCAGGCGGGTGCACTCGCGCTTGACGATGCGAAACAGCCACGACGCGTAGGCTTCGATCGCGCGCAGGTTGCACAGCTTGCGTGAAATCAGGATCAGGCTTTACTGGACGGCGTCCTCGACATCATTGATGGCGCAATGATATTCGGCGTAACGACGCAGGTCATGGCGCGAGCGCGACAGCAGATGCTCAAGCGCCCCGGCATCGCCTGCGCGCGCTGCCTGTATTTCTTCCGGGGTAAGCGTGCTGGCCAATGCCGTGTCGGTGTTACCTGATTAAGTGTGTGCCAGTGTGCGCCTGACGGTCTTGCCTGCTCAACTCCAACACAATCCTCAAAGATTACTGTTGGTTCAGTCGCGTTTACCGAGCGGCCGAAGGAGGGTCGGGAAGCATGTTCAGCTGGCAACACTGCGAAAATCGCCAAGAAATAAATCGACCGCGTCAGGCTCGGTGGCCCAGGACGTGACCAGCCGGATCGCCGAATGGGTATCGTCGATGCGCGACCAGACATGGAATCCATAGTCCGCTCGCAGCTTTCCGATCTGCGCATCGGAAAGGATCGGGAAAACCTGGTTGGTGACTGGTTGGACGAGGAAGCCCACGCCGCACGTGCGCAGGCCGTCAGCCAATCGCGTCGCCATCGAGTTCGCGTGGCGTGCGAGGTCCAGGTACAAGTCGCCCTCCAGTAGTGCCGCAAACTGCGCGCCGAGCAAGCGGCCCTTCGCCAACAGGGCGCCACGCTGCTTGAGATGGAAGCGGAAGCGCTCCTGCAGCACTGGCGTGTTGATCACGATCGCCTCGCCCAGCAGCGCACCGTTCTTGGTGCCGCCCAGGTAGAACATGTCGACCAGCGCAGACACTTCCGCAAGCGAGAGGTCTGCTGCTTCGCTGGCCAGGGCTGACGCCAGGCGTGCGCCGTCCATGTACAGGTACAAGCCCAGTTCGCGACATGTGCTCGAAAGTGCCGTGAGCTCGGCCTTGCTGTACAGCGTGCCGGCTTCAGTGGCTTGTGAGATGAATGCCACGCGTGGAACCGTCATGTGTTCGTCGGCGTGCTGGGCAACGACGAGCCGGACCTGTTCCGGATCGAGCTTGCCATCGCACCCGGGGACCGCATTGATCTTGTGCCCAGTCGCCTCGATCGCCCCGGTCTCATGTACGCAGATATGCGCGGTCGTCGCAGCGATGATCGATTCGTAGGGCTTGAGCATCGATGCCAGTGCAATCAGGTTCGCTTGCGTGCCGCCAGAGACGAAATGCACCGCAGCCGAGGGATTGCCGATGGCCTGCTTCAGGAGTGTGGCTGCCTGTTGCGACACCATGTCGTCACCGTAGCCAGGTTCCTGCCGCGCATTGGTCGTGGCGAGCAGTTCGAGCACGCGTGGATGCGCCCCTTCGGAGTAGTCGTCGAAAAAAAGATGCTTGAACATGCGATTCCAGTGCGGGCCGTGATGCGGGGCGATGACTGCCCATGATAATCGGTTGCAAAAAAGCGGGCCGTAAGGCCCGGAATACGATCAAGGAAGAGGGAGTCGGAGCCGTTGTCTTCAAACCGTCATGTTGTTAGCGGAACCTTGACGCCGCCCCTTCTGCGTGGCTTGTTCCTGGGGCGCTGCGGCGCGGGTAGGTGGTCTTTCACTCTTACCTTGCATACTCATATTGGAGACGATTCCATGCGTGACAACATGCTCACGGCCGCACTCGCAACCGGACTGGGCCTCGCCGGCTTGGCCAATGTGCAACCTTCGCGCGCCGCCGAACCTCCTGCCACGGTGACCGCAGCGCAGCTGCAGGACATGAAGGCGCAGATCGCCGCGCTGCAGGAACAACTCGACGGGCTTGTCGAACGGACCAATGCACAGTCGGACATCAACGTCGCCAATGCCAAGACAATCGAAGCGGCGACGACCACGCAGGAAAAACTCGACAAGCTGGCCAAGATCGTCAACGACACGCAGTTGAGCGGCAAGATGTACTTCGACCTGACCAACATCGACCAGACTAGAAATGGTGCGAAGACAGATGCCAGCGGGACGGGTTTCGATGTCAAGCGTTTCTATCTTGGCGTGAAGCACAAGTTCGATGATGTGTGGTCAGTCAACCTGACGACAGATTTTCAGTATGTGTCATCGCTGGACAGCGCCGCAGACATCTATGTCAAGAAGGCCTATATCCAGGGTAAGTTCAGTGACGCCTTCGTGGTGCGTGCCGGCTCGGCCGATCTTCCGTGGATTCCTTTCGCGGAAAGTTATTACGGATATCGCTATGTCGAAAACACGCTGACTGATCGCCTCAAGTACGGCACTTCGGCAGACTGGGGTGTGCACGTCGGCGGCGCCCTGGCTGGCAACAAGGTCAATTACGCCATGTCCGTGGTCAATGGCGGGGGATATAAGAATCCAAGCCGCAGCAAGAGCCAGGATGTCGAAGCACGCGTGGGCTTCGTGCCGGTGGAAGGGATGGTGATCGCAGTGGGCGGATATTCGGGCACCCTTGGCAAGGAAACCCAGACTGTCAATTCACTGCATAACGCCACGCGTGGCGACTTGATGGTGGCTTACGCCAAGGGTCCGGTGCGTGTCGGTGGTGAATATTTCCGCGCCAGTAACTGGAACAACGTACTGACTGTCGCGCGAGACAAATCCTCGGGGTACTCGCTTTGGGGTAGCTGGGCATTCACCAAATCTGGCATTGCCGCATTTGCACGCTATGACCAGGCCGATTTGAGCAAGGACCTGGATCCCAGCTTGCAGGACACCTACTACAACTTCGGAGTCGAGTTCCCGATCCGCAAGGGTGTCAAGTTTGCCGCAGTCTATAAGCATGACGAGAAGAAGGATGACTCGGCGGCTGTCGACCAGAAGACCCGTGAGATCGGCATGTGGGGAGAGATCGCGTTCTGATCGTTGTCTCCAGATGGAAGTCGAAAACGGCAGGCCTCGGGCTGCCGTTTTCTTTTGCCTCGGCACGAACAACCTTCAAGATGTCTTGTCTGGATACCGGCAGATGTCTCGGATCGGGCAATGTGGACAGTTGGGGGTCCGCGCCTTGCAGACATAGCGACCGTGCTGGATCAGCCAGTGGTGCGCATGCTGGCGATATTCCGTGGGAACGACGCTCATCAGCGTGTCCTCGACCTCGCGCACGGTTTTACCTGGTGCAAGTCCGGTGCGGTTGGAGACACGAAAGATGTGCGTGTCGACGGCGATGGTCGGTTCACCGAAGACCGTATTGAGCACGACATTCGCCGTCTTGCGCCCAACGCCGGGCAACGCCTCAAGGGCTTCGCGTGTGCGCGGCACTTCGCTGGCGTGACGTTCGAGCAACAACCGGGACATCGCGATGACGTTGGCCGCCTTGGCGTTGTACAAGCCAATCGTGGCAATGTGGCGCTTGAGTATAGCTTCACCCAGCGCGCTCATTTTTTCTGGCGTATTGGCGATGGCAAACAATCCTCGCGTCGCCTTGTTGACGCCGACATCGGTGGCTTGCGCCGACAGGATGACAGCGACCAAGAGCTCGAACGGATTTGCCCATGCCAACTCCGTGGTGGGTGTTGGATTAAGTTCACGCAGACGTGAAAACAACTCGTCGATTTCCTCGGGCCGCAGTCGCGTGCGACGGCGCGATGCTGCTGCCGCTGGAACCATCATTCGTGCCCGGCTGCCTTGGCTTTTGCACGCGCCAGGGCTGCCGCGGCGGCCGGCGGCAATGATGCCTCGATGGGAGAGGCATCGGTGCGTCGCATGTTGCGTTCTTGCTGTCGCCTCAGTAGTCGTACCGCACGCGCGCGGTAGCGTTCGCGTGCCGCCAATGCTGTCAAGCGCGCCGCACGCGCAGCGATCAGCATCGTCGCGCAGGAAGGCGAACACGCCTTGCAGGGTTCCAGCGTCAGGAGTCCTGCGTCCATGGCGCGATCAATATCGTCGCAGGCCAATGCAGCCATGATGGCGTGGACCGCGTCATGCGTCATCGAGCAGCAGCCGCAACGACACGCAATGTGCGTCATGTCAGCGGCCGGAAAACGTTGGCTTGCGCCGCTCGATGAAGGCAGCGGTGCCTTCGCGCATGTCATCGGTGGCGAACATCAATCCAAATTGCGCGCTTTCGTAAGCCAGGCCTTCCCCGATCGAGCATTCGCCACCGATGTTGACGCAATCCAGGATGCCGCGCAGCGCCAGCGGTGCGGCTGCGGCAAGCTGCTCGGCCATGCGCATGGTTTCAGCATGCAGATCCGCGGCCGGCACGACGCGGTTGACGATACCCAGTTTCTGCGCACGCATCGCGTCGATCGGTGCACCCAGCAGGCACAGCTCCAGCGTCGCCGCACGGCCGGCCAATCGCAGCAGGCGCTGGCTGCCGCCGAATCCCGGGATCAGGCCAAGGTTGATTTCCGGCTGCCCGACCTTCGCCGTATCCGCGGCGATCCGCAGATGGCAGCACATCGCCAATTCCAGCCCTCCACCCAATGCGAAGCCATTGATCATGGCGATCACGGGCTTGGTCGACGTCTCGATCGCACGCATCATCCGCTGCCCGCGTTGCGAGAAATCGCGACCCTCCACCGCGCTCAGCATGCGCATCTCGGCGATGTCAGCGCCGGCGACAAAGGCTTTCGAGCCCGTGCCCGTGAGGATCAACGCGCGTACATCGATGTCATCGGCTGCCTTGGCGAATTCGGCATGCAACGCGTCTATCGTGGCGGCATTCAGGGCATTGAGCTTGTCAGGACGGTTGATCGCGATCAGGCGGATCGGGCCATGGTTCTCGATCTGGAGCGAGGCACCGCTTTCGTGTGAATCAGTCATGAGTGGGATCTTCGAATCGGGAAAGGAGCGCGGAAAGGATGGAACTTGCCGGCGATCAGCAGGTCGGACGGGGGTCGTCAGTGGCGGTTAAGCCATGGCGCCAGTATCCTATAGCGTGTTCCTAGTGCGTCATCGTGTCCTGTTCGGCTGGCGGCTTTGCTGCCTGCTTCGTATCAGGCTCCCCAATTGGAGGCCGTACCGAATGAAGTTGCGTTTGCTCGCTGCCACGCTGGCGGCCCTGACCCTGACCGGGGGCGCCGCCCTTGCCCAGGACACCACATCCACCAAGGGTCAGCTCAGCTATGCGCTGGGTTACCAGTTGGGTCGCCAAGCCGCCGAGAGCGGCGAAGCCCTCGACCTGTCCACGATGACCCGTGCGTTGCAGGACGGTTTCGCGAAGAAAGAGCCCAGCGTCGCCATCGAGAAGATGAGCGCAGCGTACCAAGGCATGCAGACCCGTCTACAGGCCAAGGCCAAGGCGGCGTTCGAAAAGGCGGCGACCGACAACAAGGTCAAGAGTGATGCGTTCATCGCGCAGAATCGCGGCAAGACCGGCGTGAAAGTGCTACCAAGCGGCGTGCAGTACCGCGTGCTTGAGGCTGGCAGCGGCGCCAAGCCGACCCAGTCCAGCACCGTGGATCTGGAAGTCGCCGGTCCGTATCCGTGGGGCCAGCGTCCTGCCACAGCGCAGGCACCGCAGAAAATGAGTGCCATGAAGGTCAGCCAGGTTGAAATGCCGGCCATGCGCGAAACGTTGATGCAGATGCCCAACGGTGCCAAGTGGGAAATTACCCTGCCCGCCGACAAAGCGTACGGCGCCGATCCACGCACCGGTTTCCCGCCGAACGTGGCGGTGGTGTTCGAAGTCAAGCTCGACGGCATCAAGTGACGTTTCGGCCCGCGCGCGCGTAAGCGCGCCGGGCCTGTCGAAACGTCATCCCGGTGGAAGCCGGGATCCAGCTTCTTCTTGGACGCCGGCTTAGTGCCGGCGTCTGCGTGTCAGGATTCCAATCGATGCTTGCTGTTGTTCCCGTCATCCTTACTCCCTGCACGGGCGTCTGCACACTTGGCGAGGATGGCTTGTGCCAGGGCTGTCATCGCACCGGCGACGAAATCGCGCGCTGGGGCCTGATGAACGACGTCCAACGGCTGCGCATGATGGATGCCGTCCTGCCGCTGCGTGAGTTGGGCGACAGAAAGAACGGGTGAACGTCCTGTCGCCCGAATTGCAGCGCATCAGCCGCGCGCTGTATCCGCGGGACACGGCGCCGCAAGCGACGTGCTGGAATATCGACGACTTGAGCGGATTGCTATCGGCGACCGAGCCTGTCGCTGCCGCCGTGCTGGTCGGACTGGTGCCTCGATCGAGCGGTCTGCATGTCCTGCTGACACGTCGCAACGACGCCATGCGGCATCATGCTGGACAGGTCAGCTTTGCGGGGGGGCGGATCGAACGCGATGATTTGGACGCCATCGCTGCCGCAGTGCGCGAAACCACGGAAGAAACCGGGATTCCGGCCTCGCTGATCCAGCCAATGGGATATCTGGATCCGCTGGCGACCGTCACCGGCTATCGCGTACAGCCGGTGGTGGCCGTCGTCCAGCCGGGGTACGTGGCCCGGCCAGACGCACGTGAAGTCGACGAGGTCTTCGAAGTCCCTTTGGAATTCCTGATGCACCCGGGCAATCTGCACAGCTTCCAACTCGATCTGGGCGGGCGGCCGCGATCCGTGATGCAATTCGTGGACAGGGGAGACGCAAGCCGGCGCATCTGGGGCGCCAGTGCGTCCATCCTGTTCAACCTGCGCCAACGACTGGAGACGATGCGATGAGTGGATGGACCACGCTGGTGCCGGCTGAAACGCTGGCCATTGCGCTCGGCCGCGATGACCTGGTCGTCATGGATTGCCGTTTTTCCCTGGTCAATCCGGCAGCTGGTGAACTGGCCTACCGGCAGGCGCACATACCGGGGGCCATCCACGCGCATCTGGATCGCGACATGTCCGATCACCGCAAGCGCGGGGAGGGTCGGCATCCGTGGCCAGACGCCGCCGACTTCTCCGAAACGCTCGGTCGCTGGGGCATCAGCCCGCGTCATCAGGTCGTGATTTATGACGATGGCGACGGCGCCTATGCGGCGCGACTCTGGTTTTTGATGCGCGCGGCGGGACATGAAAAGGTGGCCGTGCTCGATGGTGGATGGGCGCGCTGGACCGTGCTTGGATTGCCGGTCGATGCGCGCACCCCGATCCGCATGCAGACGACATACGAAGCAAAGTTCGACAGCTCGCGCCTGTTGGATGCCGAGCAGGTGAAAACGCGCCTGCAGGCTGGCGATCTGTTGCTCGATGCGCGCGCCGCGGATCGTTTCAGTGGTGTAAACGAGCATATCGATCGCGTAGCCGGGCATGTTCCTGGCGCACTCAATCGCCCGTATGCCGAGAATCTCACCGACAAGCGCTTCAAGCCACCGATCCAGCTGGCAGCTGAATTCCGCGATGTGCTCGGGGCCCATTTACCTGAGGACACCATCGTGATGTGCGGCAGCGGCGTGACCGCCTGCCATCACCTGCTGGCGATGGAACGCGCAGGACTCAAGGGCGCGAAACTGTTCGCCGGCTCATGGAGCGGCTGGATCAGCGATCCATCGCGACCAGTGGCGATGGGTAGCGACTGATTCCATTCTTTCGACACGCTTATTTACGCAATCGCGCAACCAGCGCCAGCAGTCCCGCCTGCGTATCGGGGTCGAACCAGCCTTCGATGAAGCGTGCCAATCCAATGCGTTCCGGCTGCACAGCTGCGACCAGGTCCGCGCGGGCCATTGCGCGAGTCTGCAACATGGGCTGCCGTGGCAAGACGAGCAGTTCTTCCAGCCAGATGCGTGCACGCGTTCTCACGTGATCGATCTCCGCCAGTTCATCGACAAGCCCCATTTCCAGGGCGCGTTGGGCGTCCAGCAGCTCACCGCCGACGAGCAATCGTTCCGCCCAATGCGCACCCACCGCGCGCCGCATCAGGTGCTGGACGCCGTCTGGCGCGACCAGGCCGACCCGGGTTTCGTTGAGCCCAATCTGGAATGGGCCCTGCGCCATCACCCGGTAATCGCAACATAGTGCGAGCACACAACCGCCGGCCGGAGCATGTCCTGAAATTGCGGCTGCCACTGGCACGGGTGAATTCGCCAATGCGCGAACAGCACCGAAAAAACATTCCCATGCCGACGTCAGTGCGATGCGATCTTCACCCAATGCCAGCAGGTAGGGCACATCCAGTCCGGCCGAGAATACTTTTGGGCCACCCGACAACACGATGCCCTGTGCTCCATCCGAGACGGCGCGCACGATTGCGGCGGATAACTCACTACACAACGCCGGATTGAGCGCGTTGACTGGCGCACGAGACAGTTGCAACTCATGGATCGGGCCAGTCGCGATGTGCTGGATCAAGGACATGATGAAGTTTCCTGGAGAGTCAATCGTGGAGTGGCTGCCAGCCGGAGGTATCATAATGCGATGAGAAACCCAGTCGCTTTGTTCCGATACGCCGTGCCGATGCTGCTGTGCATGACCGGTAGCGCATGGGCGGGCCAGTGCCTGCCACAGGTTCATGATGGCTGGATACGGATGTTGCCTGGCGGCATGCCGATGATGGCGGGCTTCGCCAACATCGTGAATCCATGTGACAAGTCAGTGACTGTCGTCAAGGCCAGCAGCACCAACTTCGGCGATACATCCCTGCATGAAACGACGCTGGTCAATGGCATCAGCCGCATGAGGCCGATTCCGGAGTTGCGCATCGCGCCCGGCGCCACCGCAACGCTGGAAGCGGGCGGAATGCACTTGATGCTGATGAATCCGAAAGCCGTGATGAAAGCCGGAAAGCACGTGTCGATCGATTTCCAGTTGAAGGATGGCCGCACGATCCATGGCATTTTTGAACTGCGTGCATTGGGCCAGTGAGGCAGGGTCGGATCGTGCCTTCACAGGAACGGCGCCGACGCTAGTTCATGGCATCGCACACGCCTTGCGCACCGCATCCGGCAATGTCGCGGCCTGGCCGCGCTGCCTGTCGATCCACACCATCACCACGTGGCCATCGGCGTACAGCGTGGTGTCATTACTGGCGTCGAGGATGCGGTGGCCAATCGTCAAGCTGGTGTTGCCAAGTCGTTCGACGAACAACTCCACGACGATTTCGTTGGGCCACGCGATCGGTCGCCGATAGTTGATGGTTGCCGCGGCAACCACCGGCGCGACGTTTTCGTCGATCCATTCCCCTGGCAGCGACATCATCCAGCGCAGGCGGGCTTCCTCGAGATAGCTCAGGAATTTGGAATTATTGACGTGATTGAAGGCGTCCAAATCACGCCAGCGCACGGATAACGGAACGCGGATCAACCCGAATGGAATCGCTGCATCGGCCGCGACAACCGACTGGTTTGCGTCGGCCGTCTTCTTGCGCCGTGGAGCACGTTTGCGTGCAGCGGGTTTGTCAGCTTCGTTCATGCGGCCGATTTCCTTTTCGCTGGTTTGTTGGTGATGCCCAGGGTCTTGGCGAGGAATTGCCCCGTCCACGACTGCGGCATCCGCGCAAGCTCCTCAGGCGTCCCTTGCGCGATGATCTGCCCGCCACGATGACCACCTTCAGGGCCCAGGTCGATGACCCAGTCCGCGGTCTTGATCACGTCCAGGTTGTGTTCAATGACCACGATCGTATTGCCGTCATTGCGAAGCTTGTGCAGCACGGCGAGGAGGTGTTCGATGTCGTGGAAGTGCAGGCCGGTGGTGGGCTCGTCAAGGATGTAGAGCGTGCGACCTGTATCACGACGCGAAAGCTCCTTCGACAATTTCACGCGCTGTGCTTCGCCACCCGACAACGTCGTCGCCGGTTGGCCAAGCTTGATGTAACTCAAACCGACATCAAGCAATGTTTCCAGCTTGCGTGCAATTGAAGGCACCGGCTCGAACAGTTTGAGCGCATCTTCCACCGTCATGTCGAGCACGTCGTGGATGCTGAAACCCTTGTAGAGGATCTCCAGCGTCTCGCGGTTGTA
>JBBSUF010000044.1:0-16120 GCA_038235185.1 Lysobacterales bacterium
CTTGTCCGATTCCAGCGTGAGCAGGCCCTGGTCGAGCTTGACCGTGTCGCCGACCGACACCAGCACTTCGATCACCGGCACATCGTCGTAGCCGCCGATGTCGGGGACTTTCACTTCGACCTGGCTCATCGCTCGCTCCGTGGCATGTTGTCCGGCCCCTTCGCCGCCGCGTCTTCGGCAGACTCGCCGGGTGCTGCGTCATCCAATGGCGCATCTCGATCCGAGCCTCGCGGCAGCGACTGTTTCTCGCGCGCGATCTCACGCTCCACCTGACGGTGCTCTTCGACGTCCTGTTGCGCGTCGTTGGAGGCAAGTGCGGCGCGCTCCTGCCCACTCAGGCCAGCGGCCCGTTGCGGGCCGAAGCGCTCGGCGAAGATCTCCGCGTCGACGCTGGCGACACTGCGCAGCAGTGCGAGCCCCTCGTCGCCGTGGCGGCCGAACAAGCTGCGCACGTGCAGGTCCTGCTGTGGGAAGGGAATCTCGATCGCGTATTTCGTCAGCGCAGTGTGCAACGCCCACGTATAGGCCGCGCGCACCGCACTCGGGCGCTTGGTGGCCTCGGCGTTGAGCCACACCACCAGCTCGAAATCCAGGCTGCTGGCGCCGAAGTTGACCAGCCAAACCCTGGGCCCGCGCGCGCCTTCCAGTGTGAGTGTGAATCGAACCTCCGCTGCCGCTTCCAGCGCCGCCTTCTTGACCAGCTCCTTGTCGCTGCCGTAGGCGACGCCAAACGGGATGCGCACGCGCCGCGAGACTTCACGATACGTCCAGTTCACCACCCGGCCAGTGACGAATTCCGCATTCGGCACGAGGATGTCGATGTTGTCGTTGGTGACGATGCGGGTCGCGCGGATCTTGATGTCGCGCACCTCGCCATGCACGCCGGAGGCAAGTTCTACGAAGTCCCCGACCTTCAGCGAGCGGTCGAACAACAGGATCAGACCGGAGATGAAATTGCTGAAGATCGCCTGCAGGCCAAAGCCCAGGCCGACACCCAACGCGCCGGCGAACACGGTGAATTTGCCGACCGGGATCCCGGCCACGTCCAGCGCCAGCAGCGCGCCCAGCAGCAGCAGGACGTAATGCACCATCCGTGCGAGCGTGTACAGCGCGGCACGGTTGGCGTGCGCATTGCGCTCTGCGTAGTGGGTCAATGCGCGTCGCACCAGCGAGGAAGCGAACCATGCTGCCGCCAGCGCCAACACGGCTGCGACCAAGCCGCCGACCGTGAGGTCGAGCCCGGCGATGTGCAGCAGCTTGAAGTCGAGCAGCGGTTGCAATCCGCGCCAGCCTTGCTGCGCGGCATCGCCCGCCGCGTCGCGGACGCGATCGCCGGCGTGCTGCAGGTTGTCGCCTACGTCGGGCTTGGCCATCTAGAGGAGCACCCGACGCATGTCCCCTAGCAATTGCGCCAGGTACGCGGTGAAGCGTGCGGCCGCAGCGCCATCGATCACGCGGTGGTCGTAGGACAACGACAGCGGCAGCAGCAGGCGTGGCATGAATTGCTTGCCATCCCACACCGGTTTCATCGCCGCCTTCGACACACCCAGGATTGCGACTTCCGGCGCATTGACGATCGGGGTGAACGACGTGCCGCCGATGCCGCCGAGCGAACTGATCGAGAAGCAACCGCCCTGCATGTCGGCCGGGCCAAGCTTGCCCTCGCGAGCTTTCGCCGCGAGCTCTCCGGTTTCGCGCGCGATCTGCAACACACCCTTGCGATCGCAGTCCCGCACCACCGGCACGACCAGGCCATTCGGAGTGTCGGCGGCAAAGCCGATGTGGAAATAGTGCTTGAGCGTGAGGTTTTCGCCATTGGCATCCAACGACGAGTTGAAGTTTGGATACTTCTGCAGTGCGGCAACCGACACCTTCATCAGGAAGGCGAGCATGGTCAGCTTGACGCCATCCTTGTTTTTTTCGTTTTCCTTGTTGAGTGCGACGCGCAGCGCTTCCAGCTCGGTGATGTCGGCATCGTCGTGCTGGGTGACGTGCGGGATCATCGCCCAGTTGCGCGCAAGGTTGGCACCGGACAACTTCTGGATGCGGTTGAGCTCACGCGTTTCAGTCTCGCCGAACTTGCTGAAGTCGACCTTCGGCCATGGCAGCAGATTCAAGCCACCGCCAGCGGTGGTCGTTCCGGATACGCGACCTGCCAAGGCACCCTTGACGAATTCCTGCACGTCCTCTCGACTGATGCGTCCTCCACGTTCGGAACCGGTGACGTTTGCCAGCTCGACGCCGAGTTCGCGGGCGAGCAACCGCACCGCCGGACTCGCATAGGGTGTCTTGTCGGGCATGACCGCATCGGCATCGAAACGTGCCGTCGGAAGTGACGCTGTCGCTGGGTGTGGATTCGGTGTCTGTCCTGCCGTCGCATCGGCAAGCAACGCTTCCTTGTCGATGGACGCCTGCGCGATGTTATCGGCCTGGGCCTGGACCTCAACCGGCTCGACACCCGTGCCGGTTTCAACGCTGCGCGTGCGTTGTTGCGGTGCTTCGGGTTCAGCGCGCGGCGGCGCGGCGGGCGTCTTCGCAGGAGTTGCGTCATCGGCTGCAGCAGGTGCTGCATCGGCAGGCTCGATCACGGCGACCACGCTGCCCTCGGACACGTTGTCGCCCAGCTTGACCTTGAGCTCGCGCACGATTCCGGCGAAGGGCGCCGGGACTTCCATCGTCGCCTTGTCCGATTCCAGCGTGACCAGGCCCTGGTCGAGGGTCACCGAATCGCCCACCGCGACTAGTACCTCGATCACCGGCACATCGTCATAGCCGCCGATATCCGGGACGCGCGCTTCCTTGAGGTCAGCCATGCGGCTCTCCATCGTGTGGACCCCCATTGTGGCGGTGCCGGCGTCAAGCGCCAACCTCACACGACTGTTAACGTGTGACAAACGCAAAAAAAAGCGCCCTCCACTTGCATGGAGGGCGCGCACACCACGCCTCGGGGGGAGTCAGTGGCGGTGCTCGACGCTCGCGATGATCCGAGCCGGGGGAGAGGCGTCGAACCAGACGCTGACGACATCGTGGCCGACGTGGCCAGCTGTGTCCCATGCCGTTCGGCGGCATGACCTTCGCCACACAAGCCCTTTCAATGCTCGAGCGCGGATTCGCCCAGGGCCTCGCGGTAGCGTTCATAGAGCGCCTGCACCTTGGCGACGTAGGCCTGGGTTTCCGCGTAGGGCGGCACGCCCCCATAACGGGTGACGGCACCGATGCCCGCGTTGTACGCCGCCGCAACCAGCGCGAGATTGTTGTGATAACGCCGTTTCAACCCGCGCAAGTGACGTGCACCCGCGCCGATCGACTGAGCGGAGGCGAATGGATCATGCACGCCATATTCGCGTGCCACCTCGGGCATGAGCTGCATCACGCCCTGTGCGCCCTTGGGCGACTGTGCGTGCGCATCGAAGCCGCTTTCCGCATGGGCGATCGCACGCAACCACGCATCGTCCACGCCGGTGGCTTTCGCCGCCGCGCGGAACTGCGCCGCGTACCTGTCCAATTGCGGCGCGCCAACCTTGCCAAGCCCGACATGCGCTGGCGACCCCGGCGGCGTGCGCACGGTAAAGCCAAACACCCGTGTCGAGCCTGGCAGGTTGCGCGTGCTGTAGACCGCCACGCCATCCTGTTCGCGTTGATACAGCGCACCCTGCACGACCCCGAGGTTTCCCCACAAGTTGGGCACGGCGGCCGCGTTGTCGTCGTACGTGTGGGCAATGCAATGTGAGCCTGGCTCCGGCGCGGTCGCCAGGCTGACGTTGCCATGGCGCACGCAACGGTAAACAGTGCGTGCCTGCGCGGTTGCCGCGACAAGCGCCAGCAACACGCATGCGAAGACGTGTCGCAACTGCACCGCTCAGGCCATCGGTTGCGTGGTCAATTGCTGCATGCGCCAAGCCAGTCCGATGCCTTGGAGGAGGTAATACGCCAGCAATGTGGCAACAAACGCCAGCGTCAGCGTGCCGCCCTGTTGCATCGACGCCATGCCACCGCCGGTCATGAGTCCGCCATGGCTCCAACGCCAGGCCAGGCGCCCCACCAGCAGCAGCGACAGCGCGCCACCGATCCACGGATTGGGCGTGTACCAGTGCGTGCCGTCGACGGTTTCGATGTGCGTGTGCCGCAGCGCGAGCCAACCAAGCAACGCTCCGATCGCGACCCCTGCAGCCACCGGCAACAACGCATTGGCGATGGTGCTTGCCGCCACGCAGACCCCGACCAGCAGCACCGTCAGCAGGATCATCCGCACCCAGCGGCCTGCGCCGGGTCGCCATTGCTGGCGACCGAACTGGCGACGGATGCGCCGGTAATAGATCCAGCCGATTCCCGCCATGAAAAGGACGGGGGTGAAGGAAGGCGGAGCGATCGGTTGCATGGGTAAGCCGCGAGGAAAACCGCGCCGAGCTTAACCCAACGCGGATCTCACCCCACCGAGTGCCTCAGGGCTGCAACACGACGACGCTAAAGCTGTCGGGCAGCATCGGCGGCCGCGTATGCGCAGGCGCATCGGCAGGCAACGGCCCGAAGTTGGCGGCAGGCAGATACACGCGATGGCTGGCGGCATCCAGCGTGATGGTGCGGGCACTCACCTGGGTCGGCACGTTGGCGACAACATGGAAGTGCTCCGGATCGTCTTCGTGCACCACCGTCAGCGTGCCGTCGTGGCCATTGGCGCTATACGCCAGCCCCAACGTCGGATCGAATGCCGCACCATCCGGGCCGGCACCGATCGGCAACTGCGCGACGCGGCGACCGGTGTCGGCATCCAGTACCACCATCATCGCGTTCTGGCACACCGAAAACGTGCGCCGATGCGCGACATCTACGGCCAGGCCGCTCGGCTCCTCGCAACCGCCAAGTGTCCATGTCGACAGCACCTTCGCAGCGCGTGGATCAAGTTGCGCGAGTTCGCCCTTGCTTTCGATGTTGACCAGGACGTGGCCCTTGCCATCGCTGGCGGCGAACTCCGGATTTCCGTCGAGCTTGATCGTGGCGACGACCGTGCGCTTGCGCGCATCGATCACGGTGATGTCTTCACTCTTGCCATTGAACGTCAGCACGCGATCGCTGGTGCGGTCGTACAGGATGGCATCCGGACCGCGTCCCGGGATCGCGATCTCCGCCAGCACCCGCAGGCTTTTCAGGTCGAACACCGACACGCTGTTCGACTTGCCGTTGCTGGTAAAGCCCACGCCGTGGCGCGGCGCCAGCGCGACGCCGTGGACGCCGTCGGTATGCGCGATTTCGCCGACGGCTTTGCCGCTGGCCGTGTCGACCACCATGACGCGGTCGCCACGGCTGAGATACAGGCGATGGCTGGCGCTATCGACCAACGGGTAGTCCCAGCCGCCGATGCCACCCAGCGATAGCGGTGCGACCACGTGCGGAACAGCGACCTCCGCAGCGGCGTGCAGTTTCGACGTGCGTGGCGTTGTTACCGGCATTGCCGCCATGACGGACAACGGCAACAAGGCCAGGACAGGAAGAAATGCGCGCATGGGAAAACTCCGCGGAGAGGGGTAGCGAGCGTCGCACAAATCCCAAGCCGTCGGTGAGCCCGACGAGAGGCCTGCGCTACCTTGTTTGCCCTACCTTCACCTGATGCGCGCAATAACAGTTCCATGGAAAAGCCCGCAAGAATCCTTGCTGCAACCCGATGGCGCGATCTGGCATGCATCTCGTGTCTTGTCCTTGCCGCATGCGCGACGCAGACACCACCACCTGCACCACCGCCAATCCCTGTCGCATTGCAATCGCTGCCGCCGACGTTGACGCGCGGGGAGTTCACGATCCATGCGATTCCGCTGGACGTGTGGAACGCCATCGGCGACATCGTCGTGCGGACGCCACAAGCCAGTTACGACAGCCGCTCGCAGATGCTCGGCTTGTATTCCGTGCGCTACAAGGACCAGTCGCTGCTGATCCTTGCGCATGGGTTGCCGCTATCGGACACCGTCCATGAGCTGACCACGCAGGTCACTGCGAAGTCGACCGTCGGCGTGCCGGTTGACAGCGATGTCGTCGCCGACCTGCTGGCATTGCTGCAACAACAGTTGCCCGCGGAGATCGAGCAGGTGCATGCACGGCAGCTGGCGGCGGATGCTGCCACCGCGGCGGCCGCGAAGAAAGCGAAAGCGCACAAGAAAAAATCGCGACGCAAAAAGTAGGCTGCGTTTGGCACATGCGAGACCAGCGAGCGGCGTGGGTTTGATTGATGCCTAGGGCGACGCGCCCTGGTCGTCGAACATCAATTGCTGGTTGCTGGCCTGCGCCCTGAGCAGCTGCCCGCTCGTGTCGAAATCCAGGCGCAACAACCACCCAAACACGAGGTCGGGCCAGGTCGGTGGCAGCGATGACAGCGGTGCACCAAGCGCATGCGCCAATGCCAGGATCTGGCCGTGGTGCCAGCAGACCAGGATCGTCGCGTTGTCGTAGCGGGGATCGCCCAGCAGGCGGTCGGCCAGTCGCTGGAAATCGTGATCGGCGACGGACATGTCCAGCGGCAAACCGAGCGCCGCTGCCAATGGTTCGAGTGTCAGCCGCGAGCGCGTGCTGTGCAAAGAGTCGGTCGCAGCGATCAGGTGCGCCGGGGCGGCGACAGGTGAGGGGCCACGTGGGAAGTTTCGGAAGTAGGCGACGTACGCCTGCGCGCGGGCTTCACCAGCGGGTGTCAGGGCAACGTCCAATGGATCGCCGGATTTCTCGGCGTGGCGGATGAGCAGGATCGTGGCGGACTTGGGCATCGGGACATCGCGGGCAATGGATGCGTCATAGAAGCCGGGCGCGCGACTACGCACTGTGATCGTCGCGTCTTACCCGGTCAGTGCGTGAGTGGCTGCGGGCGTCCCGCACTGGCGTCTTTCCAATACGCAAGCACCGGGTCGACAACGCGGAACCACAGCGGCGGAAACAACGCGAGCACCAGCATGGCCGCATAGCCGCCGGGCAACTGCGGGCTGGCGGCGTGGTGCTGCAGCAGCGGATACCGCCGCCGCGGCGATTCGTGGTGGTCGGAATGACGCTGCAGGTGCAGTAGGATCAGGTTGCTCAGGGCGTAGTCGGAGTTCCACGAGTGCATGTGGGTGGTGCGCTCGTAACGGCCATCGGCCAGTCGCGCGCGCTCGAGCCCGTAGTGCTCGATGTAGTTGATGGTCTCCAGTGCGCAGGCCGCCAGCAGCCCCTGCGCGACGAAGAACACGAAGCCTAGCGGTCCGAGCCACAGCCAGAATGCACCGGCTGCGCCCAGCCAAACCGCAGTCCAGCCAATCAGCTCGTTGCGCCAATGGCACCAGTGCAATCCGCGCCCGCGCAGCCGTCGCGCTTCCAGCCGCCATGCGTTGATGTTGTTGAGCAGCAACGCGCGCGGCAGGAAATTCCAAAGTGTCTGCCCGGCGCGCGCGCTCGACGCATCTCGCGGAGTCGAGACATTCACGTGGTGGCCGCGCACGTGTTCGACCTTGAAGCCGTGGTAACCGACGCTCGCCAGCAGCAGTCCACCAACCATCGGCTCCAGGCGCGTGTCCTTGTGGATCAACTCGTGGGCGACGTTGATGGCGATCACGCCGCCCACCACCCCCTGCGACAGCATCCAGCCGACGGCGCCGACCACGCCCAGCCCTGCGTGCAGCAGGAACCAGGCAGACCACGCCAGCAACGCCACCTGCACCGGCAGCGCCACCAAGGTGATCGCGCGAAACCATGCATCGTGCTCCAGCGCAGCCTCCGCATCGGCGCGCGGCTGTCCCGGATCGTGCCCCAGCAGGACATCCACTACCGGCAGCACCAAGAACAGGAAGAACAGCGGAAACCACGCCATCAGCGCAGGATGCCCGCTTCGCACGCCGAGCCACGCCGCCATCGGCATCAATGCCGGGACGACGAACACAAGCAGGAACCCCAGGCGTTTCCAGATCGGCATGGCCGCAGCGTACGCGGAGACGGCGTCAATGCAAGTCGATCTCGCGCTCGGAGTGAACTCATTGGCGAGCGTTGCATTCACCGGCTGATCGCAACCGACGATGTAGGAATCAGCTACCCAGCCGCGCAGGTGCCGCCGTGACTACATCGACCCAGCAGACCGTCCTCACTGGCGACGAGATAGCATGCCTACGTGATGTTGCCGAAGGACGCCCGCGCATTACCAGCGAGCCTGTGATCACCGCACTCGTCGCGAAAGGAATGCTGTCCAGCGACTATGCCGGCCGGCACAAGCTGACTCCGGCGGGACACCACGCGAACAATGTTGGCGAGCCGGGGATTAACGAGTAAGCGCGGCTCCGACAACTGGCCATGCAAACAGGTAAGTAGAGCGCTGCACGTTATCCGCCGCACACGAAAGTGTTGACCAGAAGGTTTCAGCTAAAAATTAACCTGGCACCTTTTTTATAACGCAAGGCGGAGTGATCCGCCTTGCGTGCGAAGCCACGCAAAATCCGTGCGTAAATCGACCTTACGGCGTCGGGGCTGCGGCAGCCATGGCGGCGCGGTGGCTTGCCACTTCTGCCTCGGAGAGCTTGCCGTCGCCATTGGTGTCGGCTTTGGAGAAATGGTCCTTCAGCATTTCGCCATCGGGCAATTCGTCCTTGGTCAACGAGCCATCGTGGTTCTTGTCCAGATCCGCAAACGGCGTGTCTCCTGCGGCCGCGGCAGGCATGGCGCTGGGAGCCATTGGTGCGGGGGCAGCATCGGCTGGAGGCGTGGTGGCGGTGGCAGGCACGGCGGCGGGGGCGGCATCATCAGCGTCGTGGCCTTTGCAGGCGGACACTGTTGCCAGGAAGGGAATTAGCAGGGCCAGCATGAGTGAATTCTTGTGAATCATTGACATTCTCCATTTGGGAAAACCGCGGGCGGATAGCTCGTCACGGTGCGATCAGTCAACGCCAACTCACCGTGCGCCGTGTACGTTTCCAGCGTGCCTGTTAGGTGGTCGTGACGACGGTAATGGGGGACCGCAGCTCGGCCACCATGGTTTCATGGACAACACAACCTGCGCGTCGTGCGCGCCGGAGCAAGCCCCTACAGTCCAGCGGGGCCAGACCAGCCAGCGCCCGCATCCGCCTGTTTTTCAAAACAGGCCGGCGATTGTCTGTGCTTTGCGACTCAGCCGCACTTGGAATACCCGCAATTCAAGCAGGTCGCGCACCCGTCCATGATCACCACGGACTTGTTGTGGCATTTGTGGCACATCACGGCCGATGGCGGAAAGGACGCGCCGTCGCCGGTGACTTCGATGGACTCTTCGTGGGATTCGTTTTCGCTCTCGCGAGGCGCGAGGATCGCGCTTACGTCAGAGTTTTTTTTTGAGCCCTGCCGCTGCTCGAAGGCGCGGCGTTTTTCCGCGATGAGTGCGCGCTGGGTGTCGGACATGTCCGGGTCATGCATCATGCCGATCGACTTGAGGTGGTCTTCGACGATGCTGCCCAGTTCTGCCACCAGCGACGGCTGGTAGACGCCGCCGGCCTTGAAGTAGCCGCCCTTGGGGTCGAACACGGCTTTCATTTCCTCGACCAGGAAGGTGACGTCGCCGCCCTTGCGGAACACGGCCGACATGATGCGGGTCAACGCGACGATCCACTGGAAGTGGTCCATCGACTTGGAATTGATGAAGATCTCGAACGGGCGGCGCTGCTCGTGCTCGCTACCGGCGTTCAGCACGATGTCGTTGATGGTCACGTACATCGCGTGTTCCACCAATGGCGACTTGATCTTGTAGGTAGAGCCGATCAGCACCTCGGGGCGCTCGATCTTTTCGTGCATCTGGATGACGTCGGCCATGGGCAGCTGCGCTTCAAGCGCGATTCGCGGGACGGCCTCGACGCGCGCTGCTTCAACGCGGGCGGCTTCCTTCGCTTCAGGACTGACGACGGTGTAACCCTTGATTTTCTTGTCGATCTTGACGGCCATGGGGATCCGGGGCTGATGCGGTGACGTGGTGCGATGGGATGCGTTGTCTCGATACGGAACCGGTCCAGCCCACCCGCGAGTGCGGGCGGGCCGGGCGGTGGACTTCAGCTTCCGCGTTTGGCGCGGGTCGCAGCGGCCTTCTTGCCAGCGGCAGAACGCGATGCGGTCTTCTTCATCACCGCGGTCTTGCGCTTGGCGGTGCCGGTCGCCTTCCTGACGGCCTTGGCGGCCTTTTTCACGGTCTTCTTGGCCGCGGCCACATCCTTGCGCACGGTTTTCTTGATCGTGGTCTTGCGGGCGGCGACCTTGCGCGTCGCCTTCTTGACGGCTTTCTTCGCCGCGACTTTGCGTGCGGGTGCCTTGCGCGTTGCCTTCTTCACAGTCTTCTTGGCGGCGGCTTTCTTGGTTGTCTTCTTTGCCGTCTTTTTTGTTGCCTTCTTCGCGGTCTTCTTGCTGGTCGCCTTCTTGGCGGCCTTCTTCTTACCGACACCCTTGCGCTTGAGGCTCGCAGCCTCGGCCTTGGCGTTGGCGCTGGCCTTGCTCAGGGATTTCTTTGCCGACTTGGTGGCCTTCTTGACCGCCTTGCGGGCCTTTGTCGCGGTCTTGCGAACCGATGCCACTGCGCCGCTGGCGGTGGATGCAATCGCACTGCCGATGTTGGCCGCGGTATCCGCAACATTTTCGGCGGCCTTCGACAGCGTCGCCGTCACTCCATTTCCGTTACTCATGAGCCGTCCTCGTTTGGGCGTGTAGGTGCAATACAGGTGTTACCGGAGCGATGCTATACCCGCCACGCGTGATGGATACAAGTAGTGCGCGCGACATTCGCAAATACCGTTGTCAAAAACTCATCCGCCAACGCATCGCCCACGACTCAGAACTTGCCGTAATACCCTTCTTTCAGGGCATCGAACAGGTTGGCCGCGGTGTGCATTTCCCCGTCGTATTCGATTTGTTCGTTGCCCTTGACCTCGACCACCTCGCCGTCTTCCAGCTCGAACCGGTACAGCGTGTTTTCAAGGTCCGCTTCCTTGACCAGCACGCCCTGGAAGGCCGCGGGGTTGAAGCGGAAGGTGGTGCAGCCCTTCAGCCCCTGCTGGTGTGCGTAGCGGTAAATGTCCTTGAAGTCCTCGTACGGATAGTCGGTCGGGACGTTCGCGGTCTTGGAAATCGAGGAGTCCACCCACTTCTGCGCCGCGGCCTGCACGTCGACATGCTCTTTCGGCGAGATGTCGTCGGCGGAGATGAAGTAGTCAGGCAGCTTGCCGATCGCGTCTTCGGCAAATGGCATCGCCTTGGGGTTCACCAGTTCGCGATACGCCAGCAGCTCATACGACCAGACGTCGACCTTTTCCTTGGACTTTTTGCCTTCCCGGATGACGTTGCGGCTGTAGTGGTGGGCGAAGGACGGCTCGATGCCGTTGCTGGCATTGTTGGCCAGCGACAGCGAGATCGTGCCGGTGGGCGCGATCGAGCTGTGGTGCGTGAAGCGCGAACCGACCTGGGCGAGCTCTTCGACCAGCTCCGGCGCGACCCCGGCCACGCGCTGCATGTAGCGCGAATATCTGGCGAGCAGCACCTTGCCTTCGATCTGCTGTCCGAGTTTCCAGCCATCGGCTGCCATTTCCGGGCGCTTGCGCAGCATCTCGGCGGTGATCGTGAACTGTTCATCCATGATGGGCGCAGCGCCTTTTTCCTTCGCCAGCTCCAATCCCATTTCCCAACCGGCGACCGCCATCTCGCGGGCGATGCGCTCGGTGAATTCGCATGACTCCGCCGAGCCGTACTTCATCTGCAGCATGGTCACGGTGCTGCCAAGCCCAAGGAAGCCCATTCCGTGGCGGCGCTTGCGCAGGATCTCGTCGCGCTGTTTCTGCAACGGCAGGCCATTGACCTCGACCACGTTGTCGAGCATGCGGGTGAACACGCGCACGACGTCCTTGTATTCGTCCCAGTCGAACGTCGCCTGGTCGGTGAAGGGGTGATGCACGAACTTGGTCAGGTTGACCGAGCCGAGCAGGCACGCGCCATATGGAGGAAGCGGTTGCTCGCCACACGGGTTGGTGGCGCGGATGTTCTCGCACCACCAGTTGTTGTTCATCTCGTTGACGCGGTCGATCAGGATGAACCCCGGCTCGGCGTAGTCGTACGTCGACACCATGATCATGTCCCACAGGTGACGCGCGCGGATGTGGCCATAGACCCGGCACGCGACCAGACCATCGTCGCGAGTGACGTAATTCCTGTGCACCGGCCAATCGCGCCAGACCACCTGCGCTGCGTCGTTGAGGTCGAAGTCGCCCTGCTCCTTTGCGTTGATCGGGAACACCAGCGGCCAGTCGCCATCGTTGGCGACCGCCTCCATGAAGCCGTCGGTGATCAACAGCGACAGGTTGAACTGGCGTAGGCGACCGTCCTCGCGCTTGGCGCGGATGAAATCCTTCACGTCGGGATGCGAGACGTCGAACGTGCCCATCTGCGCGCCACGGCGGCCGCCAGCCGACGACACGGTGAAGCACATCTTGTCGTAGATATCCATGAAAGACATCGGACCGGAGGTGTACGCACCGGCCCCGGCGACGAACGCGCCGCGCGGACGCAACGTCGAGAATTCGTAGCCGATACCGCAGCCGGCTTTCAATGTCAGCCCGGCCTCGTGCACCTTCTCCAGGATGCCGTCCATCGAATCCTCGATGATGCCGCTGACGGTGCAGTTGATGGTCGATGTCGCCGGCTTGTGCTCCAGCGCGCCGGCATTGGAGGTGATGCGCCCGGCGGGAATCGCGCCACGGCGCAGCGCCCACAGGAAACGTTCGTTCCAGAAGGCCTGCAATTCTGGCGTCGGCTCGGCATCGGCCAGCGCCTTGGCCACGCGCTGGTAGGTGCCGTCGATGTCGGCATCGATCGCCTCGCCGGACTTGGTCTTCAGTCGGTATTTCTTGTCCCAGATGTCGGTCGACGCCGGCTGCATCGGGATGCTTCGTTCGACCGCTGCGAGTTCGTCCGCCTTGTTGTCCGTTCCGCTTCTGACTGCCTCAAGGCGCACTGTGCTCATCCCGTCCCGTCTCCTGGTCCCGGCGCGACGCTGTCGCGGCCATGTGTTGTTGTCGGCGACGGTGGACCGCAGTGAACTCTACGCACCGTGTCGACGACTGGTTGTGTTGTCCGGCGTGCGGTGCCTGCCATCAGGCGATGGGAATTGCGCCAGTGTCCTCGGACTGGCAAGCAATGCAAGAAAAACCACATCACTTAGGTAGTTTTAATCTACAAACCCCAAGATGTTGTGGCAGCCCCGGAAGGCAAACCTACCCCGGCTCCGACACGAAGTCAACGTTTGATTACCGATGGTTGGGAGCCGGCGCGACGGTGCTGCTTTCGTCCGCAAACGCGCTGGCGAAGCGCTGCTCGACGCCTTTTCCTGCCACACCCGGGACCTTGTCTGCTGGCAACGCATGGTTCATCGACCACGAGTGACACTTGGCAGACTGCGTCAGCCGATAAGGCCGCCGCCACTGGCCCCTCGATCAACACCCTAGAGACCAATTCCCAGATATGCGCCCCCTGTCGTCGACCAGAAACACCCTGCTCTCGCTGACTGTCGCGGCCGCTTTCGGTGGCTTCATCGCAACCGCGATCCACGATTCGTTGCTGACGCCCGCCCAAGCCACTGCGACCGCGGCCACCGTGCCGGCGATTGCCGCCCTCCCCGCCGCCGTCGGCGGCCAAGCCCTGCCATCGCTGGCGCCGATGTTGCAGCGCGTGTTGCCGGCGGTCGTCAGCGTGCACAGCCAGCAGCGGGTGCGCATCAACAATCCGTTCGCCAACGATCCCCTGTTCCGGCGCATGTTCCCGAACATTCCCCAGGAGCAGATCAACCAGTCGCTGGGCTCGGGCGTGATCGTGGATGCCGCGCGCGGCCTGATCCTGACCAACCACCACGTGATCGAAGGCGCCGACGCGGTATCCGTCACGCTCGCCGACGGGCGCACCATGAAGGCCCAATTCGTCGGTTCCGATCCGGACACCGACATCGCACTGATGCGCATCGACACCGGCAAGCTGTCGCCCCCGCTGCAGCAGATCCCGTTGGCGGACAGCAGCAAGCTGCGGGTCGGCGACTTCGTGGTCGCGGTCGGCAATCCGTTCGGCATCGGGCAGACGGTGACCTCGGGGATCGTGTCCGCGGTCGGGCGCAGCGGACTGCAGGGGCTGGGCTTCCAGAATTTCATCCAGACCGATGCGTCGATCAATCCCGGGAACTCCGGTGGCGCGCTGGTCAACCTGCGCGGCGAACTGGTCGGCATCAACACCGCCAGCTTCAACCCGCAAGGCAGCATGGCCGGCAACATCGGCCTGGGTTTCGCGATCCCGTCCAACCTCGCCGGCGACGTGATGCGCCAGCTGGCGACCACCGGCAAGGTCCGGCGTGGCAGCCTCGGCGTGGATACCCAGGACGTCAGCGCGCGGCTGGCTGCGGCGCTGCACCTGGACCCGCCGGAAGGCGCGCTGGTCACCCGCGTCTATCCTGGCTCCGCAGGCGCCGCCGCGGGCCTGCAGCCGGGCGACGTGATCCTCGGTGCCAACGGCCAGCACGTCGCCGACCGCGAGGCGTTGCACAACTTCGAGGGGCTGCAGGGCGTGGGCACGCGCGTGGCGCTGGACGTGCGCCGCGCCGGCAAGCCGCTGCAGCTGACCGCCAGCCTGCACGAGCAGGCACGCTCGGTTGACGGCGGCATGCTCGACCCGCGCCTGGCCGGCGCGATCTTCACCGAGCTTCCCGAACGGTTGCGCCAAGCTGGGATCAATGGCGTGCTGGTCGAACAGGTGGCTCCGCGAAGCCGCGCGGCGGGCAACGGCCTGCAATCGGGCGACGTGGTGTTGGCCGCAAACAGCGGGCGTTTCGACGACTTGCCGGGATTTCGATTGAGTTTCCAGCGCGGAGCCGGTGATGCCGGGTCCGCGCCGGCGCAACTGGTGCTGCGCATCGTGCGCGGCAACGTGCAGGGCGACCTGCAGATGCAATGAAGCTGCGCAAATCCGCGCAGCCCAAACCGGCACCGCGATTCGTCGCGGCGCCGATCACGACAACGAGGAGTTCACCATGAGCAACACAACTACCAGCGGCGACGGCAACGGCAACGGCACGCGGGCAGCCGCCAGCGATAGTTTGAAGACCAATCTCGGCGAGGCCGGCACCCACCTGCGCAATGCCGCCGGCCATGCCGGCACCGCGATCAAGGGCGCCGCGGGCGCCGCGGGCGAGGAAATGCGGCTGGGCAAGGCGCAGATGAAGTCCGAACTGGCCGAAAGCGCACTGTCGGGCATCGCCGCCGTCGAACAGGCGGGCGCGGCGGGTCGCGAACAGGTCGACGTATTGATGGACAAAGGCCGCGACCTGATCGAAAGCGCCGCGGACCTGATCCGCGAGCGTCCGCTGGCGGCGTTCGGCATGGCCTTCGCCACCGGCTGGATCATCTCCAAGCTGGGCCGCAGCAGCGACAAGTAATCCGCGATGGAACACCAGGGCCACGGTGCGGACGGCGCGCCCGACGACGACGACAGCGCTGCTGGCGCGCAGTCGGCACCCGGCATCCAGGACACGCTGCACGAACTGGGCCAGGCCGGCCGTGCGACGTGGACAGCCGGGCGCGAGGCCAGCCAGGCCTTCCGCATCCTGCTGGCGGCGGACGTCTCGCTCGCACGCAGTGCCTTCGGCCGCACGCTCGCCTTCACCGGCGTGGCGATCGCGGCGGGCGCAGCCACCTGGCTCTTGCTGATGGCGGCGCTGGCGCTGTGGCTACGGACCGGGCTCGGGTGGTCGTGGTCGCTGTCGCTGCTGCTGACGGCACTGCTCAGCGCGGTGGTGACCTACGTCGGCGGCTGGCGCGCGATGGCTTACTTCGAACACACGCGATTGCAGGCCACGCGCCGGCAACTGGCACGGCTGGGAATCGGCGAACTGGCGGGCTTCATGCCCGACGCCGGTTCCGGCGCCTCGGCCGCGGAAGCAACCGATCGCGTGGCCAGCGCCACCGACAAACAGGCGATCAAGAAGGGCCTGGGTGTCGACATCACGCCGCCCTGAGCGTGGTCGCGAGTGGACGCCAACGGCCAGCCACGCACGACGCTGCAGCACACCGGGAAACCGGTGCCTGCGTCCGGATCGTTCCACCCAACGGGGCCTGACATGAGCTTTGAATCGCTGATCGACAAG
>JBBSUF010000045.1:0-15964 GCA_038235185.1 Lysobacterales bacterium
CAGGACAAACTGAAATGAATGATGTCAACGGGTATGCCGTGTTTTTCTTTCCCCAGGCACTGGAAGCGCTCGGGGAAGCCATCAAGCCTTACCTGCACGACGGTCCCGGCGGTGAGCATGTGCTCTGCAACGAGATCGATACCGCCGGCCAGTTGATCGAGATGACGATGCAGGGAAGCCTCGATACTGGCGCCGTGGTGACCTTGGAGTTGATGGTGCCATCGTCAATGGTGCGGATGATTGTTTCCAGCCAGAGTGACGCCGCATTCGGGTTCCGGCCGCGCGTTCGCACGAATGCCCTTCGCGTGGATGATCCACCGGCGCTGCCCACCATCGGTCCCACCGCCCAGCCAGCAAACGCGGTACCGGCCGCGCTGCCCGATGGCGGTGCGGATGCGATCCCGCAAGAATTGGCATCACTGAAAGACGTGGCGGGGAAACCCGCGGCTTGAGCTTATGACTCAGTCGTTGCGTGAGTCGATCTGCAATGGGCGCCATCCGCCACCGTCGAAGCCTTCCAAGGCGGAAAAACGCCGCTTGTAATCCATTTTGGCGTGACCGGCAATCCAGTAACCTAGGTAGAGATGTGCGCGGCCATCGCGTTGCGCCCATTGGATCTGATGCAGGATTGCCAGCGTGCCCAGTCCTCGGACGGCGTCGTCCGGATCGTAGAACGTGTACACCGCTGACAATGCATCGTCGAGCACATCGGTCACGGCCACTGCGAGCAGCCGATGTGTGTCGTGATCGCGCAGTTCCATGAAACGGCTTTCCGACCACGCGCCCACCAGGAACTGGTCGAACTCGGCAACCCCGTGCCCATCCATGCCGCCATGCGGATGGCGCGCGGCGAGATAACGTTGGTACAGCGCGAAGTGCTCGTCGCTGCGTTGCGCAGGAAGGATTCGTGATTGCACCGCGGCATTGCGTGACAGGCAGCGACGCTGGCTGCGATCAGGCAGGAAATCCGCCGCCGGAATCCGCACGGCGACACACGCGTGGCAACCGTGGCATTGCGGCCGGTACACGATGTCGCCGGAACGCCGGAAGCCCCACGTCAATGCCAACGGATACCGCTGCGGCAACCGCGTGTCGTGCGGGTCGAGCACCAGGTCGCGCGCGGTGCGTTCGGGCCAGTATCCACAGGGATGCTCGGCGGTGTGGAACACCCGCAATTCGTCGCGTGGCGGCACTTCGGTACGGAGCGGATCGCTGCCCATGGCGGCAGCATAGCGCCGGCAGGATCAACGTGTCAGGCGGCCGTCACTTGCCTGGGTTGACGCCGAATTCCTGGTGATAAGGCTCGATCACCCGCCATCCAGCGCCTTCGGGCCGCACGTCGTAATGATGGGTCACGATCAGGTGCGCGCCGCGTTTACGATCCAGGACGATCGATCCGCTGTTGCCAGTTCGTCGATAGGCCCTGATTGCCAGTGTCATCCATTGCGGGGAACGCGCACATCGTGACACCGGAATGACGCGTCCTGGCGATGCGGGCAATGTCGCCAGCAGGGACGGCGACGGATCGTGGCCGTCGATCTCCAGGCAGAGGGACTGGTCCGCACGCGTCGGCAATTCACCCGCCAGCACGGCCATGGCAAGCGAATCCGGAGTTACCGAATCGCCCATTGGCAATCCCGACGCATGGGTCGTCGACGACGCAGCGACTTGCGGTTTCCGCATCGAAAGGAACACCAGCACTATGACAACGGTGATCACAAAAAGCAGTCCGAGCTTCAGCCTGGTTGCGCGCTTGCGCGCCGGATCGGCGGCCAAAAGCGATGGTGATTCGGTTCGGAACGCCGGCAGCGTGTAGCCGGTCTCCCGTCGGGTGCTGTCGAGCAATCCCGCAGTGCGCAGGATGTCGCGCGCGGCCGGTTGGTCTTCGGACAGCACCACCCACACGGCGGGCACCGGTTCGGTGCGCACATGGTCGCGATAGCTGAATCCGCCGCGCAGGCCACCTTTGTACGAGCGCCCATGGGTGATGCGGGTTTCGATGCCGGCTTCGCGCAGCAATTGCGCGACGCGCTCGACATTCTCCATGCGCGGACTGCTGAACACTTGCCTCATTGCGATGGCAGTGCAGGCTGCAGCGACACATGCTGGCCTGGTTCTTCCTGCACGACGCGGATCAAGCCTTCCTGCGCGCTGCTTGCGACCAGTCGGCCTTCTTGGTCGTAGATCAATCCACGTGCCAGTCCCCGTGCATCCTGTGCGCTGGGACTGTCGATCGAATACAGCAACCACTCATCGACGCGGAATGGGCGATGGAACCACAAGGCATGATCCAGCGACGCCATCTGCACGCTGGGATGGTAGTAGCTGATGCCGTGGGGGAACGTGGCCGTTCCCAGAAGATAAAAATCGGACGCATATGCGAGAAGGGAACGATGCAATTCGGGCGCGTCGCCCACGCGTTCGGCCAGCCGGAACCAGACCTGCTGGAATGGTGGGCGCTTGGGTGGATGCAGTTCGTCGCGTGGATACACATGGCGGAATTCGAATGGTCCCATTCGCGACAGCCAGCGCTGCACTTTCGGCGGCAGCTTCGCCATTGCCTCGGGCGAAAGTGGGGTCGAGGGATCGATGTCCTCGGGCTTGGGCACCTGCGGCATGGATAATTGATGCTCGCTGCCGCTTTCCTGCTTCTGGAACGACGCCGCGAGGAAAAAGATCGGCTGTCCGTGCTGGATCGCGGTCACCCGACGCACTGAAAAGCTGCCGCCATCGCGGGTGCGATCGACCTGATAGATGATCGGATACTCGATGTCACCGGCCTTCAGGAAATAGGCGTGCAAGGAGTGCGCGCCGCGAGGCGTCGTCATCGTAGCCTGAGCCGCCGACAGCGCCTGGCCCAGGACCTGTCCGCCAAACACGTACTTGGTGCCGATGTCGCGGCTCTGGCCGCGAAACAGGTTGTCTTCCAGGCGTTCCAGCGAGAGCAGGTCGATCAGCTCGGAGACGGGGGAAGGCATGCGTTGACCTCGGAACAGGAAGCCAATTATAGATTGCCTTTGTCGCTCGACCGCGAAAACACGCGGCCAGCGATGCCTGTCACTGCTTCATGCGGCGCAGATCCACTGCGCCGAGGATGCGCGTCCATGGGAACAACGGCCCCGGGTCGCGCTTGCGACGCACAGTGCGTCCAGGATCATCCGTCGACGGCACGTCCGTCGTATCCAGGTCTTCGTGGCCGGCGATCCATTTCAAATTTGGCACTACCTTCTGCAGATCATGCAGCAACGCAACAAGCGCGATCAGCTGGGCGTCGGTATACGACTCATGCATCGCCTGCCGGCGCGAATCCAGCCAGTCGGGATATCGGCCGATGTTGACCAGTTCGATCCCGATCGAGCGCGCGTTGTAACCGTGTGTGTGATGCGCGATGCGATCGATGCACACGTATTGATGGATCGCGCCGTCGCGATCGATGTAGTAGTGGCCGCTGTTGCCGGTCCGGGACTGTGGGTAACGGATTTCCTCGCCAAACTGCCGTGCCATGGCGAGGTCTGGCAGCTCGGTGCAGTGGATCACGACCAAGTCGATTTGCCAGGCATTACGCGCCTCCAGCCGCGCGTGGTAGGGCAGCAGATCGACATGCAGGGCGGGCTGCGCGATGTTGGGCGACATGCTCCGGATGCTAGCATCGCCGCATGCCGCCGCCGTCTCCCGATTCCGAACTTGCCCGACTGATGGCGCGTTTTCCGCGCGCAGGCGCAGTCGCCTGGATCGGATTGCGACCAGCACGCCAAGCCGGAATGCGCGAGGTGGACGAAGTGGAAGCCCTCACCGGCAAAGGCCTGATCGGCGACCGCTACGCGGGCGGCAGTGGCAAGCGCGGCATCACGTTGATCCAAGGGGAACATCTGCCTGTCATCGCTGCTTTGGCTAGGCACGCTGCCGTCGCGCCCGCGACATTGCGACGCAATCTGGTGGTTCACGATATCCCGCTGATTGCCTTGAAGGATCGCCGCTTCCGCATCGGCAACGTCGTCGTGCAGGGGACCGGGCCCTGCGACCCGTGTTCGCGAATGGAAGCAGCGCTCGGTGCGGGTGGCTACAACGCGATGCGCGGAATGGGTGGCATCTGCGTACGCATCGTCGAGGGCGGCACCCTCCGTCGCGGCGATGCGGTTGTCGCGCTGGAAGATTGACGCCAGCCATGCGCGGACATTGCATTCTCTGCCACGGCTTCGAAAGCGGCCCGGATGCCACCAAGGTCACCGCACTGGCTGATGTCGCCGAACGGCATGGGTGGACGCACGAGCGGCCGGACTTCACCGACCTGGATTCGAAGCGAGAGATCAGTGCGCTTGGCGACGTGGAAGCACGCGTGCAACGATTGCTTGGCGTGGCCAGGGACGCGGCATCGAAGGGCCCGCTGGTGCTTGCAGGTTCGAGTCTCGGCGCATGGGTCGCGGGACAGGTCTCGTTGAAGGTTCCGGTCGTCGGCTTGTTCCTGATGGCGCCTCCGATCCTGTTGAATGCGGCGCATCCGCTCGTTGCGGCGCAGGTGCCGACCTCGATCATTCATGGCTGGGAGGACGAGCTGATTCCTGCCGCGCATGTCATCGAGTGGGCGCAGTCGCGACGTGCACGATTATTGATGGTTAAGGACAACCATCGATTGTCGGCGCATGTAGCTGCAAGCGCCGACGCCTTCGCCGCACTGCTGTCAATGGTCGCGCAATGAAATTTTTCGCCAGCTGCGGCAAGGGTCTTGAATACCTGCTGGTCGATGAGTTGCTTGCGCTCGGCTGCACGCGTGCCACCGCGGCGCTGGCGGGCGCCAATGTCGAAGGCGATCCAATCGATGCACAGCGCGCGGTCTTGTGGTCGCGCGTGGCCAGTCGCGTTCTGTGGCCAATCGCGGAATTCGATTGTCCCGACGAGCATGCGTTGTACGCAGGAGTTGCGGCGATATCGTGGCCCGAGCATCTTGCTGGTGGGCACACGATCGCTGTCGACGCACATGTGTCTGGAGACGCGATCACGCATGCACGGTACGCGGCGCAGCGGGTCAAGGATGGTGTCGTCGACGTCATGCGCGCCCAGACTGGCGCGCGGCCGGACGTCGACATCGAAGCGCCGGATTTGCGCATTAACCTGGTCGTGCGCAAGGGCAGGGCGATCGTGTCGATCGATCTCGGCGGCGGTCCGCTGCATCGTCGCGGCTGGCGCCAGTTGCAGGGCGAGGCACCACTCAAGGAAAACCTCGCCGCTGCGATGTTGCTGCGCGGCGGTTGGCCGCAGATGTACGCCGATGGTGGGGCGCTGTTGGATCCGATGTGCGGCAGCGGCACCTTGCTGATCGAGGGCGCATTGATGGCGGCCGATGTCGCGCCCGGTTTGATGCGCCAGGGCAGCTTCATGCCCACGCGCTGGCTGGGATTCGACCAAGCCGCCTGGACACGCCTGCGTGAACTGGCGCGTGAACGCGAAACCGTTGGCCGTGCTGCATTGCGGGCGGATTTCCACGGCAGCGATCTGGATCCGCACGCGATCCGTGCGGCACGTGAGAATGCCAAAGTGGCAGGAGTCAACGACAACATCCGGTTTGAAGCGCGAGACGTCAGTACATTGCCTCCGCTCGCGAACCTGCGCGGCCTTGTGGCATGCAACCCACCATACGATGCGCGTCTCGTCGCCGATCCGGCGTTGTATCGGTCACTGGGCAATGCGCTGCGGGTTACAGTCCCCGGCTGGCGCGCAAGCCTGCTGTGTGGCGATGCCGAGCTAGCGCGAGCCACCGGCCTGCGGGCCGCGAAGAAGTACCAGTTGTTCAACGGCGCCATCGAATGTTCATTGATCGTGGTCGACCCTGTTGCACCTGCTCAACGCGAAGGCAGCCAGGAGCTGCACCCGCTCTCCGATGGCGCGCAGATGGTTGCCAATCGCCTGCGCACGAACCTGCGCAAACTGAAGGCGTGGCGCGAGCGGGAGGGCATCACCTGCTACCGCGCCTATGACGCAGACCTGCCGGAATACTCCGCGGCAGTGGATGTCTACACCACCGACGAATCGGTCCCGCGCACCTTCCTGCACGTGCAGGAATATGCCGCCCCGGCGGACATCCCGGAGCCGGTCCAGCGTAGTCGTCTCAAGGAGCTGCTTGCCGCCGTCCGCGACGTGTTCGCCGTGCCGCGCGAGCAGATCGCCCTCAAGACCCGCAGCCGCGGCAAGGGTGGCAGCAAATATGCGCGTACGGAACAGTTCGACACACGCGGAGAATTCGTCGTCGTGCGCGAAGGCGATGCACGCCTGCGCGTGAACCTGTTCGATTACCTCGACACTGGTCTCTTCCTCGATCACCGCCCGCTACGACTGCGCATCGCCGACGATGCCGAGGACACACGCTTCCTCAACCTGTTCGGTTATGCAGGCGCGGCGACGGTGCAGGCCGCGGTGGGTCGCGCGCGGCAGACGACGACCGTCGACCTGTCGGCAACGTACCTGCAGTGGTGTGCCGACAACCTGCGTGAAAACAATTTCGAAGGTCCGCGCCACCGGCTCGTGCAGGCCGACGCGGTGGCGTGGCTCGAAGCGGATGGTGGCGAATACGACCTGATCTTCTGCGACCCACCGACGTTCTCCAACTCCAAGCGTGCCGACGACTTCGACGTGCAGGCCGAGCACGTGCGACTGCTGCGTGCTGCCGTCGCCCGGCTGGCACGCGACGGCGTCCTGTATTTCTCCAACAACTACCGTCGTTTCCGGCTCGATACGGATGCGGTTGCACAGTTTGCGCAATGCGAAGACATCAGCGCGCAGACGATCCCGCCGGATTTTGCGCGTGATATGCGCATACATCGCTGCTGGCGATTGCGCCGACTGGATTCCATGGCAGGCTGACGCTTGGTGCAATCCAGTGTTCCACCGGCAGTGCTGGTGACGGCCCGTATCCACCCAATCTCTTGGTCATCCCAGCCCCGGAGGATTCATGAACATGTCAACGACCAAGCCGGACCCAGTCCGTAATGCGCGAGTCATGCGCACGTTGCGCGGCATGCCCACCTCCGATGGCGCCGGTGTGAAGCTGACACGCGTCATCGGCACGCCGCAGCTGGACATGCTCGACCCATTCCTGATGCTGGACGAATTCGGCACGGACCAGCCCGAGGACTACCTTGCCGGTTTCCCAGAGCATCCGCATCGCGGTTTCGAGACCGTCACCTACATGCTCGACGGTCGCATGCGCCACAAGGACAACCACGGCAACGAGGGCCTGCTGGTGCCGGGCAGCGTGCAGTGGATGACCGCCGGTCGCGGCCTCGTGCATTCGGAAATGCCGGAGCAGCAGGAAGGTCGCCTGCGCGGGTTCCAGTTGTGGGTGAACCTGCCGGCCAGCGACAAGATGGTCGCTCCGCGCTATCAGGAATTTTCACCCAATCAGATCCCGGTGGCGACCCCGGTGAACGGTGTGCTCATCAAGGTGATTGCGGGCACGGTGGATGGCGTCCACGGACCGATCGTGCAGCCCGCGACTGAACCGCTGTATCTCGACATTTCGTTGCAGCCGAGTGCCAGGTGGGACTACATGCTGCCTGAAGGCCACAACGCGTTCGCGTATGTGTTCGAAGGTGCAGTGACGATTGGTGACGGCGAAGACTCACGGGCATTGAACACACATGAGCTCGCGGTGCTTGGCGGTGGCGATCATTTCGCGGTGCGGGCGGGGACTGCTGAGACACGCCTGCTTCTTGTCGCCGGCAAGCCGCTGGGGGAGCCGGTCGCGCGGCATGGGCCGTTCGTGATGAACACCCGCGAGCAGCTCTTGCAGGCCTTCGTCGACTTCCAGGAAGGGCGGTTTTAACACCGCATGCAACTACGGCGCCGTGTCGACCCGTAGTTGCGCCTGCGGGGTCGCTCCGCGCTCAAGCGACACCAAAGTCAACTTCCGCCCACCCATTGCCTGTTGTTTCGGATCCTTGCCGGTATGCAGTGAAAACTCCTGCATGGTGCCTGTCGCCGGTATCCACTCGAACGCGACTTCGGCGTCGCCTGCCCAGATGCACTGCACGCCAGGCGGGCAGCGCGAGTCGTTGACGACGCGGACATAACGCAGGTTGCCGTGGTCCGCGAGCGTGACCTGCTCGCCTGGATGCATCGAGAATTGCTGGCCATCATTCACCATGCGTCCTCCAGCGTTGCCATCGGCGGCCGGAACCATCGTGCAGGCCGCGAGTATTGCAAGTGTTGCAGCCACGAGTGTTGCCCTCGAAGCAGTTGTCCTGAAAGCAGCAGGCATCGACATCGGGAAGCTCCATCGAATCAAGGTTGCGAATCAGACAGCCAGTCTTGACCACGCCAGCACTACGCAACGTGAATAAGGCGGCCCGACAGGATGTGTCAGCCGCGCCCTCGGACTAGCGTGCCGATGTTCTCGCCGCGCAATACGCGTTGCAGCACGCCTGGCTGACCCATGTCGAAGATGCGCAGTGGCATGTCGCTGTCGCGGCACAGCGCGAATGCCGCGGTGTCCATCACCTGCAGGTCGCGGGCGATGACTTCGTCGTAGTTGAGCGTGTCGAAGCGCACGGCATCGGGATATTTCTTGGGGTCCTTGTCGTAGACGCCATCGACCTTCGTCGCCTTGAGGAGCAGGTTCGCGCCGATTTCAATCGCACGAAGTGCGGCGCCCGAATCAGTAGTGAAAAACGGATTGCCGGTACCTGCCGCGAAGATCACGATGCGGCCTTTCTCGAGATGCCTGATCGCGCGACGACGGATGTAGTCCTCGCAGACGTCATTGATCTTGATCGCGCTCATGACCCGCGCCTTGCCGCCGAGTTTCTCCAGTGCGTCCTGCATCGCAAGCGCATTGATCACTGTCGCGAGCATGCCCATCTGGTCGCCGGTGACGCGGTCCATGCCGCCTGCTGCCAGTCCGGCACCGCGGAAGATGTTGCCGCCGCCTACAACAAGCGCTACCTCGGCCCCCGCCTGCTGCGCCTCGATCACTTCGCGTGCCAGTCGCCCGATCACCTTCGGATCGATCCCGTAGTCCTCGTCGCCCATCAATGCCTCGCCCGACAGTTTCAACAGGATGCGGCGATAGGCAAGTTGGGTCATGGCTGGCTCGAGCGTGGCAAACGTTGGGATTCTAGCTGATGCATCACGGGGTGACGGGTTGCTCGACAGGAGACGCTGGCTTGCCTCGCTCGCGCAGCATGTTGAACAGCACCGGCATCACCAGCAGCACCAGCGGCAGCTGCACCAGCAATCCCGACACGATGGCGACGGCGAGGGGCTGCTGCATCGCCGAGCCCTGGCCGATGGCGAACGCCAGTGGCAGCAGGGTCAGGATGGCGGCGAGCGTGGTCATCGCGATCGGGCGCATGCGGTTGTTGCCGGCTTCGACGAGGGCTTCCACGCAATGGCCGCCGACGGCGACTTCACGATATTCCGAAAAGTAGAAGATCGCGACTTCGGTGACGATGCCGATGATCATGGTCATGCCCATCATCGCCGAGATGTTCAGCTCGATGCCGGTGACCCATAGTCCGATGAACACCGCCGACACCGCCAGCACTGGAATCGCCAGGATCGCCAGCGCGACGCGGAAGCTTTCGTAGAGGAACAGCAGCAACAAAAACACCAGCGCGATCGCGGCGACGAACACTGCGAGCAACCCGTGGAATGCGATCTGCTGTTGTTTGTACAACCCGCCAAGTTCAAAACGCACACCAGCCGGGACCACGCCGTTCTTGGCGAGCATCGCGCGCACGTCGACGATGACCGAGCCCAGGTCGCGGCCGCTGATGCGTCCGGTGACGGCGATCATGCGCTTGAGGTTTTCGCGATCGATCTGCGGTTGGCCGCTGACTGGTTCGATGCTTGCGATACGCGCGAGCGGAACCAGATGGCCATCATCGGCTCGCAGCAGCAGTTCGCCTAGGGCCTTTTTCGACGAACGCACGTCCGGTGGCGTCCACACCCGCACGCCGATCATCTTGATGTCGCCGCGTACCGAAGTGGTGACCGTACCGCCGATCGCGGCATCGAGCATCTTGGTCGCCGCGTCCGGCGTGATGCCCTCCAGAGATGCCTTGACGCGGTCAACGCGGATCTCAAGCGCGTCACCCGCCGGCACGATGCCGTTCTTGACGTCGACCACGCCATTGATCTTCTGCAGCTGCGCAGCGATGCGCGTGGCGCTGGATTCGAGCAGGCGCGGATCATCGGCGAACAACTTGATCTCGACCGGTTGCGGGACTGCGGTCAAATCGCCGATGACGTCTTCGAGCAACTGTGCAAGTTCGATGTCCAGGCCCGGGACCTTCTTCTCCACTTCGCCGCGGATGTTGTCCATCACGGTCTCGATCGGCGGTCGCGAGCCGCGTTTGAGGCGGATGAAGAAGTCGCCTTCGTTGGCCTCGGTCAATCCGCCGCCGAGTTGCGCACCGGTGCGGCGCGAGTAGGTCGAAACATACGGATCGGCGCGGATGATCTGCTCGACCTGGCCAAGCAAGCGATTGGTTTCGGTGAGCGAGGTGCCCGGCGCAGAGCGGTAATCGAGGATGAAACCGCCTTCATCCATCGCCGGCATGAAGCCCGAGCCGACATTGAGATAGGCGATGAAACCAAGCCCGAGCAATGGCACCAACCCGATCAGTAGCAGGATCGGTCGTGCGATCAAGCGCGGCAGCAGACGCGAATAGCCTTCGTGGAGCTTGCGCATCATGCGGTTGTCAGGATGCGGTTCGGCGTCCTTGGCACCGAGGAAATGATCGGCCAGCAGCGGAACCGCAAGCCAGGTGATCAGGAAGGAAATGACAAGCGCGGCAGCCATCGTCAGCGACAGCGCCTTGAAGAACGCGCCAGTCACCCCGGACAGGAAGGCCAGCGGCAGGAAGATGACGATCGTTGATGCCGACGAACCCACCAATGGCTGGGTGAATTCGCGTGCCGCGAGCATGACCTGCCCGTGGTGGTCTGCGCCGGTGCCGTGCAGGCGCCGCACGATGTGTTCGGTCATGACGATGGCGTCGTCGATGATCAGTCCCACCGCCGCCGCCATTCCGCCGAGCGTCATGATGTTGAAGCTCATGTGCAGCACGTACAGCAGCACGACGGTGGCAGCCAGCGTCGCGGGCACCACCAGCACCGCGATCAGCGTGATCTTGAGGCTGCGCAGGAAAAACCACAGCACGAGCGCGGCCAGAAGCACGCCGATGAGGATCGCGTCGCGCACGCTGGCAGCTGAATCGACCACCAGCACGCTCTGGTCGTACCAGTTGGCAAGCTTGACACCGGGCGGCAGCTTGTAGGCCTTCAGTTGTGCTTCGACATCGTGCGCGATCTGCACGCTGTTGCTGCCGGGTTGCTGGAAAATACCGAGCAACACCGCATCATGCCCATCGGCGTTGACGCGGATCCACTGTGGCTTTGCGCCGCGCACGACGTGGGCGACATCTTCCAGATGCACCATGCCGTTGGTGCCGGTCTTGATCACCGTCTGCCGCAGCTCATCCAGGCTGCGGAAGCGCGTGTCGGAGATCGTCAGATAGAGCTTGTAGTGTTCTTCCAGTCGCCCGACCGCCTGCACGACGTTGGCTGCCGACAACGCATTGGAGACGTCCGACAGGCTCAGGCCGAAGGCCGCCAGTTTCCGGGGGTCGACGATGACCTGGTATTCCTCCTGCGCACCGCCGGTGACATCGGCTCGGGCGACACCGGGAATGCCCGCAAGCAGCGGACGCAGGCGATATTGGGCAAGGTCGTACAACTGCGACGGCGTGCTGCGATCGGACGTCAGGCTGTAGGCAAGGATCGGGAAGACGGTGGGATCCATCCGCCGCACGTCGATCGCGGTGCCTTGCGGCAACCCCGGCAGCAGTGCGCCGATGGCCTGGTTGACCTGTGACGTCGCCTGGGCCATGTCGCTGCCCCAGTCGAAATTGATCGACACGTCCGCCGTGCCACGACTGACCTGGGAGCGCACGCTGACCACGCCGGGGACGCGCTGGATCGCTTCCTCGATCGGCTGCATCACTTCCAGTTCCATCTGCTCGGCGGGCCGGTCGCCAGCATCGACGTTTACCACCACGCGCGGAAAATCAACGGTGGGGAACAGGCTGACGGGAAGTTTCAGCGCGGCCAGGCCACCGCCGATCACCAGCACGAACAGGAAGAACAGGATCGAGCGCCTGTGCCCCTGCAGCCAGTCGGTTGCCGTCATTTGCCGGAAGTCCGGATCGCGGCGCCATCCTGGAGTTCGTAATTACCGGACACGACGATCGGCAGCTTCGGATCGATCGCGCCGGTGATGCCGTCGCGTGCGTCGCTTTCGACCAGCACGCGGACCGGCACGCGTTTGGCGTGCGCGCCGCTGACCTGGAACACGTAGGCGCCCTGTGCGTCATCCAGCACCGCCGAGTGCGGCACCATCCAGGTGTCAGTCGCAGCCAGCGTCACCACGCCGCGCAACTTGATCCCAGGCAGCAGCGGCGCCTTGGGATCATCGGGCCGGACGGAAACGTCGATCAGTCGCGTTTGCGGATCGAGTACCGCAAAGACCTGCGCGATCTTCGCGGGAATTTCGCCGCCACCAAACACCGGCATCAGGCGCACCGGCATTCCAGCGGCGAGCTGCGCGGCATCCTCGGGTTCCGCGCCGAGCACCGCGCGCTGCGCGCCCGCTTTGGACAACTGCATCACCGTCGTGCCAGGTTGCACGCGGTCGCCTTGTTGCTGAGCCAGGCTGGCGACGATGGCGTCGTGGCTGGCTCGCACGATCTGTGGGCCGGGCGCGGCGCCGAGCTGGTGTTGCGCGTTCGATCCGGCCTGTGCATCTGTGAGCGCCTTGCGCGCCGCGGCGAGTTGCGCCTGCGTGGTCAGGCGTTCGGCAAACAATTCCTGCTGGCTGGCGAGCTCCTTCCGTGCCAGCGTGACCGCCGATTGTGCCTGCTGGAATGCCGCCGCCGCCGCAGGATCAGTGACGACTTCCAGCAGTGGATCGCCTGCGTGCACGCGTTCACCTGCGGCAACCAGCAGCCGGGAAATCAGGACGGGTCGGGCAAAACTCACGTTTTCGGTCGCGCCGACTTCTTGCGCAACTTCGCCGTACAACGTCAGCGTCCGTGGCATTGCTTCCCGACGTGGCAGCATGGTTTCGACCAGCACGCTGGCGTCGGATTTGCTGTCGGCAGGTGCTGCCTCATCGGCTGACCCTTTGCATGCACCGAGGAGTGAAACCAACAGCGACGCGCAGATGAGCGCTAGCAGGGTAGGGCGCAGCCGGTTCGAATTCATTGCGGTTTCGCCATCGTGCTGGTGCTGGAGGAAGTGGCATCGCCGCCCGGAATCTGGCTGCCGAGCAGCGTCTGCAGGCTGATCTGTTGTTCGCGCAGGGCCTGTTCCAGCGTCAGCGCCTCGAGGCGCTTGGCAAGCAGGGCATCGCGCTGGGTGACGTATGCAATGACGTCGATATTGCCGGCCTGGTAGGCGGATTGCGAATGCGCGGACAAGCGCTCGAGCTCGGCGATGCTGCGGCGCACATCGGCCAGTTGTTGCTCGGCCAGCACGCGATCTTCCAGCACGGCGTCGATCTCCGCGGCCGCGCTTGCCAGCCGGGTGTGGTATTCGTCGAACAGGCGCTGGCGGGTCGCCTTCTCGATGGCGATGTTGCCGCGATTGCCATTGAAGATCGGCAAGGACAACCCGAGGTTGAATCCGGTGGTGTAGATGCCGCTGGTGTCGCGCGCGCGATTGAAGCCCAGCGTCAGCGCCGGGAACTGTGCCAGCACGGCAGCCCGGTATTTCTGTTCCTGGCTGCGATAGCCCGATGCCAGTGCGCGCAGGTCAGGGCGCAACTGGCCCAGTTGCGGCACCAACGCACGCAGTTGCACGGCATCGACCTGCGGCAATGTGTCGTCTTCGACCAGTAGCGGATGTGCACTCGGCGCCAGCCCTAGCAGCGTGTTGAGATCGTGGCGTGTCTGCGCAAGTTTGCGTTGCTGGTCCGCGATTTTCTGCTGCACGTCGCCAAGCGCTGCGAAATCGGTTGCGACACTGTCGACGGTGACGTTGCCAGCATCCAGGGCGCGACGCAACCGCGCCTGGCGGTCCGCAAAGAGGGCACGTTCGTCATCGAGCACGCGCAAGCTGCGCTCGCCATCGACACTGCGCACGAACAGCAACCGCGCCTGCGCCACGGTCTGCCATTCCTTCCACAGTAATTCCTGTTCGCTCTGCGTCTGCGCGGCGGTGGCAGCGGATTTTTCAGCCGAATGCCGCAGCAGCGCATTGACGTCGTAGCCGATCCCAAGACCGAATGCGTTGATGTTGCTGCCCGCGACATTGCCGGTGGGGTGGTCGCCGCTCAAGCTGATCTGCGGGTCAGGCAACAGGCCGGCGGCGAACGCCTGGGCGCGGGCGATGCCAGCATCGTCACGGGCGATGCGCAACTCGGGATTGTTGGCCACCGCCAGCATCGCGGTCTCGGTGATGTCCAGGCCGTCGGATGGATCGAAGCGATGCGCGCGAAGGACAGGCAGCGGCATATGCGTGGCGTCGACCTGCAGCGTGCGCAGTTCTGCTGGTGTGCCAGGTCGGGTGTCGAGTGATTGCGGGTGGTACGTTGCGCACGCGGCCAAGCTCGAAAGCAGCACTGTCGCCATCAACGTTCCGGCGCGCGGCTTCAGCATGATCGATCGCACGTGGCATGGCTCCAGGGGGTGCATCAGGCAGATGGTGACGAGTCGATTGTCAGCGAACCGTTAAACAGTGCCTGAGTGTCAAACGTCTTCATTGCTGAGGCCTTTCGTCGCGCAGGGCGCAGCCTAGGTACCAGAAACAGGAAAGCCGCGAATTCTCGCGGCTTTCCGTGGACCCATGCGATCACAAGATCAGGCGAGACCGGCCTGCTTCATCACTTCAGCAGCGAAGTCGTCAGTCTGCTTCTCGATGCCTTCGCCCACTGCGAGGCGCACGAAATTCAGCACCTGCGCGCCACCGGCAGCCTTCAATGCGGCTTCGACCGTCTGGTTGGTGTCGAGCACGTAGGGCTGGCCGGTCAGGGTGATTTCGGAGACGGTCTTGGCGACCTTGCCGGAGATCATCTTCTCGAGGATTTCCAGTGGCTTGCCGGAGTCCTTGACCTGCGCCATCGCGATTTCCTTCTCGCGCGCGACGAAATCGGCCGGTACGTGCGCGGGCGAGATGTACGGAGGATTCATCGCGGCTATGTGCATTGCCAGGCCGCGTGCAAGCTCGGCATTGCCGCCCTTGACTTCGACCAGCACGCCAATGCGGCCGCCGTGAACATAGGCGCCGATGGTGTTGCTGCTCTCCATCTTCGCCATGCGGCGGACCTGCACGTTCTCGCCAACCTTGGACACCAGCCACTGGCGGCCTTCGTCGACAGTCGGGCCGAAGGAAGTCTTGGTCGACCTCAGCGTTTCGACATCCTGCGCATCGCTGTTCAACGCGGTCTGCGCTGCTTCGTCGGCGAACTTCAGGAAGCTCTCGTCCTTGGCGACGAAGTCGGTCTCGGAATTGATTTCGACCAGCACGGCCTTGTTGGCCGACTGTGCCATCGCAATGCGGCCTTCGGCAGCGATGCGGCTGGCCTTCTTGTCGGCTTTCGCCAGACCGGTCTTGCGCAGCCAGTCGGCCGCGGATTCGATGTTGCCGTCGTTTTCGGTGAGTGCTTTCTTGCACTCCATCATGCCGGCGCCGGTGCGCTCGCGCAGTTCCTTGACCTGGGATGCGGTGATTTCTGCCATGGGGATAAACCTCGAAATTCGTTGGGAAACTGTAGGAGCGGCTTCAGCCGCGACTTACGCGGCGATGCAAACCGGAACGGGTCGCGGCTGAAGCCGCTCCTACAAAAAGCGGTGACGACGCGGCCGCGCGCATTGGCGCGGCCGCAAAACGGCTGAACTACTCGGCGGCGGGAGCTTCTTCGGGTGCGGCAGCTACGGCTTCAGTGCTTGTTGCAGCGGCTTCGTCTGTCGTC